>CANOGC010000014.1 GCA_947565445.1 uncultured Clostridium sp. | reverse complement strand
TAGAATTTTAGTCAAAAAAATAAGAGTCCACAATCTCTTGCGACTCTAATAAAATTTGTGGTTGCGGGGGGTAGACTCGAACTACCGACCTTCGGGTTATGAGCGATGGTTGAACTCCCTTAAGTAAAGAAGGGGCTTTTCTTTACAATTTAAAATAAACTATTCTAGTCTAAAATAGTAGAGTAAAGGCCCCTTTATTTAAGGGGTCTGTCTGCGTAAGCAGACTGGGGGTTCTTTTATACACAATATTTTATCTTAAATGCATTGAATAATTACAATCCCTTACTTTATCTCTTTATCATTTTTGCAACAATAATTGTCATATCATCTTTTACTTGTCCATACCAATTATCTATTGATTCTTTTGTTATTATATCTGCTATTTTTTGAACATTATCTGTTTCAATGCTTTCTAATATGTCTCTTACCCATAATTCTTTATTTTGATATTCTGAGTTTGATTCCATTATTCCATCAGAACACATTACTAAGATGTCGTTTCCTTCTATATCTTTATCGTACACTACAAGGCTTATATTATCTAATATTCCTGCTGGTAGTGATAATGCTTTTATTATTTGTACTTTTCTGTTTTGTTTTATATATGTAGGGCATGCTCCGTTTTTTATAAATTCTATATTTCCTGCATATAAATCTAATATTGCAATATCTAATGTTGCATACGTATCTTCGTCTCCGAGCAGTTGTAGATGATATTGTTGAATTTATAAGTTCAATTGATGTATCTTTATCAAACCCACTACTTAACAATCTCTCTAACATTTTTATTGCAATTTTACTGCTTTGTCTTGCTTTTGGCCCTGTTCCCATTCCATCACTTATTGCAAGTAAATATTTGCCATCTTCTAGTTTTAGGCTTGTACTTGTGTCTCCAGAAATTGGTGAACCTTCTTTGGTTTTTCTTGAAAAACCAAGTTGTAATAAATACCTATCTTGTGATGTGTATGTATTAATACATAAATTTGTATCCCTTTTTTGTCCACAATTGCTTTTTTGAATTACTATTTTATCATTTAATACTTTTGATAAAATTTTCTCAACTGATTCAATTGTACAGCCTCTTTTTTCGTTTTCTTCACAGCATGTATCTACATATACATTTATAATATATCTTCCTGTTTTTTCTCTTCTTATTTTTAAGTCTTTTATATCAATCTTTCTTTCTTTTGCAATTTTTAAAATCTCTTCTTTTTCAACAACAAACTCATTTATATGGTTTTCTTGCTCCTCTAAATCGCTTGCAAGTGATGATATTACTTTTGATACTCCATCTAATTGATTTACCATGTTCTTTTTGTTTTCATCTATTTTGGCTTTAAAAATGAAGTTTGCCTTGCTAATCCTGTATGATTCATTAATTAAATTTACTACTGCTCCTATATCTTGTTCTAAATCTAAGCTTATTTGTACATTATCAAACCCTATAATGTAGTTGTTGTGGTCTGCAAATATGTCTATTAATTCTTTTCTTGTAATTTTTTGGTTTTCTTGTAGAACTTTAAAAATATCATTTGCAATATCAGAATTTTCTAAGTTTACAATATCATCATATAAAATGTTATTTTCTAGTCCTTCTGTGTTATTTAATAACTCATCTACGAATATTTTTCTGTTTTCTTTTTCTTTAATATCTTCATCTTCTATAATTGTTGCTGCTGCTTCTTTATATGTGTCTGCAATATCTGCTATAGTTTCAGATACATTATTTAGTTTGTAAATTGCTTCTCTATTTTCTTCGATTCTTCCTGCTGAACCTGCTTGTAATAATTTTGATTTTCCGAATAGTTCTTCTATATCAATTTCAATACTTGCAGGAACAAGTAGTAGTCCTAATGATGCTATTAATATTTCTTTGAAGTATATAATAGAACCTGTATTTCCATTTGTTACATATGTTAATATTGCATTTCCTAATATGAAACCTACAATAACACCAAATTTTCCAAACCTTGAGAATATACCTGCTATCATTCCTGATAATGCATATGATGCTATAATAATAGGCTCGTCTTGTCCTATGAGTCCTAATATTGTTCCTATTGTAACACCTGTTGTTGCTCCTACTAAAACTCCGTTTTTCCATCCTAATACTAATACTACTAATATGCTTAGTATTGTTCTTATTTCAAAGCTAAATATTGCAAATCCTCTAAAACTTGATGCACAAACTGCAATTAGAATACTTGCCCCTATTACTTCTTCTATTGCAAATGCTTTCTTTTTACCAAATTGTTCTAGTACAATTATTGAGTTTGCAAATATTTTATAGAATATGTATGATGCTACCCCCATAACTACACTCATAAGTAGGTCATATACTAAAAAACCTCCAAAGAACATTTTGCTTGCTTGTACTAAAAAACAAGATAGAAATACATAAATTCCTAGTTTTGATTTTTCGTTTTCGAAATCTTCACCTTCTTTTGGTTTTATAATAAGTGTCATTACTATAAATACAAGCGAAGTTAATAAGTAGGTAAGTGCATAGTTTCCTCCTAAGCCTACTAAAGTTCCAATAAGAGATATTATATAGACAATTAGTGCTGGAATACGATTTGAAAGGCTAGCTGCAAATATTGCTAATGCAAATGGAGCTACTCCACCTATACATTCTATACTAGATAGCATAAAACATGCTATATATATTAATATTCTTCCGTGGTGTAAATGCCACTTTTAAAAATTTTTGTATTTTATTTTCTTTATAATCTGTTTCTTCATATTCTTCTTCCTGTATTACTTGTCCTTGTATATTTTGAAACATTCTTATCACCTCTTACTTTTTTAAATATCGGTATCTATTTTAATCTTAATCTTTTGAATAGTTTGTCATATTTAGTACTCTATTTAAAAAAGTTTTCGACTTTTTGTGATACTGTTTTTTATGATATGACTTTTTCTTTTGTTTGCACCGTTATTTTATAACATTTCGGCACTTTTTTCAATGGGTTATAATTAAAAAAACAAAAGATGTACACTTTCAAAGTATACATCTTTTGTTTTATGCTATCTTATTTTTTACCACCTATTACGAATTTTTTTATTAAGATTACTCCTGCTAGTGTTAATATTGCTATTCCTGCTGCTAATGCATAGTAAACTTTTGTATCTCCTGTTGGTGGTGTTATAATAATTTTTCCATCTGGATCATATGGTGAGTTTGCCATTTCATCATATCTACTTGCTCCTGATGTATCATGTTCACGTGGCTGTACTTCTAAGCTTTGGTTTCCTGGTATTGCTCCATAATCACGTCTACCTAGTTCACTTTCTACTTCTACTATTTCGGCCATGTTAGTATATTTTAAGTCATCACTTGAACTTTCTGATGATAGTATTTTCTTTAATGTTAATATTTCTGTAGCACTTTCACCTGGTTTTAGTTGTTTTGTTAATGCGTTTTGGTCTGTTGCTTTTAATATTGTTGTTTGTGTACTTAAGTCTACTACTTTTGTATTGTCATTTCTTACATCATTATTAATCCATGTTGAATTTGATACTGTTTGAATATCATCTTTATTAGCAACTTCCCATAATCCATTATTATCACTTGCATCAAAGTTTAGATTGTTTGCTACATAGTTGATAATATTTTTTGCTCTTAAAGTATTGGTCGTATTTAATGTATTTGCTATATTTGTACATATTTCGCTATTATTGGTTACTGTAAATCTGTATCTTACTTCAAGCTTTGACCCACTTAATAATTCATCGTCCATAATGATATTTAATAATTCATTTTTGTCATATCCTTCAAAAGTATCACCTTGTTGCTCTTTTTCTATCCATTGATAGTTACCCTCATTATCTACAATTACTTTATAATGTTTTGCTAATTCGTCATATTGTAGTTCTAACAATGTATCTCCATTTGATGCTGTTACTTTAATATATTCAATATCTTGGTCAATTGCTAAATTAGCTCGTGCTCTTTCTACTACTCCAAAATCTACTCCTGTAATCTTATGTGTATAGTAATCTGATGCTTTATTTCCTGCAATTTGTGTAGTTGTATATTCAACTTCTACTGGAATTTCTGGTGTATATGCATACATATATGTTCTTCTTTCAAGTTCGTTTACAAGTGATTTATTCTTTGTCTCGCTATCTACACCTTCATCCATTGGTTGCGCTTGTGTAAATTGATTGAAGTTTTTATTTTGTTCGTCCTCTCTTAATTTAGCTTGGTTAATGTATGAGTTGAACACTTCTGCTTTATGGTTTGTAATTTCTCTTCCATATTCTCCTTTTGAATAAGCTACTACTTCATTTCTTCTTGCTTCATCATCATATGCATCTGATTTACTTCCTATAGAAGTATCTGCATACCAATAGTAGTTTGTATTTTGATATTTTTTAATGTTTTGTGTATTTGATACATTAACTCTATTTTCTTCGTTTCCTTTAGCTTGGTTATTAGTGTTATATGTATTTTTTAATACTTCATCAGTTGTATAAGTTTGAGTATTTGATACTTCATTTCCACTAGGTGTAAATATTGTTGATTGATAATCTTGCCCATTATATGATGTATCATTTAATCCTTTATCATATTGAGAATTTGTTGTTAATGCTGTATCATTATCTGCACCATAAGTAAACCTAATTGTATAATTTCCTGGTATAAATGCTCCAAATCCATACCAACCATCCTTGTTTGTTCTTGTTGTTTGACGAACATATAAGTTACCATTTTTAATTTCAACTAATTCTACTTTAACACCTGCAATCATTTTATCTACTGCATTAGGAGCATTTATTGTTCCATCTCCAAATCTAGTTTTATTTGCCATAACTTTATACTCGTCATTTTTATATTCACTTGATGTTGCATTATTTGATAACATATCTTCAAATACATTTCCTTCTAATGATCTAGATTTACGTACTGAGTATGCATATGCTGGTGCTCTACTTGTATCATCTTCTAATTCGTTTCCATAACTATATGTACTTGGGTTAAAGTTACCTGGGTTTGAATCTTTATCTACTATTCCTTCTGATGCAGTAATATTTTTGTCTTTATATCCGTATGTTTTATATCCATTAATTTCTGCCATATTATATGTATAGAATTTTTCTCCAAATGGTAGTCCTGCTTTAATTAATGTACCTTCTGGATCAATTAATCCAAACGTTACATAAATGTATTGTGTTTCTCCATCACCTAATTTTTGTTCGTCTGGTTGTAAATAAATTGTTTTATATTCATGATTAGTATTTTTTAAGTCTCCACCATATTGTTGATCTGCTGCTTGAACATTCCATGTTCCATTAGCCCCTGATACTCTTGAGCCTTCTCCATATATAGAAGTATTAGTTGCATTTACTGATCCTGTTCTATTTCCATCTTCATCTCCTACATATGCATTTTCAAAATTGTATTTACTATCATAGTAATCTACAACCTCTGTAGCAGAACCTACAATACCTGATTGGTTTCTAATTGCTATTTTATATGTTACATGAATTTGTAGTTTTTCACTATCTGCTAACTGATGATTTATATCTCTCCATGCATATTTGTTATCTCCATTTGGATTGTAATCACTACCATATAATGTCATTTCATAATTTACGTTATCTTGTAACCATGGTTTATATGTTGTATTGGTATTATTACCATTTATAATTTCTTCTGTCCTATATTCATGCATGTATTGTCCTTCATCTATTGCTTCTTTTGTTGTAATACTTGGATCTACGTTTTTCATGTATTGATCCCTTAATTGTCCAATATAATAGTCTTCATTTACACCGTAACTAAATCCTTTATTTTCCCAGTCCTTCCTTGCATCATATGTATATACTTCTTGCTTTCCATTGATGTTTATTGTTGCATTAAATACATCTTTATATAGTGCTAAATCGAATACTGGTCTTGCTTTAATACCTAAGTTTACATGTAATTGATTATATTTTGTATTTTGTTCATCATAAATAGCATCATAATTTTCATTTGCAATCACATTATTCTTTTTATCTATTGTAAATATCTCTATTAATGGATAATTCTTTTCACTGTATGCATGTATTCTACAATCATATGCAAATACATCTTGATTACTATTTCCATGGCTTCCATACCCATTTGCTATTGATTTAAATATATTTGCTATATCTTCTTGTAAAAATACTTGGTTATATGCTCCTCTAGATGGGCTATGGTAGTTTAATGGGTTTGACCCTATTTCACTAAATACACTATTAAATGCTTGTCTATTTCCACCATGTCCATGAGCATCTTCCGCTGCTTTTGAAATATTATTTGCATTAGTTCCTAAATCTCCTACCTCTACATTTGTATATAACATTCCATTATATACAAATTCTACATAGTATTTATACTGAGCATTTAAGTCTTTAAACATATAGTATCCGCCACCAGTTGTAAGAGTTTTGTCTATTATTGTGTCACTTCCGTCTTTAATTTGATGTAAATATACCTCTATTCCATCTAAGCCTTCTCCTACATCAAATAAATTATTTTCATCATTTGCTTTACCTTCTTGTTCATCTAAGAAAACATTTCCTGCAAGTTTTATTGTAAGTGGTATATAATTGTCATCAGGAGGATTTCCTGGTTCTTCTGGTTCATATACCTCTACATGGAATGGAAATTCTATCTTTACTTTCTTACGTACTTTTGTTGCTGTACCAGAAAAAGCCATTAATACTTGAGGTTCACCAAAAGACGCATCTTGTGCTTTATATCTTCTTCTTTCTTTATAGTCATGTTCTATCCAAGAATCTTTTATCATATTACCAAATGCATCATATTGAGCACTGTGTACTATTGGATGATCGTGTGTTCCACTTTTTTCTTCTGCCCAATTACGATATATTTTTACTCCTGTATATTTTGTCATTGTTGCTTCACAATGCTCTAAATACCCAAGTTCTACTTCTATTTTCATTTTGGTTGCTTCTTTAGTGAAAAATTTAACGTAAAATTCTTTTTGATCTAAAGTTTGGCTTCCATTTTCTTTTAAATCATTTATATTGATTTCTGCTCCTGTTTTAGATAGTATTTGTACTGGTAATTCTCCTATATCTGTAATAGCTTTAATAGATTCAATCCAACTAAATTTGTTTTTACCATCATATACTCCATCTGGATAATCGATTTTAAATGGTCCTACAGTATAAGAGCCTTCGTTTTGGTTAACTCCTCTATCTATTATCTTAGTTTCATCTTTAATTAGACTTTCAAATATATCATTGGTTGTTGCACCACCATGTATTAATTCATAAAAATCCTTATATGCATGAGATTCTCCTATAATTGGATAATCTCCTGGTCTTGACCCCATACTAACTGTAGAATTCCAAATTCCATAAGCTGTATCCCAACTAATTACTTTACCTTCTTCCTGCATTTGTGCTAATACATATGCTGCATCAGAATGTTCATGCCATGAAAATGTATGGCTTTGTGTAAACCTATAGTAATATTTTGTACCATTCTCCCATGGAAGTTTGATTTCAGGTGTGCATTCTATACACAAATAATCTCCATTTGTGGGTAGAGTTGAGCCCGCAGGATATGTTGCATTTTCACCTGATGACAAAGTTGGACGAAATTCTGCTCCTGGTTCTATACAGAAAAATGTTCCACCTGGAAGAACCGTATTAGGATAGAATTTGTGGTCTTTTATTATACTATCAACAACATCACTATAAACTTCAAATGTCGCATTTGATACAGTTGTTACTGTTATTCCAAGAAAGATAATTAATATTAATATTGCTATTTTCTTTATTTTATTCATATATTTACCTCCTTTCTATCCTCTTTTTAATACCTTTTTATTTATTAAATATATTCCTACACCTAATAAACTAATTGATATTAGTGTTAATGTAATATATAAATATACTTCACCTGTTTTTATACCAACAATTACATCAGCACTGCTTAAATCGTCTTCATTTTGTACTTTGTTAGCAGGTGTTGAATCTACATCATTTAATCCAAAATCATTGTAACTTTCCGCAATTTCTGCAGTATTATTAATAATTCCCATATTAGATTCTGTTATTTTCTTGCTTAGTAATAGTGTAACTTCTTTTGTCTCACCTGGGTTTATTATTTCATTTGCTAAACTTGAGTTATATAGATTTGTTCCATTATCTGATGCATACCAATCTTTGTTTAATTCTGAATTAAACTTCATTCCAGTTGGCATATAATCTACAATTTTTTTAGCATATCCAGAAACTCCACCTTCGTTTGTTACACGTATTTTGTATTCTACTAAAATTGTACTTCCAATTGCTCTTTTACTATTTAAATCTAATTTTGCAAGTTTTTCATCTTTGTATTCATATACATCTGTTCCAGATATATCGCTTACAACAATACTACTAATTACTTTATCTAATTTTAAATCAAATTTTGGTGAATTCGTTAACCCTATATCGATATTTGTAATGTTTTCACCACTTAAATTTAATTTATCACTTGCTCCTGCTACTCTTGTAATTCCTTCATATATAACATTTACTTGAACTGCATCTGAATTTCTATCTTCATTTACTCCTTCTTTTTTATAAAGAGTTATTCCATAATCCCCTGTATTATATAAGAATACTACCATATAATTTCCATCTTTTAAATTTGCAAATGTATATACTCCGTTAGAATTTGTTTCTTGTTTTTTCTCTTTTCCAGTTGTTATATCTTTTACAATTTGTCCATTTTCAGCATTAATTAGAATTACTGGAATACCAGACATTCTTTTTTCATTTTCGTCTCGTTTTCCATTACCATTTTCATCTAACCAAGCTATACCTGAAATAGTGTGTGTTCCCTCTTCTGGTTTATCTATACTTGGGTCGTCAATATTTGTCTGTTTATTAACAATTGTATGAGTTATTTCGTTTGAAGTAACTTCTTCTACTCCTTTTGCTAACACTACCGCTTTATTAGTTACTTTCTTTTCATTTACACCAACTTCAAGCTCTTCTGCTATAGTTGTAATTGATATATTTAAGGTTTCTCCTTCTTTTAATCCATTTACTATTACTTTAGCTGTATTTCCTGTTCCTATTTTAGAACTATATGTTTTTCCATTATAAGAATATTGTGCAATTTCATATGTTAATCCTTCTGGAATAACATCTGTTAATTCTACAATAGCTGCATAACCTTTTCCTATATTAGTTATTTCAAAATTATATTTTATTCTATCTCCTACTGAAACCTCTTCTGGTGTATCACTTGTTTGTTTAATTTGTAATTTCGCCTTTTTTACAATGATTGATGTTTCATTTGATTCTACTGTTTTTTCTCCTGTTATACTTGAGTTTACTTTTATAACTTTTTCATATATATCATTTTCTAGTTTATCTATATTAACTTCAAATTGATATACTTTCCATTCCTTTGATGATAATGTTCCTATATTCCATATTAATTCTCTTGTTTGTTCATTATAGTTTCCAGAATTTGTAGATGATTTATATGTAACTCCTTCTGGTAATATAGTTTTTAGTATTAAATCTTTTCTTTCAATTGAACTAGCATTTTCTAATTCAATTTCATATGTTACCTTGTCTCCTTCAACTCTTACATATTCTGCAGGAATTCTTGCAACCTTCATGTTAATATTTACATATCCTTGTACTAATTTATTCTCTAAATTCTTAGTCTCAAATTCTACATCATATCCTTGTACCATAACTTTTGCATTATTAATAATTGTATGTTCATCTACCTTTATATTTCCGTTTTCATCATATCCTATACCTAATGTTCCTGCTTTAACTTGATATGTAATTTGTTTTGTTTCTCCAACTGCAATACTTTCAATCACTTCATAATATGTATTCTTTGTAGTATCATATTCTCTTCTTATAGGATCTTCTCCTTCACCTGCTCCTGCTAAATATGTATATACTGTCTTTTCTGGAATATTTCCAGTTACAGCTACATTTTTTGCTTCTGATTTTCCAATATTTTTTATTGCTATTGTATATGTAATAATTTGTCCTTCTTGTACATCATTACTTCCTACATCTGAACTAATACCTACTTCTAGTTCTGGTCCTTTTCCTGTTTCTACTCCTAATCTTGCTGAAACTGCCTTTTCTCTGGTAGTTTCTGTCTCTTTTACATTATCAAAATATACTACATAATTACTATATGCTTTTGTATCATAACTTAAATTTTCTGGTATATTTAAGTTATATGAAAATCCTATTGTTGTTCCTGTTTCTACATCTCCATTTACTACAATTAAGTAAGATTTTATGTTTGTAAGACTTTCTGAATTTTTTGTCCATCCATTTGCTACTAAGCTTAAATCATTTGTTGCAGATTCATTTGTACTATAATATATTTCAGCATCTATACCTGTTACATTTAAAGCACTTGACATTGTTGATTCAAGATTTGATCCAAAATCTTCCCCTGTATCTGCATTTTTACTAGAATTTGTTAGAATTCTTCCTAATACTACCATATTATTTACTTTGTTTTGATAGTTATTTATTATATTCATATTTACACTTGCTGTTCTTTTAGCCTTTTTTACATCTAATTTTCCAACTTTTTCATTTCCATTAACAGATGTTATTGTTTCATTTTTTTCGTTATATCCTGAGATTTCACTTGTTGTTACTATTCCTACTGGTGCTACTGCGTTTAGAGCTACTTCACTATATCCTTTTTGCACTACATTTGCTTTTGCTCTTTGTTTATTTGATGTTTGTTGTTGTACATTTTCATATGTTGTTGCTAACTCATTTGTTACATATACTTTCATTACATCATTTCTAGTTGGTGTTAGATTTTTTAATGTAATATCTGTATTTATTATTAGGTTAGCTCCTTTTGATATTTCATCACTACTATATTTAGTTTGTTCTCCTTGTAATGTAACATTTATTACAGTATTTCCATTTCCATTTACATAGGTATTATATTCTTTTATAGTTAATTCATTATCAAATAATAAATTTATGTCTTTTATATTTATTTGTTTAATGTAGTTTGGTAGTACTATTTCTAATGTAGGATTTTTATATAAATCACATGTAATATCATTTGTTTTTAATATTACTCTTAATTCTACATTTTCATTTGTTACTACTGTTGATAAGTTTTCATTACTTGACTCTACCTCTATTTTAGTTGTTGGTGCTATTAATGTGATTTCTTTTTTAGTTTCATTTTCTGTAATAATATTGCTATTTGCATATGCTTGTATTTTTGCTGAAAGTTCTAATGTTTTAAAGCTTTCTACTTGTTTCTTACTGTAATCTGTTTTTCCTTTTAATAATTTTTCATGTGATATTTCTAGTTTTCCTAAATTGACTGGTTTGCTTGTTTGTATTTTTATTTCGTTTATTTCTTCTTCATAGTTATATGCATAATTTCCATTTTCATCTACTTGTGTATCTTTATTAAATGTAACTAGTTTACTTCCATCTATTGTTGTTATTGTTAAGCTTCCTTCTTCTCCTAAAATATTTTCGAAATTTGCTTTACTTATTTTTGTAGATCTATAATATGCATAATTTACATTTCCAATTGTTGTAGGACTTACTTGTCCTTTATCATTTATAAAGTAATCCATGTTCTGTTCAATATTTAATGTATCTATTAGTTCTGGATATGCTACATTTATTGTTACATTTTCTTTATATAGAGTTTCTCTATTTGCTTTTGTATATAAATATCCTTTGCTTAAAGCTTCTGTGGCTGTTAAATCTACTGTTACAATTTGTCCTAATATTTCATTTTGTGTAATAACTAATTCGTTTTCTTTAGATACTTTTGTCTCCTCACTATTATACACTTTTAACTCTAATGTTGTGTGTTGTGTAGCTTGTACAGTATCAACTTTTTCTTCAAAGTTATATGTTATAACAAATTCATCTTGTATATTTTTTAACCATGAAACTTTATTCTCATTTGCTTCATTTTTTATAATGATTGTAATTATTCCATTTTCACTATCATAGTTCCAATTGTTTACACCAAAATCTTCAACTTTCATACCATTTGTTCCTAAAACTGCATTTGGTATAACATTTACACTTTCTGGATTTTGTCCATTCATTGTAGGAACTTGTATTGTTATTTTTGTTTCTTCTATTGGTAAAACATTTTCGTTAATTCCACTTTTTACAAGTGTTTGTAATATTGTTCCACTTTTTTCTCCTACTGCATATGGAATAAAACGGATTAGGCTTTCTTCTAAAACTGGTGTTACTTCTGCTTTCCATTCGTTTCTTGTTTTAATGACTTTATCAATTTTAGTTTCTTTTCCATTATCTCCTACATAATCTGCTTTTAATATAACATTATTTATTTTGCTAAAGTTTGATAGGTCATATATATCTTCTTTACAAGCAACTACTGGAATTTCCAAAACTATTTGTGTTCCAGCATTTATTTGTTTTAGACTAATTGTATTTGTTCTTATATCTATAGTTTCTATATTTTCTGAAGCGTTGCTACTATCTTTTATATTTATGTTGCTATTAGCCTCATTTTCGCCTAAAATTTGTATTGTAGCATTTTTTAAATATCCTCTTTTTACTTCAATCTTAGCATATATCTTTAAATCTTCCCTTGATATATCTTCTCTTATGCTATGAGTTATATTTCCTTCTCCATCTTTAAAATAAGCATCAAATACTACATTTGGGTTGTTTGTAATAGTTTCTTGTTTTTCTATATTATCTTCTGTAGCATATGTATTACTTGCATAAACTCCTAACATAATAAAGTTTGCAAATGTTAGTGTTACTACCAATAAGCTTGCTAATAGCTTTGTCAATAATTTTTGATTCATGGTAACAATTCCTCCTCTTTTCTTTTACACATATACTTTTATTATACGCCCTTTTTCGGCTTTTTTCAAGGGTTGTACCTAAAAAAATTAAGTTTTTATGTAAAATGTTTTTTCTTTTTGTGGTATATATATATTATTATATATAATTCTACATTTTTTTGTATTTTTTTCAATTGTAATATTAGTTATATTACATGTCCTATTATTTATATTTACTTAGGGAAACCTATATTCCTGATTTATGGCTTTTTATTATATTATTTGTATTAAATTTTCGTTACAAAAGAAGCATTTTCTATTATGTTTGTTAGGGCTTAAGTGCTGTGGTGTATTACTGGTATTCTCTTTAAACGGTATCACTACATTTTTCTCTTTGTATAATATGATGTAACATATTCTTTACTAGTAGCATATACTAGTAACAAGAATTTGATTTTGCATTTAGGAGGTATGAGAAATGGATTCTGATTTTATGAATAACTTGGCTAATATGATGAAAAACGGAAATATTCCAGATAGCATAAAAGAGAAAATGAATCGGTTTTATGAACCAAAACTCACGGACAAAATTCTAATAATATGAATCAAACAACAAATGATTCAGATAATTCAGCTAATGAAAATCGGAAATTCTAATAATAATTCTATTAATCCTGAAATGCTACAAAATTTGATGAAGATGTTTTCAAATTCCAATAATTCTTCTAATAGTAGTGAGGCAGAAGGAAATGCAAGTAATCCTTCTATTGATATTAATACTATCTTAAAAATGAAGTCTATTATGGATAAAATGGGTAATTCTAAAAATGACCCAAGAGCCAATTTATTACTTTCTTTAAAGCCCTATTTAAAAGAAAGTAGAAAAGCAAAGGTAGAACAATATGTTGGCTTATTAAATATGACTAAGATTATGGATGTTCTACATGAAAGTGGTGGTGAAAAATAAAATGATGTTTTCATACCCTTATTTTAAATCTCCTTATTATCATCGTTATTCTAGATATGGATATTATTATCCTAATGCTTTTTATGCTCATAAAATTAATACTCCAAATATGCAAGAGCAATCTAACAGAAAGCCTTATGAAGATACAATACATAGAACGAAAGTAGAAAAATCTAAAATAAAACAAGATTATGTTTCCAATACAGGAATCAAAGGACACAGTGGTGTCTGTCCTACGATGCATTCCCACAAACGGTGCCCCTAGAATGGATTGTTCTTATACGCAAAAAAACGAAGAATCCTCTTCTAAGAATGAAGATTCTCCTTTATTTCAAATTTTTGGTATTAATTTATATTATGATGATATTTTACTTGTTTGCCTTATTTTCTTTTTGTACCAAGAAGGTGTAAAAGATGAAGGTTTATTTCTTGCTCTTATTTTATTGTTACTTAGCTAAATAAGATATAGTGCAAAGTAGGGGCGATTAGTAATCGCCCGTTCTACAATATCTCTTCTTTTATTTCCAATTTACCTCTAGAAATTCCTTCGAAGATCCATAGAAGATTATTCTTTGAAGTCTGCGGGCGATTGATAATCGCCCCTACGTTTTAACTTTATTCTATTCTCATTTTGTTTTCTTCTATATATGCATATGTTTTTGTTTCTTGCTCCTCTTCTTTCTCTGTTTCTTTAATTATATCTGCAATTCTAATTTGTGGTGCTTCTATAGATACAGCCGAAATCATTGCTTTTCTATTTCCTTTTGCTCCTGCATGTGCCATACCTCTTAAAGTTCCTACAATTACTATATTTTCTCCTGCTATTACTTCTGCACCAGAGTTTACATCTCCTAAAACAACTATGCTTCCTTCATATTCTATTTTTTTACCTGAACGAAGTGAACCTCTATAGAATTTTGTTTCAGAACTTTCTATTTCTTCTGAAAATGGCCTTTTTATTTCGTGTAATCCTAATGCTTTTGGACTATCAAATTCAATTTTCACATCAATTTCTTTTTGTATTTTTTCTTGTACAATTTTCATCTCTTTTTCTTTTAATACTTTTCCTGTTACAAAAATTGGCGTTTTTTCATCTTGGTATAGTCTTTTTAGTTCTGGTATCTTTTCTTCTAAACATTCTATTATTTCCTCTTCTTTTGCTTTTTCATTAATTTTTAAGGTTATTTCTTCTTTTCCTAAAACAATACTTACACAATTATTCATTTCATCTTCTCCTTCTTTTATTAATTTTGCATCATTATATATGGTATTGCTGTTACGTCTTCTGTTATTTGATTTGCATTCATTCCAAAGTATTGTGCCATAACATCTCGTGCTGCTTCTGCTGTATATGCTCCATGTCCACCATTTTCTACTACAATTACTACTGCAATTTCTGGATTGTCAAATGGTGCAAACCCTATAAACCATGCATGTACTTTTGCATTTGGATCATCTTCTCTTCCTGCTTGCGCTGAACCTGTTTTTCCTCCTACTTCTATATTGAAGTTTCTAAAATATGCTTGTGCTGTTCCTCCTCTATCACTTGTAACAGACCTCATTCCTTCTAATACTACTTTTAGATTTTCTGGGTTTATCTTAATTCCATCATCTTCATCTTCTGTAATCCCTAATTTTTCATTAAAGTATTTTTCATATTCTTCTTTTGGTACTTCTGTTCCATCTACATTTTTTATTTGCTTTATTATTGTAGGTTTTACTACATTTCCACCATTTGCTAGCATGCTTGTGTATTTTGCCATTTGAATTGGTGTAAATAGATTATTCATTTGTCCTATTGCTGCTTGAATAGTATTTCCTGGGTTCCACGTTTCTCCTTCTTTTCTTTCATTTAGCATACCCTTTTCCTCTCCTGGAAGTTCTATTCCTGTTTTTCTTCCTAGCCCAAAATGTTTAGTGTATCTTGCTAAATTGTCTATTCCAGATAAACGTCCTGTTTCATAAAAGAAATAGTTACATGAAACTTTTATTGCAGATGTTACGTTTAACCACCCATGTCCACTATGGTTCCAACAAGATGGCTGATAATCTTTGTAATAGGTATATCTTCCTACATCATGTATTTTTGTTGTTTTTGTTATTGCACCTATTTCTAATCCTGTTACTGCTGTTACCATTTTAAAAATAGAACCTGGTTGATATATCTCCCCTGTTGCACGGTTACGTAATGGTTTATATGTGCTATCATTATATACCTTCCATGTTTCGGGGTCAATTCCAAATGTAAATTTAGATGGGTCATAATCTGGATAACTTGCCATTGCTAATATTTCTCCTGTTTTTACATCCATTACTACCATTGCTCCACCTGTTGCGTTTGATGTATCACTAAACCCACCATTTTTTATTTTTTCAACATTGTTTTTTAAGGCTTCTTCTGTTACCCTTTGTAAATTTGCATCTAATGTTAAAACAATATTAGAACCTTGTACTGCTTCTTTTTGTATATATTCTGCTGTAACTGTACCATCAACCGCCATATCAATTTGTTTTATTCCATCTGTTCCTTTTAAATACTTTTCAGCTGATCTTTCTATTCCTGATTGACCATAAAAATCGTTTAATGTATAACCATTATCTTTTTCTGTCTTATATTGTTCTTGTCCAATTTTTTGTGTATATCCAATTACATGTGATGCCAATGTTCCTTTTGGATAATACCTCACTGGTTGTGTTATCGTATTTATTCCTGGAAATGAGTCTTTTTGTTCATTAAATATGTTAAAGCTTTCTTGGCTAATATTATTGGCTATTATTACGGATTTTGTTGCACTATATCCTTCTACTGCTATATGATATCGTATTGCCATTATTTTTCTTGTTTCTTCTATATTGTCATTTTCTATTTTGTATTTTTCTTTTAATTTATAGAAGGTTTCTTCTGCTGATAAGTTTTCGTTTAATTTATTGCTAGTTTTCCATTTCTTTTGTCTTTGTTCATCTTCATATGTAAAACCAAATGGGTTTACTGTTATTGGTAAGTCATCTATATATTTACTTCCTGTTTGTTCTAAGACACTTGCAATTTTTAGTAATGTATTATTTAAAGTATTGTTATCAATTTTACTTTTGTATATTTCTAAACTAAAGTTTGTAGTTGTTCCTACAATTTCTATTCCGCTTCTATCTGTAATGGAACCCCTTGCAGCTTTTAGAGTGCTTTCTCTTGTTAATCTGGTGTTAGATGTTTCTCTATATTCTGCACCATGTATTATTTGGAGGTTAAATAACTGTATTAGTAAAATTATTCCAATTAGATACACTCCTGTAATTGAAATGTTATATCTAAAATTGTAATTTGTTTTAGTTGTTTTTTTTGTTTTGTTTAATTTCACAGCTATACACCTCCTTGTATATTTTTTTCTTCTTTTGGGGGGCAGATATGGAATCTGCCCCTACATCGCCTTAAAAATATCTTGTTAATATTTTCTTTTCTCTAAATATTTCTTCTATATAATGTCCACCTTTTTGTAATAGTGGATAAAATATAATTACTATAAAAACATTATATATTGTTTCTATTAGAAGAATTTTTAAAAATGGTACTATTTCTACTGCTGAATGTATGATGATGTAGTTTAATAAGTAAACACCTATTTCATATACAATTGTAACTCCAATTGTCATTATAATTGTTGTAATTCTACTATCTTTTGAGAAGCTTTTGTCTAATACACTTCCGTATTACTCCTACTATTCCTAACATGATACCTAAAATTCCGACTTTTTTGCTAATGAAAAAGTCTAGGAACATTCCAATTACTATTCCTATTGGAATTCCTAACTTTTTTCCTGCAAATAACCCTATAAATAGAACATATATCACAAAAAGATTTGGAGAAATTCCAGAAATAGTAAACCAATTAAAAAAATTGACTTGTACAAAATATAAAATTAAGAATATTAAAATTATTCCTATTATTATTAATGTGTTTCTCATTTATGGTCTCCTTATTTTGTGATTACTAGTACGGTGTCTACTTTGTTAAAGTCTACTGCTGGTTCTATTACAGCATAACGGTCTGCTATATTTTTTGTTGATACTACTTTTTTAACATTTCCAATATATATTCCTTTTGGATATATTCCTCCCATTCCAGAGGTTTCTATTTTATCTCCTTGTACTATGGTTGCTGTAGTTGGTATAAATGTTGCTTTTAAAGCTCCATTCTCTTCTAGGGTTCCTTTACAAATTATATTATCTTTTGATGTGGATAGGGTTGCACTTACTGTACTTGCTGTATCTATAATAGTTTGTACTTTTGCTGTATTATTAGTAGTAGATATGATATATCCTACAAGCCCTTTTTCTGAAATTACAGTCATATTTGTTTTTATTCCATCTTTTTCTCCTACATTTATTACAAATACATTATTGTAATTACTAAAGTCTTTGTTTATTATATAAGCAGGTTTTGTTTCAAAATTTGCAAATTGCTCTGATAAACTTAAATATTCTTTTAATGTATCATTTTCATTTTTTACAATTTCAAATTCTCTTAATTGTTCTTCTAGTTCTGTATTTCTATTTTTTAAAGTTTCATTTTCTTGCTGTAATTTGTTTATATCTGCAAAAAATGCATGGTTTCCTGTTATTTTATTTTTTAAATAGGTTAACCCATTTTGAACTGGCATAACAATTGTCGAAACAATATTTTCAACATATGATAAACTTTCTAGACTCATGTTTGACACAAATACTAGTATAACTAATATGATGATAGTAATTATAATTCCTACAATTCCAGTCTTTTTTTTATACATTATTTCCTCCTTATTTTAGTTTCTTCTAGAATTAATTAAAACATTTTTTAGCCTATCTAAGTCTTCTAAAGTTTTTCCTGTTCCTTTTACAACACAATCTAATGGGTCTGTTGCTATATATACTGGCATTCCAGTTCTTTTGCTTAATAATTTATCTAAGTTTTGTATAAGTGCTCCTCCACCTGCTAGTACAATTCCTTTTTCCATAATGTCTGATGCTAACTCTGGTGGTGTTTTTTCTAATGTAGTTTTTATAATATCTACAATTTCATTTATAGACTCTCCCATTGCTTCTTGCATCATAGTTGATGTTACATTTACATTTTTAGGTAATCCTGTTGTTAAATCCCTTCCTCTTATTTCTTTTGACATTTCTGTCATTAATGGAAGTGCACATCCAATTTCTTTTTTTACTTCTTCTGCTGTTGTTTCTCCAATACTTAAGTTTAATTCTTTTTTTACATAACTTACAATATCGTTATCTAGTTCATCTCCTGCTACTCTTATAGAATTGCTAACTACAACTCCTCCTAATGATACTACTGCTACTTCTGTTGTTCCTCCTCCAATATCTACTACTATGCTACCACTTGGCTCTGATACATCTAAGTTTGCACCAATTGCTGCTGCCATTGGTTCCTCTATTAAATATACTTCTCTTGCTCCTGCTTGAAGTACTGATTCTTTTACAGCTCTTTCTTCTACTTCTGTAATGCCTGATGGAACTCCTACTACTACTCTTGGTCTTCCTACATTGTATTTTTTGCAAACTTTCTCTAATATATTTCTTAGCATTAGTTGTGTAGCTGTAAAATCTGCAATTACTCCATCTTTTAAAGGTCTTACCGCCTTAATTTGCTCTGGTGTTCTTCCTAACATTTCCTTTGCTTCTACTCCTGTTGCTACAATATTACCTGAGTTTTTATTAATTGCTACAACAGATGGCTCTTTTAATACAATACCTTTCCCTTTTAATGTTACAAGCATATTTGCTGTTCCTAAGTCAATTCCAATATCCTTATTTCCAATTCCAAACAATTTCATATTAACTACCATTCCTTTCATTCTTTAAGGCATAGGGTGTGATAAAAAATATTATTTTTTCACTCTATCTTCCTTTCTTTTTTTGTTTTTCATTTCCTTTTCTTTTTGTTCCCTCATTACTTGTATTACACTTGAAAAACCATTTTCTCCAATAATAACATGATCCATTAATATAATTCCCATAACATCTGCACATTCATGTATACGGTCTGTCATTCTAAAGTCTTCATCTGATGGCCTAGCATCTCCACTTGGGTGATTGTGTACTAAAATAATTTTTGGTGCATTCATTTTTACTGGTTCTGCTAGTATTATTTGTGGCTCAATTCTTGCAAAATTTGTTCCACCGAAGTGCAATATCCATGTTTTTTAATACTACATTTTTAGAATTTAAGATTAAAAGTTTTCCAATTTCTGTTTTTTCGTATTTTAATTCGTCCATAAATAAGTTTGCTACATCTTGTGCACTTTTAATCATAATTTTTAAAGAATGAATTGGTTTTGACATTCTTTTAGCAAGTTCACAAGTTGCCAGAATTTGTATTGCTTTTACTTTTCCAATACCTTTAATTTCCATTAATTCTTCTATTGATACATCTTGTAAAAAACGTAAATCTTTTTGTTCTCCATTTTTTCCTATGTTTAGTACTTTTTGTGCTAAACCAACAGATGTATCTTCTTTTGTGCCACATTTTATAATTATAGCTAAAAGTTCTGAGTCTGTTAGCCCTTTGGTGCCATACATTTCTACTTTTTCATAGGGTCTTTCTGATTCTGGGAGTTCTTTCATTTTTAAATTCATAGCTATTCATCCTTTCTTTTGCCCCCCATAAAAGTGGCTTTGCCACACGGGCGATTACTAATCGCCCCTACTTACCCCATATAATTTGTTACACTTTACGATAGATAAAAATAGCAATTGCAACTCCTATAATGCTTGCTATATTAATTTTTAATTGAAGCCCAAATGTTAGTTTAATAATGCTTAAATCTAGTACAAGTGGACTTGTAAGCCCAAATTCTTGTCCATAAGCTAACCACCATAAAAATTCCACTCCGTGATGCAAGTTGTCCTAATAATCCTCCTATTACTAGCCCTGATAATATAAATACTATTAAAATCCATATATTTTTTTCTCTTGTAGCCATATAGTTCCTCCTATTTTTGGTTCTCAAATTCCATTTTTTCTTGTGTTTGTTATTTCTTTTCCTAAGTATTATATATGCATATAGCATTTTTTTCAAGTAATAAATTGGTAATTTTTCATTTTTTTATATACTATATAATGGTTAATGTAAACGTTGTAGGGGCGAGCATTGCTCGTCCGCTACATAGAAATTACTATAAAAATATTCATATGTGTCCCAATTTATAATATTTTTAAGTATCCTTTTTCGTTTCTTATTACATGTTCATAAAATAATTTTTGACATATACTATATTTTATTTTTTACTGTTGTACTATTTTACTTATAGAATTATTGTACTGCTTATTTATTGCTAATCATATGTATATGATTAGCATAATTACATATTCAGTAAGTAATTTCTTCGAAGACGGACGAGCAATGCTCGCCCCTACAAATGCTTTGTAGTAAAACCTTCGAAGATTTTTTATCTAAAACCATTATCCAGTAACACTTTATATATTTATTTTTTATTTTTTCTTTTCTTTTTGTTTTTATTGTGCTATAGTATTAGTACAGTTTTTGTTAAATGTTCATATACTATTATATCTTTACCAAAAATTGTTTCTTTCAAATAATTAAATTTCGTAGTATAATATTATTAGATGAGAATTTGGGAGGTAAGCTATTTAAATGAAAATTGAAAAGTTAAATGATGATAAAATTAGAATTACTTTAAATATGGAGGACTTAAGAGAAAAAGATATTGATTTTCATTCTTTTATGTCTAATCCTATAGAAACACAGGATTTGTTTATGGATATGCTAGAAAAGGCTGAAAAAGAAGTTGGCTTTGTAACAGATGATTACCGTGTTATGATTGAAGCTCTAGCTACATCAAGTGGTACTTTTGTTTTGACTGTAACTCGTATTAATCCTGAAAAGCAAAGAAATACATATAAACCTAGAAAAATAAATATTAAACGAAAAGTATCAGCAGTCAATGCCGAAAAGGCAATTTATTGTTTTGATAGTTTTGATGAATTTTTAGAATATTGTAAATTTTTAAAAAATGATATTTTACAACATTTAGATGATTTTGCAAGTTTTAGTAAACTATATGAATATAATAATAACTACTATCTAGTTTTAGAAGATATTCATATGAATACACATTTGTTAAAATCTTTTACTTCTGGAATTACAGAGTTTGCTCATTTTATAAATGATTCTAGCTTATTTGAAAGTAAATTATTGGAATATGGAAATATAATTTTTGAAAACAATGCTATTAAAGAATGTTTTAAACATTTTGTAAAATAATGAAAAAGCCAAAGTAAGTTTTGATAAATTACTTTGGCTTTTTTCTTTTTCTAAACAGCAAATCCAGGCGTTACGATACAAGTAGCATAATCAGTAAATTGATTACCACAAATTCCATCAACATAAACACAACAAAAACGTGCGCCAACCCAATTAGGGATAGAACGGAGCCACCACTTATAACCAGAACCATTCCTCTTTTTTACCAAACCTGCATTTGCATTATTAGGATTTGCATTTATATTTTTGTAATATTTATATTGCTCTCCCTCTTTTGCTATTGCTTGTCCATAATTACCAGAAGGGTTATTACTCCCTATGCTCCATATCTCCGAACACGACAATAGCCATAATCTATCTTGTGCAATACTTATGTTTCCAGCATTATTATATATCACATTATACTGCTTATTTACTTCTTTTATATATTCTTTATTTTCTAAACTATTTAATGTTGTGTTATTTAGCGTACTTCTTAATGGGCATGCTCCCCATCCTCCTGAATTGCTACTAGCACTGTTCATTTCAGTATAATCTATAATAAAATCTACAAACTCAAAGCTTATTCCTGCATAGGTGTTTGTTTCTCCTTCTCCATATGCACTTGTATCTGTTAATGCATCATGGTTAAAACCTAGTATTCTAACTTGTTTACCATTTACTGTTGTCCAGTCTCCTATTCCTAATGTATCAGCTTTTCCATTTATGCTTACATTTACTTCTGCTGTATTATTGTTTACTTGTCCTTCCCCTGTTCCATAGTTATCTGATATTACTTTTGCAAGTGAGTTTAGTTCTTCCCATGTGTATTGTATTTTCTTTGCTGCGTGTGTTGTTCCTCCAACTCCTGCTGTCGGTGGAGGTGGTGGTGTTACTGTTATGTTGCAAGTTGCAGTTACATTGTTTACTTCATTTGATGTTACTGTTATTATTGCTACTCCTTCTCCTACTGCTGTTATGTTACCGCTATCATCTACTGTTGCAACCCCTTCATTACTGCTTGTCCAAGTTAATGTTTTATCTAATGCATTTTCTGGTAGTACAGTTGCTATTATTAAATCTGTTCCACCTTTTACTAATTCTATATTTGTTTTATCTAAGTTAATAGTTGTTACTTTTGGTGGTTCTGTTTTTATTGTACTTGTTTCTTTTGTGGCTGTTCCTTCAGATGTTACTAATTCTACTTGTATTATATAATTATTGTTTATTGTTAACCCTGTAAATGTATATTCATTTGTGTTTAATGTTGTAACTAAAGTAAAGCTTGTTTCTCCATTTGTTAAGTTTTTTATAGAATATTTATAACTTGCTCCATTTGCATTTGAAGCAACCACTTTTACACTTATACTATCTATTGTCGTTCCTGTTACCCCAATATTTGCTATTCTTGGTTCTGTTGTAGCTTTGCCTTGGTATGTTATTTTTATGTCTCCACCTTCTTCTATAATTGTAAATACATATCCATCTACTGTTATATTTTTGGTATTATCATCTATATCTTCTACGTCACTTGCAGATATTATTCCTTTGTTTATTAAATGGTCTATATATTCTTGTAAGCTTGGTGCCTCTCCATTTTTTCTTGCATACAAATCTACTTTTTCTAATTCTAGTTTTTCTTGTATTTCGCTTATTTTATATTGCTCTCCTGCTTGTTCTGCTTTTTTTAGTATTCCATGTTCTCCTAAGGTTAGGTTTAGCACTACCCCTGCTAGGATTAATAAAATGATGATTGTGATTACTAGGGCAATTAGGGTTATACCTGATGTAGCATTTTTTTGATTTTTCATTTTCTTATTTTTCCTCCTATTATACTTTTTTCATCATTTTATATTTGTTTACTTGTTTGTACAATAGTTTTGAGGAATGTTTGATATCAGTTGTTTTCATAATCTAGCTTCTTCTATCTCTTTTTTAGTTGCTTTTGTTATCTCTCGTATTTCTTCTAAGCTCATTCCTTTTTTTAACATAACACTTATAATACTTCTTCTTTCTTGTGCTATTCCTTGTGTTTTTCCTTCTTTTATTCCTTCTTCTCTTATCTTTTTATTTTCTTCTCTTATCATTTCTACACATGCTAACATGTCTTCATCTCCACCCTTCATTTCTTTTATTAATTTTTCTAACTTCTCTTGTCCTATTTTTTCCTTTAACATTACTCTTATGATACTTATCAAATTGTTTTTGTCTTCTTTTTTTGTTACTTGCTTTACTATTACTGGTAATACATTTGTTAGTTCTTCTCCATTTTTTGCTTTTTCCATTAAAAATACTTTGTCTACAAGATTATTGCTTTTTAGTAATTCTTCTTTTTGGTATTTATTTATATCTATTAAGTTATATTGTATTAAATCTATGTTTTCTAGCCTTTCATCTTGTACTTTATTTAGTTTTCTTTCTACTGTCCATTTTTCTCTTCCTGTATATAATACTATTGGTATTACTGTTGGTATTTCATATTCTTTTGTTTTTACTTTTTCTTTATCTATTGCGCTTTTCATTATTTCTAGTTTGTATTCTTCTAACCTAAAACTTATGGAATAATCTACACTACTTTGATGTTCGATTAAAAAGTATATGTCTTTATTCTTCATCCTGTATACTATATCTGTTTCTTTATCTGTATACTCATTTGTTATGTATCTATTTGTATACTTTTCTATTTCCTTTGCTTTTATTGGCTTTGTTAAGCTTAATGCTTTATTTATAATATATGTTGCATAATTTTTGTTACCTAATATGTTTCGATATGTTTTATCATGTTTATTGTGTATGCTATTAGAACTTATTGCTTCATATTTTGCTCCTTCTTCTCTTATTTCTAAGCAGTGTATTGTTTTTTGCCTTTCTATATATAAATAATCGTAATACGTAAATTTTGCTATATCTTCTCTTTTAAATATATCATAATATATGTTTGTTTTATTGTCAATGTATTTCTTGTGATTTCTATCAATTTGACTAGTTTCTATTTTAATTACCTCCACTTTTTTGATTTTGTTTTTGGATTTTTGCTCTAGACTTTTTAGACCCTACCTTTTTCGCTTTTACACTGATGATTATGATTTTTAAATTTCTTCTAGACTTAATTCTTCTATATTATACCTCTTCTTTACTATTTTGCAAGAAAATTCTTTCTACATTTTTAGACAAATTTTGATGTGAACCCAAAATTTTGTCGAAATATTCTTCTTGTATTTTTTCTTATTTTATATTACAATATACCTTAGTTATAGTCTTTCAACTTATGCTTTTACATTAAGATTTTTTATTATAATCTTATATATTTCTATTAATTATTTACAAAATAACAATTTTATATTTGCATTTTTATATATTCGTGTTATAATTTGAAAGGAGGTAATATTTTTGCCAACAATCAGTATGTTTTATGGTATTATCATTCGTATGTTCTATGACGACCATAACCCACCACATTTTCATGTAAATTATGAACATTACTCAGCTATGTTCAATTTTGATGGTAATATAATTGAAGGACATATTCCTATCCGCCAACGAAAATTGATTGAAGCATGGACTTTATTACATAAAGAAGAACTAATTGCTAATTGGAAACTGCTAAAGGAAAACGAACAATTATTTAATATAAAACCCTTAGTTTAAAAGGAGATGTATAAATGAGAAAAATTATTGATGTAAAGCCATTGGAAGACTATAAATTACTTTTAACTTTTGATAATAATATAAAAAAAATTAAAGATATGAAACCATATCTTAATAAAGGTGTATTTAAAGCTCTTCAAGATAAGTCTATTTTTAATAGTGTAGAAATAGTACTAGGAACGATTGCTTGGGGAGATATTGATATGTGTCCTGATTCTTTATTTGAAAGTAGTATAGATTTGTAATTCAGTAAAAGGACACAAACGGTTGTTAATCTTTGTCAAACAAAAACGTAAAAAAATCACGTTTTTGTTTGACAATTTCGTGATTTTTTCACGTTTTTATAGTTCCCTTCTTCCTTCTAGTGCTTTTGTAAGTGTAATTTCATCTGTGTATTCTAAGTCTCCTCCAACTGGTATTCCATGAGCAATTCTAGTTACTTTTATTCCTAATGGTTTTACTAATTTAGAAATATACATTGCTGTTGCTTCTCCTTCTACTCTTGGATTAGTTGCAAGTATTATTTCTTTTACTGTTTCTGGATTTAATCTCTCAAGTAATTCTTTTAGTTTGATATCATCTGGTCCTACACCATTCATTGGTGAAATTGAACCATGTAACACATGATATACCCCTTTAAATTCGTGTGTTTTTTCCATTGCGATAATATCTTTTACATCTTCTACTACACAAATTACACTTTCATCTCTTTTAGGGTTTGCACATATTGTACATGGATCTGTGTCTGATATGTTATAGCATTTTGAACAATATTTTAAGTTTTTCTTTGCATCTCGTATAGATCCTATAAATTCTTCTACTTCTTTTTCGTTTAAATCTAATATATGAAATGCTAGTCTTACTGCTGTTTTATGCCCTATACTTGGTAATCGTTCAAATGCTTCTACTAGTTTTTCAATAGATGGCGAATAATATGACATGTTATTTTTCTCCTTACATAGGGCAAACTTTGAGGACTGCCCTTACATTTTACATTAATCCTGGTATATTATATTTTCCCATAGATGCTGATGCTGCTTCATCTACTTTTCTTAGTGCTTCATTTACACATGTTAAAATAAGGTCTTGTAACATTTCTACATCACTTGGATCAACTACATCTTTTTTTATAGTTATTTCTTTTACTTGTTTATCTCCTGTTACTTTTACTGTTACTGCTCCTCCACCTACTGTAGCATCAAATTCTTTAGCACTTAGTTCTTCTTGTGATTTTTCTAAGTCTGCTTGCATTTTTTTTGCTTCTTTCATAAGGCTATTTAGATTCATTCCTCCAAATCCGCCACCCATTCCTGGGAATCCTCCTCTTTTTGACATATTAATCATTCCTTTCTTGTTCTAACTTTTTATTTTTAGGGCACAGTGGTGTCATGTCTCACGGGTATTCCCGGCAAACGGTGCTCCTACAAATTTTATTCTTCTATGATGTTTACTGGTATATCTAATTTTTTTACCATGTCTTCTATGTTGTCTTCTTTTTTTGGAACGTAGTCTTCTGCATTTATAAATGTTACTCTCATTTCTTTTCCACATTCCATAGATACTAGTTTTACTATTTCTTGCATGTTTTCTGGTTTTTGTAATAAATCCTTTCCAAATTTAGTAAGCCCATTTGGAAAAATAATTTCTATTGTTAAATCATCTTTTTGTTTTGCTTTTGTGTTCATAAGGTTAGAATATAATATCATTTTTCCTGATTCTTTTAGTGCATTTATTACTTTGGGCCAATATTCCTCAGATTTTAAATTTGTAATGTTTACTTTAGGCTTTTTGGGTTCTTTTTCTATAGGTGCTTCTGCTTTTTTAGAAACATTTTCTATGGTCTGTTTTGCATTAATGTTTCCACTTGCTATTTTTTGTTCTAAGTCTTGTACCTTGTTTTTTAATTCATCTATTCCATCATAATTCACATTTGTGGATAATTTGATAATGCCTGTTTGTAGCATAATTTCTTTTCCTGAA
Source organism: uncultured Clostridium sp. (assembly GCA_947565445.1). GTDB lineage: Bacteria > Bacillota > Clostridia > TANB77 > CAG-508 > RGIG8482. Next base: position 3,514 of record CANOGC010000014.1, on the reverse strand, counting down.
GACCATTTCATGTTGTTTTCTATTTCTGATAAGCCATAAATTAAGTTAATAAGACGTTCTTTAGAAATGTCGTTAGAAAGTTTTCCAATTTCTTCTAATTCTTCTTTATTATATATTTTTAAATTGTTACTAGTTTTATATACTAAAATGTCTTTTACATATTTAATAATTTCCCATAGTAAGTTGGTTAAATCTTTTCCATCAGCTAATACCTCTTCTAGTCCTTGTAGTGCTTTTTCTGTGTCATATACAAAAATTGCTTTTACAATGTTATTTACATATGTTATTTCTGGAATTCCTACTAACTGTTTTACTTGTGATGCATCTATTTTGCCTTCTTGCTCTTGACTACATCTTTCTAAAATACTTAGTGCATCTCTTGCTGCTCCCTCGGCTAAAACTGCTATTATCTTTAATGCTTCTTCTGTAATTTCAATTCCACTTTGCTCACATACTATTTTTAATCTTTTTACAATATCCTCTTCTGACAAACGTTTGAAGTCAAACCTCTGGCATCTTGAAAGTATTGTTGCTGGTAACTTTTGTGGTTCTGTTGTGGCTAGTATAAATTTTACATGTGCTGGTGGTTCTTCTAATGTTTTTAAAAGTGCATTAAATGCTCCTGTTGATAACATATGAACCTCGTCTATAATGTATACACGGTATTTAGCAAGTGTTGGCAAGAAATTTACTTCGTCACGTATGGAACGGATATCTTCTACACTGTTGTTTGATGCTGCATCCATTTCTACAACATCTGTTAAAGACCCTTCTAACATTGCTTTGCAAATTTCACATTCATTACATGGTTCTCCGGTCTTTTGGATTTAAACAGTTTATAGCTCTTGCAAGTATTTTTGCTGCGGATGTTTTTCCTGTTCCACGTCCTCCATTAAATAGATATGCATGTCCAATTCTTCCTGATGTAATTTGATTTCTAATGGTTTTCGTTATATGGTCTTGTCCTACCATTTCAGAAAATGTTAGCGGTCTATATTTTCTATATAGTGCTGTATATTCCACTTTTTATTCACCTCATTTTTTAAGCTTATACCTCTATGGAAAACAACTTTCACATAATCCACTACTTATTGCTGCTTCGTTTCCGACCTGACAAGGTTCGTAGCTTTTTATCGATAGCTGTTCTCCATACAAGCATAAGCTTTTAATATTATATACTGAATATATGATTTTAGCAATAGAAGTATTTACAAAATTTAATATCTTTTAAAGACTAATTCATCTGTTCCAGATATCTGATAATTTGTAGTTCCTTCTTGTATTAGATTTCCTTTTGGCATTTCTAATGTTATTCTGGTTTTAAATTTTTTTTCAGATTTTGATTCTATACTTAAATCAAATGATATACTGCTGTTTAATTCTTCGTTTGTAATTCCTGCTTTTCCAATTAATGTTCCATCATGCCTAATTTCTTTATCTTCGTTTGATATATAACTTCCCAAGTCTTCGTTTACTATTCTTAATAAAATTAACCCTCCTTGGTTTGATATTTGTAAGTTTTTAATATCGGATTTTTCTTCATTTCCTATATATTCTATTTTGTCTTTTATTTTATATTCTTCTTTATTATAATACACTCCATCTTGCAAACTTCCGTGAACTGTATATATTAACTGTTCCTTTTCTTGGTTTTTTGTTAATTTCAAAGTTGTCTAAAATAACTTTGTTTATTATTTCTTTTTCTGTATAGTTTTTATTTTTTAAGATATCTATGTAAATATCATTATTTTGTACTAATTCTAAATCCCATTTGTTTTCTGTTTCTTCTTTTTGTATGCCATAAGCATTACTAATTACCATAACTTTTGATACTTGAAATGGAATATCTATTTCTCCTTCTACATGATATTTTATAATAACACTAACTACAATAATTGTTATAACTGCTATAATAAAAATTATAATGTTCTTTGTTAGGAATTTTTTTCTTTCCATTTTTTCTCCTTTTGGCGAAGAGGGTGGGATTTGAACCCACGGTAGGAATACACCTACATATGTTTTCGAGACATACACCTTAAACCACTCGGACACCTCTTCATATTATTTTTTCTTTTCTTGCCTTAATTCTTTAAAAAACTTTTTTAGTATAGACTCACATTCTTTTTGTAAAATGCCTGTTTCTAATTCTACTTTGTGATTAAATGTATAATCTTCTAATAAGTTTAAGACAGAGCCACATGCTCCTGTCTTTAAATCCATTGTTCCTATATAAACTTTTTTTATTCTTGCCCCAATACATGCTCCTGCACACATAGAACATGGTTCTAGTGTTACATACATTTCACAATCCGTTAATCTCCAACTTTGTAATTTTTTACTTGCTTTGCTAATTGCTAATATTTCCGCATGTTTTGTTGTATCGTTTTTTTCTTCTTTTATATTATGTGCTTTTGCAATAATTTTTCCATCCTTTACAATAACTGCTCCAACTGGCACTTCTTTTTTTTCATATGCTTTTTGGGCTTCTTTTAACGCCTCTTTCATAAATTTTTCTTCCATATTTTGCTTTAATTTCGCCTACTTACTTTTTATATTTATATAATCTGGTGTGCCTAGGCGGACTCGAACCACCATCGGTTGCTTAGGAGGCGACTGCTCTATCCTGCTGAGCTATAGGCACATATTGTAGTATTTATTTTATAATATTTATACATATTAATCAAGACTTTAATAAAAAGTTTATAATAGTTTGTTACTATTTAAGTCTATATAAGAACAAATCGAAAAGCCCTTAAATTTAGCATAACTCTAACTTTCTGCTTTGGCTTTCTGTTAATTTGTTCTGTGCCAAATTTTGAAAAAAATTTGTGTACAAGCTTTTTATACAATAGGCAAAGTCAGTATGACTTTCTTATCGTAATCGAGTAGAGAATAAATAATTATTTTATTTATTCCCTCTCACACCACTGTACGTGCCGTTCGGGCATACAGCGGTTCAATTTATATTAAATATGAACTTTTTCATATTGGTCTAGTAGAAATACTAGACCTCTTTTTCTTAACCTTTCTATGTTAATAGCAAATTTTATTGTTTGTGTTTTGCATATTTGATAATATCCTTTTCTGGTATTAGCATATGCAAAAGCCTCTTTGTGTTCCAAACCTAGTTGTCTTAATGCTTTATATCTTTTTGTTATCTTCTTCCACTTTTTCCAAATTATTACCCTTATTCTTGTTCTTAGATGTTTGTCTATTTTTATCAGTTTATTTTTCATATTTGCTATTCTAAAGTAATTTACCCAACCTCTAACTAGGTCGTTAATTTGCTTTATCCTGTTGTCCAAACTTATACTCCAATTTCTTTTGGTAAGTTGTTTTAATTTCTTAGTTAGCTTTTGATATGCTTTTAGGTGTGGTTTCGGTTTCCACTTTCCTCCTGCTGTTTTCCAAAAACTGAAGCTTAGATATTTTGTCTTGGTTGGTCTTGTTACTTTACTCTTCTCTGCATTTACTTTTAACCCTAGTTTCTTCTCAATGTATTTGGTTATTGATG
>CANOGC010000013.1 GCA_947565445.1 uncultured Clostridium sp. | reverse complement strand
ACAACAGTACAGTAAGAGCCTATAACAACAGTACAGTAGAAGCCTATAACAACAGTACAGTAGAAGCCTGTGACAACAGTACAGTAGAAGCCTGTGGCAACGTTCAAGTGTTAGAGAGACAATATAATGGAAAAATAAATATATCTGGAAATTCTAGAATTGTATACATGCCAAAAAACATAAATGATTTTATAGACTTTTATGGTATTCAACACACAAAAACAATGGCAACATTCTATAAAGCTGTTAGAAAAGATAAAGATGGAACATACAGAGCTGATAGAGATAGCAGTTTTATATATGAAGTTGGAAAATACAAAACGGAAGTGTGCAATCCAGACACAGAAGAAGATTGCAGTTACGGAATACATATATCAACCTTGGCTTGGGCATTAAACTATGGAAACAATTGGACCAACTTAGCAATACTAGAGTTAAAAACAAAAATTTCCGATATAGTATTACCTAAAAATTCAGACGGTAAAGTAAGAACATCTAAAGTAAAAGTATTAAGAGAAGTACCACTAGAAGAATGTGGAATTTATGGCAAGATATTAGCAAAAAGGAGACAAGCTAATGGTTAAGATTATAAATAAAAATATATTAGATTGTATAGAGAATATTATCATACATCAAGTAAACCCATTTGGAACAATGGGCGGAGGTGTAGCAAGACAATTAGCAGACAAATATAAAGGTTTAGAAGAAAGTTATAATTTATTTTGCAATAGAAGGAATTATGTTTATAACCAACTAAAAGGCGAAGTGTTTAAAATAAATATATACGACAAAATTATATGCAATATGTTTAGTCAAAACCCAGATTTTAAAACAGATTATATAGCAATGGAAACTGCGCTAACAACAATAAAAAATATGGCAAAAGATTTAAATTTAAGTATATGTATGCCATACAATATAGGTTGTGGAATAGCAGATGGACAATGGGAAATAGTAGAACAAATTATAGCAGATGTATTCGATGATTATGAAGTAACTTTGTACAGATTAGGAGAGTGATACAAATGACACAAGTAAAACTATCACAAAAAGATAGAATTATAAAATTACATACGAGAATTTGGCGCAATATCAAGTTGGGAAGCATATCAAGAATTAGGAATAACACAATTAGGAGCAAGAATAGACCAGTTACAAAAAGATGGTTATGCATTCGTAACAGAATGGGGAATAGAAAAGAACAGATATGGTGAAGATATAAAATTTAAAAGATACTATTTAGCGGATATGGTAAGCGAAAATATGAACCATATACCAAGGCTATAGGAGGAAGTTATACTAGTTAAAGAATTAATAGAAAAGTTAATGAAAGTAGACCAAAATAGAGAGGTAGAAATACGTTTCTCGTTAGATGAAGATGATGAAATAGGGTATATATTAGAGCCTATGTTAATTACAGAAATATATAAAAATGAAGTTGGGATTTATGCAAAATATACAGCAACAAAAGAAGACTGTGATTTTATAGGACAAGTTGATTTAAAAGAAGCATATCAGAAAATGAAAGAGGGTTAGCCTATGAAATATCAACCATTAATAGGAATATGTAAAACAGCTATAGAAACAGGAATGTGTAAAGGCTGTCGGATTATTAGAAGACCCTACATTTACAGGAAAAGATAAATGTGAGCTAGTACCGAACGGACTAGACATGTGTAAGAGAATATTGAAAAGAGAAGAGCAATGCAAGATGAAGATTTAATAAAGTTATGGAATAAAGGTTTAACTAAAATGGGCGTAGCAAAGGAATATATGAAAGACCATAATAAAAAAGCAAAAACAAACAAAGAAATAAAGAGAATAAATACACAACAAGCATTTGAACATGTTGAACCAATATTGTTTAAGTACAGAATAAAACAGTTGAAAGGAGATTAACAAAAAATATGAGTAAATACAATAACGCAAAAACACAAGTAGACATGTACGTATTCGATAGTGCATTAGAAGCAAAAAGATATAAACAGTTAGCATTACTAGAGAAAGCAAACAAGATAAGTAACTTAAAGTTACAACCACGATTTTTATTACAAGAGAGCTTTAAAAAGAATGGTAAAACACATAGAAAAATAGAATACATAGCAGATTTTAAATATGAAGAGAATGGACAAACAATAGTAGAAGATGTTAAAGGCAAACAAACAGAAGTGTTTAAGTTAAAGCATAAAATATTTGAATATAAATATCCAAAATTAAGCTTAAAAATAATAACCAAGGAGGAGATATAACATGTCAAAAATGGCAGATTTAGATTACGCAACAAAGCAATGGTTTAAAGACCACATAGCGTACATGGTAATGGTCGTAATAGTAACAATTATAGGATTTTTAATATATGGACAAGTCAACATAGAAATGCAAGAAAAAGAAAATAGAATTAACACAATAGAAGAAAGACTAACTAAGCAAGAACATTATATACACCAGGTGCAAGCAGATGTAGATAATTTGTATAGGGTGGTGGAGTAAAATTAAATGAATGTTGGAAAAAATAAAAGACATCCAAAATACATATGTGATAAATGTGGAGAGGAAATACCATTTGTACATCAAAAAGGTTTTGTAGGGATAAACAGATATTGCAAAAGTACACATAGAGATATTAACTATAAAAAAGACTTTGACTTATGTAAAAATTGCGAAAAGAAATTTAGACAGTGGCTTAAAGAAAAAGAAGTACAAACAGTGAAAGAAATATTAAAAATATTTCCAAAATATGAGGAGGAATAGCTAGATGAGTAAAGAATTAGAAGAAGCTATAAATAGAGCATTAAAAACAAAGCAAAGAGGAACATGCATAATATCTAGTGAAATATTAGAGACTGCATTAAACTACATAGACAATTCTATACCAAAAGAGGTAGTAGAAGAAAAAATAAATTATTACAAAGGAGCAGTTAACAACGAAGACTATGAAAAATTATACAATAGTAGTGTTGTTGATACAGAAATTATAATAGAATTTTTACAAGAACTATTGGAGGGAAAATAATGGAGGATTTTATAAAAGGAATTATAGCATTTATAGGATTAATATATGAAGCTTGCGAAATTGCAATGCCATTTATGATTATATCTATTTTAAATAAATTAGATGAAATAGATAAAAAATTAAAGTAGTCAACTTACAGTCAAGTAAGCAAACACAGTAAAATCAATCATTTTGCCGAGGTCGGGAAAGTGTTAGGAAATTAGAATCAAATAAGGAAGTGATAAAGAAATGAGAGAATATAAGTTTAGAGCAAAAAGAATAGATAATGGAGAATGGGTATATGGTTATTATTGGACTAATGAAAATGGTAATTATTTTATTAGAAAAACAGTGGATTTAAACGGTTGTTTTACAATAGAAGATATAGAGGTAGACCCAAACACAGTAGGACAATACACAGGACTAAAAGATAAAAACGGTGTAGAAATATATGAGGGAGATATAGTAAAAGATGCTTGGGGAATAAATATGTTAGTTAAATATATTAATACAGGGTTTTATTTATGTAGAAAAAATACTAATGGAGAATATTCTAAAATATCTAACTGGAGAAATTTACAAACAAAAGAAGTAATAGGCAACATATATAATAATCCAGAACTATTGAAAGGAGAATAGAAGATGTTAGATATAGACAACAACAAACCAATTAACATATCAATAAATACTACAATAACATTTTATGAAGAAGCACCAAAACGAGACACATTTGGGAGTAATAGTGTAGGGTATGAAATATATTATAATACACAAAATGGAATAATGTATGTGAGTGAAATAGGTTCATTTGGAGATAGAACACTTATAACAAAATTTCAAGATAGACGAGGTAGGGGTATCACAATAGATGAAATGCTAGAGAATATACAAGAAATTAAAAATATGAAATATAAGGAATTTAAAGAAAAAATTTTACAAAAAGGAGAATAGAAGATGTTAAAAATAAATAATACATATTATAATGCAAATAATATAAGAAAGTTGTCAAGAACTAATAGGAATAATTTAATAATTACTTATACAGATGGAGAACAAGATGTTACAGATTATTATTTTGATGATTATAGTTTTAAACAATTAATTAAGGAGTGGGAGAAATGCTTAAAATAAAAGAACGGAGTAGATTTAAAAGAATTAGAGAAGTTTCGGGTTTGAACCAAGATACGATGAAATAACTGGCAAAATAGTTAGATACATAAAAGGAGATAGTCGTAACATTATTAGGTATATAGATAATAATCATAACTACAACCCTTATTGGGAAGTAGAAGTACAAAGCAGTACATTATACGATTTAATTCAAGCACGGATTAGTGGAGAAGGAGGAATAATCTATGAAAATAGAAATAGGAGAATATATAAGAACAGATGAAGGATATATACAAAAATGTATAGATGTTGATAATAATTATATATATGCAGATGAGATTTTAAGTTATAGTTTTCAAGGAGATATTGAAATTCCAAATAGCTATATAGATAAAACTAGAATAGTAAAACACAATAAAAACATAATTGATTTAATTGAAGTAGGAGATTTTATAAATAATGAACTTGTTTGGTCAACAGATAATGCAAAAGGTATTGAAACAGTAAGTGGTTATTATTTAGAAGAAGATATAAAAACAATACTAACACATGAACAATACGAACAAAATTGTTATAGATTGGAGGAATAAAACATGACAGAAGAATATTGTATTAATGAAATAGATGGAAGGTTGGATAAAACAGAGGATTATGAAATAATAATAAACTTACTATATCAAAAAGTAGATCTATTAGAAAGCATAATCGGAAAGAAAAATAAAACAATAGATTTAATATCTAAAAATCCTTACAATGAATTAAGAGTGAATGGAATTTTATTTACTGGAACAGATATTAAGCAATACTTTGCAAACCAAGCGAAAGAGGTGGAGGAATGAATACATTAGATAAAATAAAAAGAAGAATACATATTTTAGAGATAGCTAGAAAAGAACACCCAACAGAAGTACAAATAACAAGACAAGAATATATGGAATTACCAGCAGATACAAAACTTATAGACGGTGTGAGGCTGATAGTAGTAGACAAGCTAGGAGACTGTACAAAGAAAGACTGTTATGCTTACCAAATAACAGAATGTTATGGTTTAAATGAGCTATACTGCAAGAATAAAGACTGTAGATTCTACAGAAATGATATAAGAATATCTAAAATAGAAACAGATATAAAAAAATATGCTATGAAATAAAGGAGGGATACATATGACGAAAGAGCAGTTAATTCTATTATTAAAAAAATATAAAGAAAACAAGTCGAGACTAAGACTTAAACTAAGAGAAAAAGAAAGACTACTAAGACAATTAGAGAGTATAAAAGAAGCAGAACCAAAAACAGGAGATACTGATATTAATAGTGGTATTCGTAGCAAGAATAGTATTAGTGATAAAGTAGGTAATTTTACTAGCAATACAGTAGATAAAGAAAATGATTTAAAACTTGAACTGGAGTCAGTAGAAAAAGAAATTGATGAACTAAGTGGAACTGTAGAAGAAGTAGAAATTAGATTAGACTCTCTAAAATATAAAGAAAAAGAAATCCTAATAGCATATTATATAGACGGTTGTACATACGAAGATATAGGAAATAGAGTATATCTAAATTTGTTTGGACAAACAAGGTCAGATAGACATATTAGAAGAATGATAGAGAGGTCAACAGATAAAATATTGAAATTACGGTTAAAATGTCCTAAAAATGTCCGTAAAATGTCCTAGTTTTTTAATTTTAGCTATAGTATAATTATAATAGATAAAAATTTATTAAGGTTCCAGCTAAACATTACAACAATAAATATTAATTATACTTCATATAGGTTTCACAGAGATTTTTCCTTAAAAAGTCTCTTACCAGCGTGGGCTATCAAAGAGAAGGTCCTGATAGCATCTAGCCTCACATTTATATAAACGCCTGATGAGAGAGTAACGCCTCGAAACATGAAAGTGTAGCGTGGAGTGTGCCAAGTGAGGGAATAACTGCACACCAACCTTCTCATTAAGAGTTAGTTATTATAGCTAGCTCTTTTTAAAATAAAAGAAAGAAGGAATAAAAATGGAAAGAAAAAATTTAATAAGTATATTTGATACAGCAAAAGAAACAAAGATGGATATAGCCGTTGAAATAACAATACCAGGACAAGCAACAACAGAAGTAATAGTAAATAGATGTGAAAATTTAGATAATAAATTAGCTTTTTATACTAAAGCATATGATGAAAACGGAATACATTGTATGAATAAAGAAGTAAGAATAGTAAACGCTTGGTGTGTAAACTTTTTTAGATATTACGATAAACAAAACGGAGAAATTTTTACAAACAATAATTAGTTATTAATACAATTTAGTGTAGTGGCGGAATAGGTAAACGCTAGTTGGACAATGAGCTTCTACTTAGAAGAAAAGGATATACTTGTCATACGAGACACTGGCTCTTGTTAGGTGCAAATCCTAACCTACACAAATTAGTTATTAATACAATGCTAGGTAAGTGTTAATATAAAGATGTATTCTTCTTTCACATTAAGTATAGAACCTTCCTAGTGGGTTCTACAGAAAAAGAAATATCTTTTGCGGAGCTATGTTCAGTAGAGCGTGGCTCTATTTTTCTATATAAACGAGGTGGATACAAATGTCGCAAGAATTAATAGAACAGTACAAAAACAAAGTATGTACAAATTGTAATAACAGTAATTGTACAAACAGAATAAAGATAATAAGAACACAAGATATATGTATAGAACAAATTAGCACTATAACTACGGTTAAGTGTAAAGACTTTATATGTAAAGAAAAAAGAAAGAAAACGCCAATACATTGGCAAGGGTGGTGAAAAGAATGGAAAAGAAAATTACAATAGGAGAAATAATAAAAGCAAAAGATTATAAAACATATTTAAAGCTAATTAAATTAAGTGGTAAAAAAGACTAAGCAAGAAGCTTAGTTAGCAATATAACATAAATTGAAAGAGATAAATCACATGAAACAAAGACGAAAAAGAAGAAAATATATTAACTGGGAAATTGAAATTGCAAAGGGAAACACAAATGCTTTTTACAACTCGACGGATTGGGAGATCTTAAGAGAAAAAGTACTAGAAAGAGATAAAGGTAAATGTCAATTCTTTTTAGGACAATGGAATGATGGAAAACATTTTCCTAAAATAATAAAGATAGTAAACGCTGATACAGTGCATCATATCATACCGATAAAAGAAAGACCAGATTTAGCATTAGATATAAATAACTGTATAAGTCTAAGTTTCGAGGCACATGAGATAATAGAAGATAGACATAGATGGACATGGAGAAAAAGAAAAAAACTAATAACGGAGGAAAGATGGTAATGGAGAAATATTATAATGCAATAATAAAAGAAAAAGATGGAATTATAAAAAGTATTGCTTATAAATGCAATAAAAAAGATAAGTGTTGCAATAGCGAAATATGTGGAACAGAGTGTCAATATACTCATAATAAAGAATATGCTATAGACCTTGCAAACGAAAAAGATAAACAAGTAATAGAAACAAAAATCTATTCCGAAGGAAACTTAATTAAAAAGATTATAGAGTATAGGTAGGTAATAATTATGAAATTAGAACATTTAATACAAGCATATAAAACAAATAATATAGAAGTAGAACTAAAACAAATGAATACCAAAGAAGAAAGAGCAGGAGTAATAACATTTGCGAATGGCATATCTGGAAGCTATTTATTAGATGATGAAGATATAATAATAGCAATGAAAATATTCTTTAACTGCTTAACCCTAGACGATTTAAAAATACAAAATCAATTAAGCCACACAATAAAGATATTAAACATAATGCAAAATACAATAATGCTATTAGGAAATATAACACAGAAAGAAACAAATATGATATTAGAAAGTTTAGGATTATTTGATAACACATTTCAAAATGGAAAGAAAATAAAACATTTAGAACACAGCTATAGTATTGAAGTAGTAGAAGGATTGTTATGCTTAAATATAAATGAAATATAAACGTTGAAAGTCTTGCAACAGTAAGGAAATAGCAGATAAAAATATGTAAACTAGCCCCGGTCAAAATCTCAAGCAAAAAAATGCTTAAGGAGAGCGGGTGTGTGGTCTTAACTGTTCAACTATTATAAATTTTCTCACGTGAAAGGGGGTATACCATGAAAAAGGAACAAGAAAATGAAGAAATAAACCAAATCAAGCAAGATTTATTAGAACAACTATTGGAACAAGGAAAAATTGGCAAACATTTTGAAAGCTTAGTTGAAGATTATATAAACTTAGAAAGATTAAAACGAGATATACAGAAAGATATAGATAAAAATGGATTAAGAGTAAAACTTAAAACTGGAAATGGTTTTGAATCCGAGAAACCAAACGAAAGCGTTCAAAATATACTTAAAGTTAATACACAACAATTAAAAATTTTGCAAGACTTAGATTTAAAAGCACCATCAAAACCACCAGAAGAAGGTGATGGAGATGATTTGTTGTAAGGAAGTAGACGAGTACATAAAATTTGTTGAAGAAAATCCAAACGAAACAGATGACGAAATAAAATTGCTAATTAAAAATATAGTAAAACCGACATTATCGAGAGATGATGTCTTTTTTGATGAAGATAAATACTATAAATGCATTAGATATTGTGAAAAATGGTACTACAAATTATTTCCATATCAAAAATTTATATATGCTTTTGTGTTTATGTATGAAGATAAAAACAGAGATGTGGTTATATTTCCAGATATATTTATTTTAATGGGGAGAGGTAATGGAAAAGATGGAATGATAATGCCATTAGCAAACTTTCTACAAACACATTATTACGGAGTTAAAAACTATCACATAGACATTGTTGCTACATCTGAGGAACAAGCATTAAATTCATTTAATGTAGTCTATAACATGTTAGAAGACAACAAAGAAACAATGAGGAAATATTTTTATTGGAACAAAACAGAAGTTATAAACAAAATTACGCACTCTGTATTAAGATACAATACAGCTAACGCAAAAACGAAAGATGGTAAACAGACAGGAATGATTATTTTTAATGAATTACATGCATACGAAGATTACAAGCAATTAAATGTATTTAAGTCTGGATTAGGAAAAATTATTCATTCTAGAAAAATAACAATAACAACAAATGGAACTGTAAGGGAAGGACCTTTAGATGAAAAAATAGATGTATCTAAATCAATTCTAAATGGGGAAAAAAATTTTACTGGATTACTACCAATATTATATAAAATAAATGAGAAGTCTTTAATTGATATTCCAATGAAAAAGTTTTTAAAAACAAACGATAAAAACGATATAGATATGACTTTTTGGTGTCAAGCAAATCCAAGTTTAAGGTTTAGACCTACGTTATTCAATGAAATATTTACAGATTATTTAGATATGCAAAAATCAAAATCATACAGAGTAGAGTTCTATGCAAAAAGAATGAATTTACCACAACAGGACGAAGAACAGGCAGTAGCAGATTGGGATACAATTAAAAGAGCATCTTATAGTGACACAGACAAAGAAATCCCAAGAACAACAGGACCAATAGAAGGAAGAAAAGCAATAATCGGAATAGATTATGCTTCTTTAAATGATTTTGCAAGTGCTGGTTTTTTGTTTAAGCGAGACGGTGAATATATTTGGAGACAAAAAACATGGATATGTTCAAAAAGTAAGTTTTTTGGAGATATTAAATTTCCATTCCACAACATAGGGCAAGAAGGTTTTCAAGATTTTGTTATAGTAGATGCTGAATCAATAGATGCAGAAGAAATCATACTTTGGTTAATAACAGAGATGACAAAATATAATGTTCAAAAATGGACAATGGATACATATAGATTTTTATTGTTAAAAAGTATATTTGAAAAGTACGGAATATCAATAGAAACAAAAGAAAATCCATATGGACAAGTAAGAATGATAAGAAGGTTGGATAGCATTATGGCGATAGTGGCACCAAGAATAGAGGTAGCATTTGCAGAAGGAAAAATAAATATAGGAAATAGTGCAATTATGAGATGGGCAATTAACAATACAGCTATAAAAATTGGAAAAGATGGAAACAAGAAATATGAAAAAATAGAGCCAAAATTAAGAAAGAATGACCCATTCATGGCTTTTGTGGCAGCAATGAGTGTACAGGAGCTGTTAGATGAAAAGATAATCTATGCATATGTTTAGAATAGGAGGTAGTAAAAATGGTACTAGACAAGATTTTCAAAAATTCAAAAGGAGAATTTGTAAGCATTATAGATGCACTGTTCAATAAAGATACTATTAAAAATTACATATATACATTAGCAGAAGCACATGCAATAGATTTAATAGCAAAGACTATTGCAAAATGTGAGATACAAACATTTGAATTAAAAAACAAAAAGATAGAAGAAACTAAACAAGACTTATACTGGCTTTTGAATTTGCAACCAAACCTTAATGAAAATGGAACGATGTTTATGTACAAGCTGGTTACAAGATTATTAACAGATGGAACAGCACTAGTATTGATAAACAAACTACAAAAAACAAATTTGTTATATGTAGCTGATACATATCAAGCAACTAACGAAATATTAAAGAGTAAAACATTTGGCGATATTAATGTTTCAGACAACGAAGGAAATTCATTGAGGTTAACTAAGACATATAATAGCAACAACTCTATATATTATTCATTAGTAAATACAGATTTAGTTAAAGCAAGCGAAAGTTTTAAAGATAATACAACAAAAATAATAAAGGCTATACAAAAAGGATTTATAAGAGCAAATACAGATAGATGGCAAATAAAGTTTCCAGGAGAACAGCCAACAATGATAGATCCTAAAACAAACAAATCAATAAGCTATGATGAATATAAAGAAAAACTAGTAGAAGGAATACTTAGTGAAGAAGATGCTATTATTTTACTTGCACAAATGTTTGAATTAGTAAACTTAAACAAAGATAATAAAAAAGATTTAACAGATTTTGAAAAGTCTTTTTTAAGGATAAACAGTACAGTAGCACAAAAATGGAACATTCCATTAGACGTATTTTTTGGAAACAGAACAGAGAAATCTACAGGAAATAGTGATTTTGTTACTTTTGCGGTAGACCCATATTTTGAAATTATAGAAGATGGATTAAACGTTTCTTTAGTAGGAAAAGAAGATTTTCTAAAGGGTGAATATGTGCAATTTAATAGAACCAATATAGTACACAAATATGTTTTAGATTGTGGAACAGGAATAGACAAGCTAACAGCTAATAGATTTAGCAGAAATGAAATAAATAAGTTATTAAGATTACCTATAATAGATGAAGCATGGGCAAATGAACATGCTTTAACTAAAAATTATGAAAATACGAAAGGTGGTGAAAAAGAAGATGGATAAGTTTTTAAACTTTAAAAAGGTCAATGAGTTTGAAACAGAATTATATATCTATGGAGATATAAGAAAAAAAGATTGGATTGATGAATGGCTAGGTACTGGTACAGACAAAACAGACGCATTTACATTAAAAGATGCTTTAGCTATGGTAGATACTCCAAACTTAACTGTAAGAATAAATTCATATGGTGGTTCAGTTTCAGAGGGATTAGCAATTTATGGCTTATTAAGCGAATTTAAAGGTCATTTAAAAACAATTGTAGACGGATTTGCATGTAGTGCTGCATCTGTTATTTTTATGGCAGGAGAAGAAAGAGTAGTGCCAGAAAATGGCTTATTAATGATACACAATGCTTGGACAGAAGCTAGAGGTGATTCTAATGCTATGAAAAAAGTTGCAGAAGATTTAGAAAAAATCACACAACCTTCTTTAAACATTTATACAAGTAAAACTAATTTATCAGAAGAAGAAATAAAAGAAAAAATGGATAGAGAAGAGTGGATAACATCAAAAGAAGCGTTTGAATGGGGATTTTCAACAACTCAAACAAGAAAAGATGATGTAATGCAATCATTAGAAGCTGACTTCGTTTATAATCTAGTTATGAAAAACAAAGAATTGCAAAAAGAAGTAAAAGAATTAAAACAAAATGGACAACATGAAATGAATTTTGAAAAACCAAATGAAAAGAATTTACAAAAGATTTTTGATTATATAAAAGAACCGATTAAAGAGGACGCTTGGACGTCTTTTTTTAATACAAAAATTTAAGAAAAAGGAAGGTAAAAAACATGAAAATTAATCAAACAAAAATGAAACAAGCTCAAGAAGAGGCTTTAAAAATTCTTCAAGAAACAGAGGACAAATCTCAAGCTATTATAGAAGCAATGGAAAAGATTAATGAGGTCCAATATGCAGAGATAATTGCAGAAATTCAAGAACAAGCATTAAAAACTGAAAGTGATGAGTCATACGCAAAAGCTATGGGATTGAGAGTTCTTTCAAAAGAAGAAAAAGATTTCTATGAAGTATTAAAGAACGATCCAAAACAAGCAGTAACAGGAAATCAAATCGATATTATGCCAACATCTATTATAGACATTACACTAGAAGATATTAAAAAAGAAAGTGGATTATTAAGTTATATTAACTTTGCTCCAGCTAATGTTAAAAAATGGATTACTGCTTCAAAAACAGGAGTTTACTCTTGGGGAGCATTAACAGACAAAATTAAAGGAGAATTAACAGCAAGTTTTGCAGTTTTAAATATGGAAGTTGCGAAACTAACTGTATATATGATAATTCCGAAAGCTATTAAAGACTTAGCATTACCATTTGTAGACAAATATTGCAGAGCAGTGTTAAAAGAACAATTAAACGATGGTTTGGAATATGGAGCTTTACAAGGAACGGGAAAAGATGAACCAGTTGGTATTTATAAACAAATTGCGAAAACAAACGAAGATGGCACACATCAAGATAAAACAGTTAACACAAATTTAACAAGTTTTAAACCAAAAGCATTAGCAGAAGCTAAAAAATATTTAACTAAAAATGGTAATAGAACTATTGATAAGCTAGTTTTAGTTTGTCACCCAAACGATGAAGCTGATTATGTGGCTCCTGCAATTTATGATGCCGAAGGTAGAAATATTTCATCTTACAAAAATTTAGAAGTAGTAGCTTGTGCTAATAACCCAGAAGGTAAAGCAGCACTGTTACTTCCTAAAAAATATACTATGGGATTAACTGGGTTAGGATTTAAAGATTATGACCAAACATTAGCTTTAGATGATGCAGATGTTATAATTGGAAAAGGATATGCTAATGGTAGAGCATCAGATGATAATGTTGCATATGTATTTGATGTAACAAAATTAGAAGAATACGTACCAATAGTGAAAGTAGTTGAAACAGTTCAAGGAGCTTAGCAATAAGCTCCTAACTTATAATTAGGAGGAGAGCAAAATGTCAGAAAAATATGTAAGCGTTAGAGAAAAACCTTGGAAGGACCTAAAAGATAATGATTATATTTATAAAAAAGGTGATATTTATCCAAGAGAAGGATTAAAAACTACCAAAAAGCGAATTGAAGAATTAGCAACTACTAACAACAAAATTGGAGAAGTTTTAATTCAAAAAGTACAAGATGAAGAAATAGAATAGAGGTGTATTTTATGGCGGATACACAAATAGAAAAATTACTAAAAGAAATTAGAGACGAACAACACATAACACCTTTTGAAAAAGATGAAACGATTATAGGTTATATAAAAGAAGCAGAATTTGATATTAACAAATCTTCTGGAGCAGAAATTAATTATGAAGTTGATTTAAAAGCGAAAAGTCTATTAAAAAATTATGTTTTTTATGCTAGAGAAAAGAAACTAGCAGAGTTTAAACAATTGTATGGAGACCAATATGCCTTACTACAAGCAGAATATTACAAGCCTACCGACATATAATGATGGCTTTTTTAGGCTTTTTGAGACAAAACAAACCGAAGATACATATTCAATTGAATATCTATATGACACTGGATACGACATTTGGTTTGAAGAATTATCGATTTCAGATAGATTGAAATTTGAAGCAGAAGAAAGAAAAAAGAAAATAACCTATAAATTAAGAATACCACAAACAAAAGAAATTAATTCATTATGTGTTGTTAAAATTGGCAAAGAATATCATAAAGTGTTTAATGCTTATCATTTTACAAACAAAGATGGAATTAAACAAACAGACTTAACATTAGAAGAATATCCAAGAGTTAAATTGGAGGGAGAGGTATGAGTAAAGAAGAATTAAATGACTTATTAGACGAATTACAGGTTCCATTAAGCGAATGCAGTCCAAAGGATGATGAAATAGAAGAAGAAATTAGAATACATTTTTGGGATTATATTTGGGAAGATGTAACCGCAAGTGGCTCTAAATACAATACCAATGTTACTTATCAAATATCAGTTATAGCAGATAAACCAAGACATCCAAAACTAATAGAATTAAAGAAAAAGTTAAATGAAAAAGGTTTTTTTCCCGTTATACAACATGAATATTCAACAAAAAATAGGAGGGTTCATTCATTTTTTTCTTTAGAGGTATTGGAAAATGTCTAGTAATACTTATATATATGATGGTTTTAAGGATTTAGCAGAGATAATAGAACATTATGCTAAAGGTGCTGAAAATGCTATGGAAGGTGTTGAAGAAGGAGCAAAAGAATTTGTAAATGATGCACTTAAATTACCTAAGCCAATGTCAAAAATAAAAAAAGCAGGATATACACATTTGGTACGTAGTTTTGCTTATAGAAAAAAGAAAACAGAAATTGAAGCAGGCTGGGGCAAATACTATGGTCCAATGGTAGAACATGGAACTGTAAAGATGGGAGCAAATCCACATATTTATCCTTTATGGGATAAAAAGAAAGAAAAATATTATAAAATAATGCTTACCAAGTTAGGAATTAAAACTTGGTAGGTGTTTTTAAATTAAAAAAAGAAAGGAAAGATGAAAATGTCAATAGAAACAAAAAGACCGATGATTAAAGAAACAGTAAGAGCATTATATGTTGCTTTTAATACTCCAAAAGAAAATGGAGATTTTAATTTAGCTACTTATGAAGAAACAAAGAAAAGGGATGTAGTAAAACAAATATCGACTACAGAAAATGCAGAAAGTACAGTAGTAAGAGCAAGCGGAAGAGATTATGTAACAGCTTCACAAACATCAAGTGTAGAGCAATCTGTAGAAGTAGTTGCATTTGATACAGATGTCGTAGCAAGAATGAGAGGAGACGAAATAGGTAAATATCTAATAAAGAGTGGTGCATCTGCTCAAAGACCATATTTTGCCTTTGGTAAAGTTGTTAAAAAACTTGGTGATATCGTAGAGTATGTTTGGTATCCTAAATGTCAATTAGCAGAAAACACAGATGATATAGCAACATCTGAGGAAAGCTTCTCAGAGCAAAATGATACTTTAACAATAAAAGCATTATCTTTTGATGATGCAGGAAACAAATCGGTTAGAATCAGTAGTGAGATGAGTAATTTTCCAACTGGCTTAACAGAAGATATGTTTTTCGATAAAGTATTAACAACAGATAATGAAATAGATGCAATTATTGCAAAACTAACACCAGAACAAGGAAATATAGAAGGGGCGTAGAATATACGCCTCTTTAAAAGAAGGAGAATAACATGGAAATAGAATTAAAAAATGGAGAAACTTTGATTTTAGAAGTGTCATCACTTATTTTAGAATACTTAGAGGATTATAAAGGTGGCATTGAACAGTTAAAAAAAGATGCACAAGGACAAAAAGATGCTAATGGATATACAAAAACAATGTACGCTACAAATCAGCTATTGTATGCAATTATTGCATCAAATTATGATGCACCATTAACATATAGACAAGCGGTGCGACTTGTGAAATTAGAAGATATATCTAAAATAGTAGATTTTGTAATTAGTAATATCCCAGAAATACATGAAAAAGAAATACAAAAAGGAACTCATAGAATTTAGTTGAGTGGAAATTTGTGGAAAAGAATCTCCTTGATATTTATTGTAAAATAATGTAGAATTATGGCAAGGAGGGGAAACAAAAATGGAAGAAAATACGAAAAAAATTAGTAATGCAAGAATTTTTATTTCAATTATTATTTGGGGTGTATTGATATTTATATTTTTTAAAATTATTATAGGTTGGTGGAGCGGTTTAGGAGATAATTCAACTCAAAGTAATGATGCAAAGGATTATAAAATGGAAGCATATGTAATGTCACAAGATTTTATGGACGATTATTTAAAGAATCCCTCAACAGCTAAATATCCATGGTATTCTGATATAAATGTGGTTCAAACTGGTAATAGATATAAAATAGAAGCATATGTAGATAGCCAAAATAGTTTTGGAAACACTATTAGAAATAGATATTACATGATACTAGAACGAAGTGGTGATGGTGGTTGGACTAAAATATCATGTGATATAAAATAAATAAAAACACTTACTTAGGTAGGTGTTTTTTTGTTACGAAAAATATTGTAAAAACAATAGAAATATTGTAAAATAAAGACGAAAGGAATAAAAATGGAAGAGGAATATATTAATATAGGTAAAATAGATTTAGAAAAAATAGGAAAATATAAAGAGATGGTGATTACAGATGATGTTATATTGACATATGAAAGACTAAATAATCACATTAATTTATATCATAAAAAGGAATATGAAGAACTAGAAGACTATATTTACGAAATAATAAAAGAACCAGATTATATTTTAGAAGACAATTTACATATAGACACATTAATATATTTAAAAGATATTAGTAGCATAAATAAAAAAGCTAGAATAGTGGTTCGTTTAGCAACTGACAAAAATAATGAAATATATAACAAAAATTCAATAATAACAATTATGAGGCAAAGAGAAAAAAGTTGGCAACAGACATTGAAAAATAGAGGAAAAATTATTTTTCAGAAAACTAGACAAAATTGAATAAATGTTGTATAATGTAAGTACAATATAAATATAGGAATTGAGGTGGACGATTTTGCCTTCCACGCACCCTAATAGGGTTTAAGAGATGTAGGGACTTGGCAGACCTACCAATACCTATATTAATGGAAACACTCAAGTGATTGGGTGTTTCTTCCGTTAAAAGAAGGTTTCTGAGGGCGGAACAGGCAGCCGCCACCCATTGTTAGGAGATGTAGGAATGTCAACCTACCTAAACTTTCTTGACTAAGAGGATATCAGAAATGGCATCCTTATTTTTAGGCATCAGATTAAATCTGGTGTCTTTTATTATGCGAAAAAGAAGGTGAGAAGATGGCAGATGATTTAAAAAGAGTGGGTTTAGTATTTACTGAAAAAGGTGCAGTAGATTTTAGAAAGTCTTTACAAGAAGTTAATTTGGAAATGAATAAAAATTACAATCAATTTAAACTGACACAAGCACAGTGGAATGAATCTACAGCAAAAGTCCAAAAATTAACAGAAGAACAAAAATATTTAGCCGAAGCATATGAATTGCAAGGAGATAAAGTTAAGACGTTAAGAATGCAACTTAATGATTTAGAAAATGCAGAAAATAAAAATGTTACATCTATAAAGAAAAAACAAAATGAGCTAACAAACGCAGAAATAAAACTACAAAATTATAAAAATAAGTTAGAAAAAACAAATACTACACTTGAAAATACTAGAAAAGGTTTTGAAACTGCAACAGAAAAATTAAAAAGATTAAACAATGAAATAAAAGAAAATGAAAGCAAATTTAATCTAGCTAAATCGCAATGGAATGCAATGACAAAAGAGTCAGAAAAGCTAGCTACAGAACAACAATACTTAACAGAAGCATATAGACTTCAAAGCGAAAAATTAAATACATTAAAAGGACAATTGCTAGAATTAGAAAGTGTAGAAGACAAAAATACAAACGCTATATCTAAAAAAAAGCAAGAAATAATAAAAACTGAAACTGAATTAAATAATTACAAAACAAAATTACAAATAGTAACAAATCAGCTAGAAAACTTTAGTGCAAAAATGATAACAACAGGAGAAAAGATAGAAAATGTTGGTAAAAAGGTAGAAGGAGCAGGCAAGAAAATGTCTGCTTTTTCTGTTGCAACAGGAACAGCATTACTAGCATGTGCGAAAACTGCAATAGATTTTGAAGATGCTTTTACAGGTGTAGAAAAAACTGTAGATGGAACAGAACAACAAATGGCAGAGTTAAAACAAGGCATTAGAGATATGGCAAAAGAAATTCCATCTACAACAACAGAAATATCAGCAGTAGCAGAAGCAGCAGGTCAATTAGGAATAAAAACAGAAGATGTATTATCTTTTACTAGAGTAATGATAGATTTAGGTAATTCTACAAACTTATCAGCAGAGGAGGCAGCGTCGGCATTAGCAAAATTTGCAAATGTTACAAAAATGTCTGCAAAAGACTATGATAAATTAGGAGCTACAATAGTTGAATTAGGAAACAATTTTGCTACAACTGAAAGAGATATAGTTGAAATGGCAACACGTTTAGCAGCAACAGGAGATTTAGCAGGACTAAGCCAAGCACAAATATTATCTTTAGCAACAGCTATGTCTAGCGTTGGAATAGAGGCAGAAGCAGGTGGCTCTGCAATGTCTAAACTTTTAAAGAAAATACAAGTAGCATGTGAGGCAGGTTCAGGAGACTTGAAAGACTTTGCAAAAGTTGCAGGCATGACTACAAAAGATTTTAAGAAAGCATTTGAAAAAGATGCGGTAAAGGCATTAAGTGCTTTTATAAGTGGATTAAATGACACAAAAAGAAACGGTAAATCAGCAATTGCTATTTTAGAAGATATGGATATAAAAGAAATAAGATTATCTAATACAATTTTATCTTTAGCAAGTGCAGGAGATTTAATGAACAGAGCAGTTGAAACTGGAAACAAAGCATGGGAAGAAAATACAGCACTAACTAATGAGGCAAATAAAAGATATGGAACATTAAAAAGCCAAATAACAACAGCTATGAATAAAATAAAGGATTTAGCAATTACTTTTGGTAACAAGCTAAAGCCTATAATGTCAAAAATAATAAAAGACATAGAAAAGTTAACTGAGTGGATAAGCAATCTAAACGAAGAACAAGTTGAAACCATACTTAAAATAGGAGCTATTGTAGTAGCAATTCGTCCTTTGCTAACTATACTTGGAAAAGTAACCTCTATAGCTGGTGGAGCAATAAAAAATATAGGTTTAATAAGTCAAGCTATTGGCGTTATGAAAGGTACAGTGACCACAACAGATGTAGCAGTAAATGGATTAGCTAAAACATTTAAAGCTATTTCAAATCCAACTACTATCGCAATAACAGGAATTGTAGCGGTTATAGGTGGGTTAAAATTAGCTATGGAAAAAGCAACAGAAGAAACACGAAATTATTCTAGAGAATGTGAAAGATCACTACAAAAAACATTAGAACAAGAGAAAGCAATAAAAGAACTAAATGCAGAAATAGATAAAAACACGCAAGAAAAATTAGCAGAAATTGAAACCACACAAAGTTTATGGACTGAACTAAAGAAAATAACAGATGAAAATGGAAAAATAAAAGAAGGATATGAAACAAGAGCTAAGGTTATAACTGGAAAGTTGGCTGAGGCACTTGGAATAGAAATAACAACAACAGGAAATGTAATAAATAAATACAAAGAATTACAAACAGAGATAGATAAATTAATTCTTAAGAAAAAAGGTGAAGCAATATTACAAGGATATGAAGAAAAATACAATAATGCTATTGCACAAAGAACTCAAAAAACACAAGAGCTTATAGACAAACAAAAGGAATTACAAAAAGCAAAAGAAAAAGAAGCTGAACTATATAAAAAATACGCACAAGAAGACGGAGAAATGCAATGGGGTTGGCAAGTTCAAAAAATTTATAAAGATTGGACCAAACAAAAACAAGCGGTACAAGATTTAGAAAAAGAGGTAGGTTCACTCCAAAAAACAGTAGGAAACTGTACGCTAGATATTGAAAATTATCAATATGGATTAGAATTATATACCGAAGGAACTACAGACTCATTAAATAAAATGATTGAACAAACAGGAAAAACTTATCAAAAAAATGAAGAAACAGTAAAAACTACATTCGAGCAACAAATAAAAGAACAACAACTATATAATGATAGTGCTAAAAAGTTGTACAGAGAAGCAGAGGAAAAACATAATGAATCTGAAAAGAAAAAAAGTAGCTATACTATAAGCGAATCTCAAACCAGATTAACTGCATTAATCGATGAACTTATTAGTCAAACATCGGTAGTAGGAGATAATTCAGAGGATATAATAAACGCATGGAAAACATTAGCAACAGATTCTTACGAAACGTACTACAATACGATATCTCCTTTGGATGAAGACCTCAAAGAAAAAATACAAGAAATGACAGGAGTTACAGTGGAGCAAACACCGTATTTAGTTGGTGCTACTGCTAACATGAGCCAAGAAGTTTTAGAACAATTAAAGCAAAATTCAGAATTTAGAGCAACTGCATTAGACAATTTAAGAGGAATGTTAAGTGGATTGCAAGACAGCGAATTGAGAGAAGTATTAAAATTAGCAGGTATAGAAGATGTTGATAAGGTAATTCAGGGAATTAAAGAAGGTAATTTAAGTGAAGAACAGGGTATAGAAATATTATCTAAATTGAATATGGGATTAAACAATAAAAACTGGCAATCTAATGTTTTTAGCACTGCAACTACAGTAGCTTCTAAGCTACAAAAAATATTAACCATTAATCCTATAATAAATGGAGCTACTGTTGCAATTAATGAAGCAGTCAAGAGAGCAAGCGAAAAACTACCACGGACATAGAACTGGATTAGATTATGTTCCACAGGACGATTATGTTGCGAGGCTTCACGAAGGAGAACGTGTATTAACGAAACAAGAAAATAAAGAATATACAAAAGAGAAAAAAGAAGAAAAGGGTAGTACATATAATTCTAAAAGTGCTAAATACAGTTTTAATATGAATGTTTATTGTCAGAAGTTAGACAATAAAGAATTAGACAATATATTTAATTATATTAATAATAGATTTGGAGCTGAGTATTAGATATGAGGGTAGTAGGATTTTTTTTATTAAATGAAAAAGGACAAACATATTCGCTAATGGACGAAATAAATTATTGTCTATTAACACAAGTAAATGGACTAGGATATAGTTATTCAACTGATTATATTAAATCTGGTAATACATTTATTACGATATTAAGGACAATAGAGCAAGGCTTAATTAGTGGCGAAGCTAGATTTAGAAATTACGATAATTTCAAGCAATTTGGAGATTTTGTAGAAACTTCTGAAAAACTAAGATTTTTATACACAATTCCATTTGAAAATGGTCAAAGGCTAGAGTATTTTAAAGATGTGTCAATTAAAAGTGTAACAAAAGAAGGTTTGCTAGAACTAGAAGAGGATAAAAAGATAACTTCAAATATTATTTTCGACTGTTTAAGTTTGTGGTATCAAGATGAAGAAACAATTTACACAATAAGCGAAATGGAAGAGGAAGTACAATGGAATTTTAGATGGGATGCAAGATTTTCAGACTATACGTCAAGAAGTATTGTGTTTGATAATAATGGGCATATAGAAGCACCACTTCAATTAGAAATGTCAAATTATTTAATTAACCCACGGCTTTTATATTTTGAAAGACGGAAAAATTGTAAACAAGTTAGCACTTCCAATTACTTTGCAAAAAGGCGAAAAAATACTTTATTCTTCAAAAGACAATGAATTATATTTAAGAAAACAAAATATTGATGGAAGTTTTGAGAGTTTATTTAAACAAAAGTATATAGATTTAAATAAAAATAATATCTTTAGAATACCAAAAGGAACAAGTGAAATTACATTATTCGCAGACAACAATATTTATGATGCAAAGCTAAACATATTTAAACAGTATAAGGTGGTGTAGTATGGATATAGCATATTTTTTAGATAAAAATACTTTTGAAATATTGGACGTTTTGCAAGTAGAGGATTTTCAAATAAATTTAGATGAGGAAACTAACGCAAAAACATCAATAACAGTTTCAGAGAAACTTAATGCAAAAGATAAAGACATTGTTTTTATAAAAAATGGTGAAAAAACTATTTATATGGGAGTTATAGAAGCACCAACTAACAATGACTCAAGTGATAGTGAGACATGTACTTATAATGTTAATGCTAAATACATAACTAATTTATTTGATAGAAAGATAATATTAAAAGATGAAAACATTATAAATGAACAAGGAATTGAAGATTTTATTTCTTATACAATAAAAAAAGAATTTCTTAATAGTGAAGATACTTTACTAAATATAAGTTATATAGATATCGAGGTATTAACTCATACAAAAAAGAAGTTTTCTATAGATAATGAAAATGGCATTTATAATTTCCATACATTTATAAACAATTGCACACAAAATTATAATATTGTTTATACATTTACAGTAACAAATGGAAGAATGAAAATAGCAATTAAAAATATAGAAAACGATGACATACAACTTGTAGATACTAATGTATCTGATATTATGAATTATAAGGAAACATTTAAAACTAATGTAATTGCTAAGGTAACCGTGCTTTGTTCTGATAAAACACAGCATGATTATTTTTTATTAAACGACAGAACAACTACAACTGATAAAAATGCAGATAACAGAGCTGTTGGAGACATAGAAGTTATATATGAAGAAGATTCTGAAAATGCAAAACAATCAGCATTAGATAAATTTAAAAGTAATTCATATAGTCATCTGATACAGTTTGATATTAGTAAAGATTCAACACTATATGACGTTAAAAATTGGAAAATTGGTACATTAATAAAAATTAAAAATAAAACAGGAGAAATTATAGATACATATATATCAGCTATAACTATAAATAAAGATAACCCTATCTACACTGTGAAAACAGGAAAGATAAGGATTAATTTTTTAGACAAATTAAAACAAGAAAAAATGTAAGGAGGAGATGTAAATGGCACTACGAGGTCATGTATTTAGTAAGCAATTATTCTCAAGTGAATGTTTTGCGCTTTTTATTGATATTTTTTTAGGGAAAAATAGTGGTGTTATAGAAGGGTGTGAGCTTTTAAGCACAACAAACAATATAACATTAGAAAAAGGTTTTTTCTGTATAAAAGGTAGGTTCTTAGAAGAAGAAGGACATTCGATTTTTGAAATAGAACCAGTAGAGCAGGATACATTGTTCTGCAAACTAATTTGCGAAATTGATTTATCACAGCAAAATACTACAAGCGAATTAAAGCAAGCATATTACAGAATAATTCAATCGACAAGTGATTATCCAGCATTGCAACAAGAAGATATAACGGCAGAAGGTTCAATATATCAATTTGAGTTTGCACAATTTAAAATAACAACAAATGGAATAGAAGATTTTCAGGACAAAAGAGCATTCTTAGACTTTGAATCTTTTTATAATGAAATTAGAAGAGATGCTCAATATGTATTTGATGGTATTATAGCACAAAAAGATAATTTTTTTGCACAATTAAACATAACAACAAAGGCAGAAGCGGATGCATTAATTACTGATTTACAACAATACTGCGACTCTGTTAAGGAAGTATTAGATGGAGATGTGGCAATTAATTTATTGAATCGTATCAACACCAAAGCAGATGTACCCGTCTACTACACACTAACCTTGCTATCGACAAACTGGGTACAAAACGGAGACAAATACGAATACACAGTAGAAGATAGCACTATAACAGAAGACCACTTAGTAAGTTGCAATATGAGTATAGAGAACCAAAATAAACTAAAAGACGCAGAAGGAGACAGCTATAATGGAGGCTTTACAATAAGAACAACAGAATTACCAGAAGAGGATATAGTTATGGATATTGTAATACAAAAAATGGCTAGACGAGGGGGCGACGCTGATGAAAATGAAGTTTAGCTCTGGCGGTGGAGGCATAAACATAGACGGCATAATAGAGCAAGCTAAGACAAAACGGCGTGGTTACGGCACGGAGACTTTGTGAAGGCTATAACAGATTATAGTAATATGGCAATAAGCGATAACATAGACCCTGATATATCGTTAGGTTTTGTTACTCGTATGTCAGCTATTGCTTTATCTACGAGAAAAGTATTTATTGCATATGCTGATGGTAATAGTCATTTATGTGGAATGATATGTACAGTAGAAAACAATACGATTACTATTAACACAAATCAAACAATAAACGAAGATATCGTAGATTATATATCAGCTGTTAAAATATCTGAAAATAAAATATTTATTGCATATCAACGTAGCACAAATACTGATTACTTTTTGCAAAGTGTAGTTTGCACAATAGATAATGATATCATTACAAGTGGAACGTCAACACAATTAAATTCGGAAACGTCTGGAACAGAATACAGTAATGTAATATCAGTTGTTTTAACGGACAATAAAGTATTTATTGCTTATGGGAAAACTTCTAAGCTAGGTGGTATAGTTTGTACAATATCACGGAACAACAATAACTAAAGGAACAGTTACGAGTTTAAGCACAAGTACAAATTCGGGGGTATATATATCTGTAGTAGCTTTAACAGAGGACAAAGTTTTTATAACGCATAACTATAATAATAATAAATATTTACATGGAATAGTTTGTGCAATCAAAAATAAAACCATAGTTATGGGTGAAGATACAGAAATATGTGCAACAAACAGCAGTATTACAACAGTAACAAAATTAACAGAAAATAAAGTATTTATTACTTATGGATTAAATGGTGCACGTGGTATAGTTTGCAATATTAATGGAACTGTAATTACAGTTGGAACATATAAAGATATAATTAAGGACACTGCACCAGTTGGTAATTCTCCAACAGCTATTGCGTTGTCGGAAAATAAAGTATTTATTGCTTATTCTTATAATAGCTCTGGTTATAGATATCTAAAAATGAAAATTTGTACTATAGAAGCAATGACAATATCGGTTAGTTCAGAAAGAGAAACAAGGCTATACGGTGAGTTTATATCTGCCGTTTTGCTTGAGAAAAATAAAATATTTATTTCGCATACTTCTGTAGCATATGATTATTTGCATGGAACTGTTTGCATGATAGATGAAAATGATACGATAACTATAGGAACAGATACGCAACTAAGCTTTATACAATATACAGCTAACGAAATGTCAACTGTAGCATTATCTAGCAATGCAGTTCTTATAATACATAATCAAGGGAAAACAACAAGCAATTATTATCTTTACGGAATGATATGTACAATTGAAGATATGAGTATAACTATAGTAAAAGATATACAGTTAAGTGCGGAAATTAATTCAGGATATGCAATATCGGCATTAAAATTAAAAGAAATAGATATTTTTATAGCACATAGTTTAGGTAGTAATTATAACTTGTATGCAATGCTGATAGAATATCTTCCGAGAACAGTCCAAACAGCTACCCAGGCCGACAAAATATATGGCATAGCTACAACAAAAACAACAGACGGACAACCCGTCAAGGTCGTTAGACCAAATTATAATGAAAGTGAGGAAAATTAAAATGTATATAATAACAAGTAAACAAGACAAAAGAATAACAGATTTTAGCGAAACAATAGAATATGAGACAAATGGGAATATAATATTAGACAATGGCACACAAATAGGGTGCTTTAGAGAAGTAGAGGTGCATAAGGTAGAAGAAATACCAGAAGAGGTATGCACAGAAAAATACTGCTACACAGAAGAAAAAGGCTTCTATGTAAATCCAAACTATATAGAGCCAGTAGACGAAAGAGCAGAAATGGAAGCATTAAAGGAACAAATAACAGACTTACAACTAGCGTTAGCAGAACTTGTAGAAGGAGGTAATGCATAATGGCAAAAGTATATTATAGTTTAATAAAAAAAGGCTTAAGACAAATAGAAGAAGTACCAGAAAAGTACAGACAAGCAGTAGAACAATTACTAGAAAGCGAGGGCTAGGCGTATGGAAGAAGCAAAAATCTTAGAAAGACTAGTACAAGTAGAAGATAGAGCAAAGTCTAACACAAAAAGGCTAGATATAGCAGAAAATAGAATAGACAAAAACGAAGAGATATTAAACAATGTAGACAAATCTTTATCTGTAACGGTAGAGCAAATAAAAAACATAGCAGAAGATTTAAAAACAACAAGTGTAAATTTTAAAGAAGCAATTATGCGTAGTAACACTGCAAACAGTAAAGAAACAGAATTGTTAAAAGAAAAATATACAGAACTAGAAAAAAAATATGAAAAGCTAGATAGTAAACTAGAGCAAGAGACAGTACTAAAAGATGCTAATAATTGGAGGACATCTAAAAAGCAAGTAATAGCTTGGGTAATAACAGGAATATTAGCATTAATAGCAGGAGCATTAGGAATATCAAAATTTTTTTAAATAGGAGGATTTAAACATGGAATCATTAATAAAAGAAAAGATAGCGAAGTTAATAGATGTTAAAAGCATAATAACAGTCATATTGACTGTTTTATTTTGTTTATTGGCATGGCGAGGAATAATAGACGGAAATGCAGTAAATACAATATTTACTACTGTAATAGCGTTTTATTTTGGTACACAATACCAAAAAACAAATAATGAAAAGGAGGAAAATAGTAATGCAGGAACTAGAGAAGATATTACAAATAGCAAATAATGAGGTTGGGTATTTAGAAAAGAAATCTAACGCTAATTTAGATGACAAAACAGCAAATGCAGGAGATAAAAACTATACCAAGTATGCAAGAGATATGGATAATTTAAATGTCTACAACAGCAAAAAACAAGGTTACGCATGGTGTAATGTTTTTATAGACTGGTGTTTTGTACAAGCTTTAGGAATAGATAGAGCAAAGGAATTACTTATTGGTTGGTCTGCAGGTTGTACACAAGACTATAATTGGTTTAAAGAAAGAGGACAAATAGTTAAGAATCCACAAAGAGGAGATTTAGTATTTTTTGGCAATACTTCCCACATAGGAATTATAGAAAAAGTAGAAAACGGAAAAATCTACACAATAGAAGGCAACACATCTAATAAAGCAGAGCTTGTTACAAATGGTGGTACAGTTGCTAAAAAATCTTATGCTATTAATAGCAAATACATACATTCTTTTGCAAGACCTAACTACATAAATACACCAGACTTACAATATAAAGCCCATATCCAAGACATAGGTTGGACAGAATGGAAAAATACAGGCGAGATAGTAGGCACGGTAGGAGAGAATAAGAGAATAGAAGCTATTGCAATACAAGCCAACAATGGCGTAGATGTATCTTATAGAGTACACATGGAAGGCATAGGTTGGAGCGATTGGAAACACAATGGCGAAGTTGCAGGAACAGAAGGAGAAAGTAGGCGAATAGAAGCAATAGAAATACAGTCTAACAGAAGTCTAGAAGCACGTGAACAAGTACAAGATATAGGGTGGATGCCATGTTCTAAGGGAACAGCAGTAAAAATAGGTACAGAAACAAAAGGGCTAAGGCTAGAGGCTTTTGTGATAAGTATTGTATAGATAAAGTAAGCAGGGTAGTTAGTTCTACTCTGCTTTATTTAAGTACTTTAAAACTTGTTCAATAACAAAACCATTAATAGTCTTATTGTCTTTTTTTAGTTGTTCAGAAAACTGTTCAAATAATTTTTTATCAAATTTAATTAACCTAGTAACTTTAGTTTCTTTTTCTTTTTCCCATTCTTTCTTATAATCTCGTTTAAATTCTTCCATGATAAATTCCTCCATTGATTTTTATAATAATTAATGATATAATTTAAATACAAGAGAGGAATTATCCTCTCAAGTGTTTAGGATAGGGATTGAATTATTAACATTGCTTGGTGGCGGTTGTTCCTAATTCTTTTTCTATCTTTAAATTTCTTTAGTAAGAATTTAAGCATATGTTTCACCTCACTTTCCATAGATATTATACAACGCGTATATACGTATGTCAAGTAAAACATGGAAAAAAGTTTAAATATTTTGATATAGTAAAAATGTAGTGAAATCAAGGAATATAACGTATCTAAAAAATGGTTGTAAGAAGTCATTTTTTAAGAAATTTGATATTTTAGGAAAAATTGTGGTATACTATAAGTGTAATATGGTGTTGACAAAACATAAATAAAATGTTACAATTTTATTACAAAAATGTAATATTTTTGATGTTGACGTACAATAATATTCATATTAAAATGCACTAAAGAATATAAATAAATAAGGAGCCGAAGCTCCTTACGATTAACTGGCGTTAATCTAATCGTTTTGAAGACTTGTGTTTGCGGCACAAGTTTCTTTTTTGCTCTCCGGAATCAATCTTCAAGCTGAATTGAATATTTTTGCCGTCACCTAATTGCTTAGGTTGTCCACTTTGAAGCTGTTTAACTAAATTAGTTATACGACTAATTAGCTTAGCTAAACTGTCTAGAAAAGGTTTAGAAACTACAATAATGAGTACAATACCAACTACAATCTCCATTTTTCTGTTCACCTCCCGTTGTTAAAATAAAATGCATTACAAGATGCATGATATTAGCAGTCAAAATCTGCTTTAACTAGCAGTAACAACTGCTAATTAATACACCATGATGTCTTTAGGTGAACCTCACGACTAGAGATATTTTATCAAAACACATATAGCTTGTCAATAACAATTGTGGAATAAAAACGTATATTGTCGAAAGTAGAAAGAAGTGGAATTTGACAAATACTGGAAATGATGCTATAATAATCAAGAATTAAAGTACACATATGGGGTGTAGGAAAATTTGGAGCAGTAGCAATACTGTTCTTTTTTTGTACCCAAAACACGCATAAAATAACTATAAAAGTAACAAAAAAACGAAAAAAGTAAAATTTTTTTAATTTTCTTTGTAACAAAATGTAGTTTAAAAGACTCATATATGTAGAGGCATAAAAAGGAGAGATAAGATAGCACATTTTTTTTGACCGAAAATTCTATCTTACCCCTCGAAAGGTATAGTAAATACCACATATTTATTATACCTTTCCTACTAATAAATGTCAAATTATGGTAAAGGAGAGGAAACATATGGAAAAGAAAATTTTAGAGGAGATTGTAAAAGAAATGAAAAAGAAGTATAATGCAAGAGAAGATTTTATAAAATTACTAATCAGAGTTTGCTTAGACAACAATGTATATAATGTCAAAAATGAAATTGATATGTTTTTATGTAATAACTAACCATATATTTCTTTTAGACTAATTCGTACATATAAAGGGTATCGAACCGTCGCTACAAACGACATATCTATTCGAACTAAATTGAACAGAATTGATACAGAAATCAATCAGAAAATAAAGGATGAAAGTCAATAGTTGGGGAGGAAAACCTTAAAATTTTTCCTCCCCAACTATTGACTACTTACTATGAATACAAATTTAATAAGCTCAAACAAAATTTGAGTTTTCAATATCTACTAAGAGAATAGGAATAAAAATGAGAAGATTATTTAGAGTAAGCTTTGATATATTAATAACATCAATAGTTCCAATAGTGTCATGGTTTTTGTTAGGAATTATACTAGATAGTCATTTGATTAATGTATTTTCTTTAACATATCCTTTACAATGTTTGATGGGAATGATTATAGCAATATTTGGAGTAGGTGCTAATATTTGCGTTTATAAAGATGAAAACAAAGTTTCAAGGTGATTTTATCATATATTAAAGAATTCAAAATTTAATAATAGCAAAAGATATAACGAAATTAGCATTATTTTCTAACACGCTAAAAGTATTAAAATAACCATAAGAGTAATAAATGTAGAAAAATAGAAAAATTTCAAATTTTTTGTAACAAAATGTTATATTTTATACTCTTATTAATAAGGGGGAAAATATATTGGAACAGAATATCGAGGAAATATATAGACAATACTCAAAAATAGTATATTATTACCTATTAGGAAGATGTCATAATGAGTTTTTGGCAGAAGAAATTACACAAGAGACCTTTTGTATAGCAGTAGAAAAAATAAGAGAATTTAGAAATGAATGTAAAATAAAAGTTTGGCTGTGTCAAATAGCAAAAAACTTATTATATAAAGAAGATGAAAGGGTAAAAAAAATAGTTAAAGTTTCTATGAATGAAGAGATTGGAGAAATAGAAGAGAGGTATGATATGGAAGAAGAACTTATAGAAAAAGAAAAAGTTAGCTATTTGTATAAACAAATAGAAAAATTAGAAAGCCCTAGGAAAGAACTTATACATTTAAGATTAAAGTTAGATTTAAGTTTTAAAGAATTAGGAGAAATATTAGGAAAATCTGAAACATGGGCAAGAGTAGAATTTTACAGATGGAAAGAAAGAGTAAAGGAAGAAATTAAGAATAATTAAAAATAGTATTTCATATAAATTAACTTAAAATAGCGTATAAGCTAAACTTATAAAAAGACATTATAATAAATGCCTTTTTATTTGGAAATTGTACGCACTTCCTCATTCATTAAGGAAGTTTATTATCAAAACTAGTTTACTACGACTTAGAAGAATATACAAATAAAGTTGAAAAAAATAGAAAAAAATGTCGAAAATTGAAAAATTTTGTAACAAAATTGCAACAACAGGACTCTTATATATAAGAGGATAAAAAGGAAAGGGGGAAATATTATGAACCGTTTAGCAATTTTACAAAATAATTTGGAATTTTCAAGAAAGGTAATGAACTATGTAATTAGTAGCAATAAAAGATTTTGCATATCAAGTTTTGCTATTAATCCTAAAGAAATGATGCAGACAGTATATGAATTAAGAGATGGAGATATTTTAATAGTTGATTTAGAACTATCGCAAATTGATGTATTTGAAGTAATTGATGAATTGAAACAACAAAACAGGACAATGCCATTTATTATAGCAATTAGTTCAGATGTAGATTTATTTAAAAAACTAAAAAAGATACCTAATGTATATGCTAAAATAAAAAAGCCATGTGCTTTTAGTACAATTATTAATATAATTGAAGAAATTACTGATATTTCAGGAGGAAAATGCTATGAAGAATTAGTAAAAGAAGAGTTACGTACATTTCAAATAAATGTTGCAACATTAGGCTACAAATACATAGTAGATGCAATTGAACTTGTATTAGTAAATGAAAATTTATTAAGAGATATGAAACATAGGCTATATCAGAGTATATCAAAAAGGCATGATAATGTTAGTATAATAAATATAAAATGGACAATAGAAAAAACTATAAGGTCTACAATTAGATATACAAATTTTAATGTTATTAAAGAATATTTTCATGTAGAATCAGGAGAGCATGTAACACCTAAGATATTTATTAGTTATATTCTAGACAATTTAAAAGATAAAATTGACGAAGATACAAATTTAAGTTCAGAGAAATTGTATTATTAATATTAAATTATAGTAACTTTACTCTAGTATTTCACTAAAGTAAAGTTACTATAATTCTAAAGAAAGATTATTTTTTCTTTTCTTTTGGTACAATAACTTTTTTCTTTTTTTCTTCGTTGGTTTTAGGTTTTACTACATTTAGATGTTCATATACAGGTGAAATATCTAATTTTTTGCCATCTCCATCTATAACTTCAATCTTTTTAGGTTCATTTGCCATGTTTTTCACTCTCCTTATTAATATAAAACTATATTAACATACATTAAAAAAAAATGCAATGCACAAAAAAGCAAGACTTAAAAAGCATTGACATAAGAAGGAAAAAGTGGCATAATGAATAAGTAATTTAAAGAGAAAAGGAAAAAAGTATGGAAATTGGAAAAATAGAAGCTATTATAGAAGCAATTTTATTTGCATGTGGAAGAGAAGTAAAAATAACAGAACTTGTTTCAGCACTTGAAATGAATGAAGAAGATATTATCAAAATAATTGAAAGTATGAAAGAAGAATTTAAGAAACAAAACAGAGGTATAGAAATTATTAGGATGAATGATTCATATCAAATGTGTACAAAAAAAGAATATTATGAATATATTTATCCAGTTATAGATAAAAGAAGTAAGCCAAATTTATCTAATGCTGCATTAGAAATACTTGCAATTATAGCGTACAATTCAGGTGTAACAAAAGCAGAAATTGAAATGATACGTGGGGTTAATTCTGATGCTACTATTTATAAATTGATGGAATATAATTTAATAGAAGAGGCAGGAAAATTAGATGCGCCAGGAAAGCCAATGTCATATAAGACTACATTAAATTTCCTTAAAATGTTTGGATATAATAGTTTAGAAGATTTACCAAACTTACCAAAATATAAAATAGATGAAAACCAACAAATTGTAATTGATGACATTTTAGAAGAAAAAGAAAATGAGGCTCCTAACCCCGAAAGGGAAGAAGAGGTTTAT
The DNA here is from genome assembly GCA_947565445.1 of uncultured Clostridium sp. Lineage (GTDB taxonomy): Bacteria > Bacillota > Clostridia > TANB77 > CAG-508 > RGIG8482. The sequence continues at coordinate 699 of CANOGC010000013.1, read as the reverse complement.
GATTAAGAAAATTAAAATAGGAGGAGAATAAAATGAGTAAAAATAAAGAAGATTTCGTAAAAGAAATTACTAATATAGAAGAAGATTTTGCAAAATGGTATACAGATATTGTTCTAAAAGCAGAACTTGCTGATTATACTGATACAAAAGGATGTATTGCTATTAAACCATATGGTTATGCTATTTGGGAAAACATTCAAAAATATGCAGATGAAAAATTTAAGAAAGCAGGAGTAAAGAATACATATTTTCCAGTATTAATACCAGAAAATTTGCTTGCAAAAGAAAAAGATCATATTGAGGGGTTTGCACCAGAAGTAGCATGGGTTACAATTGGAGGAGAAGAAAAACTAGACGAAAGGTTATGCATAAGACCAACTTCAGAGACAATAATTTCTACACTTTATTCAAAATGGTTAAATTCATGGAGAGATTTACCATTTGTATATAACCAATGGTGTAATGTAATAAGATGGGAAAAAGAAACAAGACCATTTTTACGTTCTAGAGAATTTTTATGGCAAGAAGGGCATACTATTCATGAAACAGCAGAAGAGGCAAAACAAAGAACATTACAAATGCTTGATATTTATGAAGAAGTAATAGAAGAGTTATTAGCAATACCAGTATTAAAAGGAAGAAAAACAGAAAAAGAAAAATTTGCAGGAGCAGAAGCTACATATACAGTAGAAACATTAA
>CANOGC010000012.1 GCA_947565445.1 uncultured Clostridium sp. | reverse complement strand
TTATAACAGGACCAAACATGGCAGGAAAATCAACTTATATGAGACAAGTAGCACTTATTACATTAATGGCACAAGTAGGAAGTTTTGTTCCAGCAACATCTGCTAAAATTGGGGTAGTAGACAAAATATTTACAAGAGTAGGAGCATCAGATGATTTAAGCATGGGACAAAGTACTTTTATGGTAGAAATGATGGAAGTAGCAAATATCTTAAAAGAAGCTACAAGTAATAGCCTAGTAATATTAGATGAAATAGGAAGAGGAACATCTACATATGATGGGTTATCTATTGCATGGGCAGTAGCAGGATATATTGCAGACAAAGAAAAATGTGGTGCAAAAACTCTATTTGCAACACATTACCATGAACTAACGGAACTAGAAAATAAAGTAGAAGGTGTAAAAAACTATTCTATTGCAGTAAAAGAAAAAGGAGAAGATATAATTTTCTTAAGGAAAATTGTAAAAGGTGGAACAGATGAAAGCTATGGTATACATGTAGCAAAACTTGCAGGAGTTCCAGCCCCTGTTGTAAAAAGAGCAAATGAGATATTAAAGAGTTTGGAAAGGACAAATGCTTTTAATAAACAAGAAAAAGAAACTAGTAAGAGTGCAGGTCAATTAGATATGTATAATTATAAATTAGCGGAACTTGCACATGAAATTGATAAGATTAATTTAAATGATTTAACACCAATTGAGGCATTAAATACATTAGTGAAATTAAAAGAAAGTATTTCATAGGATTGTATTATACATGGTAGGAAGTAGCTCCACGTGTCGGTTACGCTTTTCTTTTCGAAACCTGAGAGAAAAGAAAATGCCTAACCGACAGCAAGATGGAGCGGGTTTAAATATAACAGTCTAGATTATGATAAAGGAGAGAGTTGTTTTATGGATAAACAAATAACAGATTCTATTTACTATATAGGAGTAAATGATAAAACTATAGACTTATTTGAAAGTCAATATGTAGTACCAAATGGAATTTCATATAATTCGTATCTAATAAAAGATGAAAAAAATGTAGTAATGGATACAATAGATAGACATGCTACAGATGAATGGTATAAAAATTTGCAAGAAGCTCTAGATGGAGAAGATATAGATTATTTAGTGGTTTCTCATATGGAGCCAGACCATGCATATAACATCGGAATGTTATGTAGTAAATATCCTAATATGAAAATTGTAGGAAATGAAAAAACATTTACATTTATATCACAATTTTTTGATGTAGAAAATTTAGAAAATAGAAAAGTAGTAGTAAAAGAGGGAGACACTCTTACAATTGGAAAACATACATTACAATTTATAATGGCACCAATGGTACATTGGCCAGAAGTAATGATGACATATGAGAAGATTAGTAAAATCCTATTTTCCGCTGATGGCTTTGGAAAGTTTGGAGCATTAGACGTAGAAGAAGATTGGGACTGTGAAGCAAGAAGATATTATTTTAATATTGTTGGAAAATATGGAGCACAAGTTCAAGCTATATTAAACAAAGCAAGTTCATTAGATATAAAAACTATATGTCCATTACATGGTCCGATTTTAAAAGAAAATTTAGAACATTATATTGAAAAATACAATATATGGAGTAGCTATACACCAGAAGATAAAGGTGTAACAATCTGTTATGCTTCTATTTATGGAAATACTAAAAAAGTAGCAGAAGAATTAGCAGAAATGTTAAAACAAAAAGGAGTAGAAAAAATATCAATATTTGATTTATCAAGAGACGACTTAGCAGAAGCAATAGAAGATGCATTTAGGTATGATAGGTTAGTAGTTGCAGCATCAAGCTATAATGCAGATGTATTCCCACCAATGTCTAATTTCTTGCGTGCATTAAAAGGTAAAAATTATCAAAATAGAAAAATAGCTGTAATAGAAAATGGTACATGGGCACCATCTGCTGCAAAGAAAATGTTAGAAATAATAGAAACAATGAAAAATATAACAATATGTAATCCAGTAATTACTATTCGTTCTAGAATGAATGAACAAAATAGAGAGGATATGAAAGAGTTAGTAGAAGAATTAATAAAATAGGACATGATAAAAACTTGAGGTATAAAATAAAAAACTTCAAGTTTTTATTTTATACCTATTGACAAATAAGAACATATGTTTTAAAATAATATCAAATCTAAATGGGATGTGATATTAATGGAAGAAAACAATAGTAATATTGCACTAATAAATGAAGAATTAAATGTAGCAACATATGAAATAGAAAATATTAGAAACTTAATTTATACAATAAGAGAAAAACAAGTAATGCTAGATAGTGATGTAGCGATGCTATATCATTATGAAACTAAAAAAATTAATCAAACTGTAAAGAGAAATATAGAAAGATTTCCTGAAAATTTCTGTTTTCAGTTAACAGAAGAAGAGGTGCAATCTTTAAGGTCGCAATTTGCAACCTTAAAAGTAGAAGAACAGAATAAGGCTTTAAGGTCACAATTTGTGACCTTAAACAAAACTGGAAGAGGAAGGCATAGAAAATATTTACCATATGTATTTACAGAGCAAGGTATAGCAATGCTTTCAGGCTTATTAAAAAATGATATTGCTGTACAAGTAAGTATTAATATTATGAATGCTTTTGTAGAAATGAGAAAATTTATATTAAATAATGGACAAGTATTTGAGAGATTAACAAAAGTAGAATACAAACTATTAGAATATGATAAAAAATTTAATATGGTTTTTGATGAATTACAAAAAGATAAAGAAACAGAATTTAAGCAAAAAATTTTCTTTGAAGGACAGATTTATGATAGTTATAGCTTAATAATAGATATTATAAAAAGAGCAAAAGCAAAAATTGTAATAATAGATAATTATATAGATGATAGCATATTAAAGATGTTATCAAAGAAAAATGAAAATGTAGAAGTAGTTATTTTAACATCACAAAATTGTAATCTTAATAAATTAGATATCAGTAAATTCAATAAGCAGTATCCTAGCTTAAAACTTTCATATATAAAAAAATTTCATGATAGATTTATAGTAATAGATAATAAAGAGTTGTACCACATACGGTGCATCATTAAAAGATTTAGGTAAAAAATGTTTTGCTATTTCTAAAATTGAAGACATGGATTGTATAGAGAAAATGAATAAATTTTGTTGACAAATCATAAACAAATGTTACGAAACAAGTAAAAAAGGGAATAGTTTAAAGATAGCCATAGATTGTATTTAAACAACTCTATGGCTATTTTTGAAACTATCTGCAGTTTTCGTTATTGTTATTGTTTTGGTTATTTTTATTATTGTTTTGATTGTTCTTTTGGTTGTTGTTATTATTTTGGTTATTTTTATTGTTCTTTGCCATAAGACAAGCACCTCCATTTCTTTTTTCAATAATATTTTTCACAAAATAAGAAAAAATATTCAAAAAATAAAGTAAAAAAGTAAATAAAAATTACCAACAGTAAAAATTTATGATATAATTGTTAACGAAATAAATTGAAAAATAGGAGAAATTGAGAATATGGAAAATATTGTTATTGGAATAGAAGGATTGGTAGGAGCTGGAAAAACTTCTATTTGTAGAGAGTTAGTAAAAATTTTACCAAATACAATTTTATTAAATGGGGGGAATTTATATAGAGCAATTGTATATGCTATTATGAAAAGTGGTGTAAATTTAGAAAATTTGAAATCACAAGCAAGTAATATAGATATTAAAACTATGATGGATTTATTTAAAATTGAACTTAAAATAGAAAATAATGAAACAAATATATATATGGATGGAGTGCTATTAGAAGAAGAAAAATTGCAATCTAAAGAAAGTTCTATGGCTGTATCAGAAATTGGAGGAAAAGCTAAGAACGAAGCACTGTTTATTTTTGCAAAAAACTTAATTGATAATTTTAAGCTTAAGTATAATGTAATCATTTCAGGAAGGTCAATTATGCAAATTTATCCTAAAACTAATTATCACTTTTTTATTACAGCAAGTATAGATGAACGTGCAAAAAGAAAAAGCATACAATATAATGGGGAAGTTAGTATAGAAGAATTAAAACAGCACATTATAAAAAGAGATGACTTACAAAAACAAGCAGGTTTTTATAATTTAAGTGATAATACTATTAAAGTAGATGTAACAGATTGTAAAACAGTAGAAGAATCTACTAATAAAGTATTAAGCTATATTAAATTACCATTAGAACTTAAATAAAGGAGAGGATTTTTTTGAACCAAAAATTACAAGAATTTAATACATATTTGAAAAATAGGAAAGTAGCAGTTATTGGATTAGGTGTTAGTAATTTACCATTATTAGATTATCTATATAAAATGTCATCAAATGTAACTGTATTTGATGATAGAGATATTGAGCAAATTCCAAAAGAAGCAATGGATAAAATTACAAAATATGCATTTGGCTTTTCATTTGGAAAAAATAATTTAGAAAAATTAATAGGATTTGATATAATTTTCCGTTCACCAAGTTGTATGCCAACAAGGAAAGAATTAGTACTTGAAGAACAAAAAGGAGCAATTGTTACAACTGAAATTGAAATGCTAATGGAAATGGCACCTTGTAAAATAATAGGTGTAACAGGAAGTGATGGAAAAACGACTACTACTAGTTTAATATATGAAATAGTTAAAAGAGCAGGAATTACAGTACACCTTGGAGGAAATATAGGGTATCCTCTATTTACAAAGCTAGCACAAATTAATGAAGATGATGTTATAGTTTTAGAATTAAGTAGTTTTCAATTAATGAATATGACTGTAAGCCCAGATATAGCAGTTATTACAAACATTTCACCAAACCATTTAAATATTCACAAAGACTATGAAGAATATATAGAAGCTAAAAAGAACATATTTAAAAATCAGAAAGAAAATGGAATTTTAGTATTAAATTATGATAATGAAATTACAAGAGGCTGTAAAAAAGAAGCAAATGGAAAAGTAGTATATTTTAGTAGTAAAGAGAAATTAGAAGATGGTGTTATTGTAGATAAAGATGTAATTAAAGAATGTGAAGATAGATTAAGAAAGCATATAATTTCTACAAAAGATATTCATTTAAGAGGAATGCATAATTATGAAAATGTATCAGCAGCGATTGCAGCTACAAAATCATTTATTGATATTGATACAATAGTAAGTGCAATTAAAGAGTTTAAAGGAGTAGAACATAGAATTGAATTTATTCGTGAATTAGATGGTGTAAAATGGTATAACGATTCTATTGGAACAAGCCCAACACGAACTATGGCAGGGCTAAATTCATTTGATGAAGGGATTGTCTTAATTGCCGGTGGATATGATAAACATTTAGATTATGAGCCACTTGCAAAACCGATTGTAGAAAGAGTAAAAGCATTAATTTTAATAGGTCAAACTTCTGAAAAGATTTATGAAGCAGTAACAAATGAATTACAAGAACAAGGAAAAGAATTAGACATTTACAAATGTAGAGAATTTTCTGAAATTGTAGAAGTAGCAAGAAAAGTTGCAAAACCAGGGCAAGTAGTATTGTTATCACCAGCTGCTGCAAGCTTTGATTTATTTAAAAATTTTGAAGAAAGAGGAAATAAATTTAAAGAATTAGTAAATAAATTAGATTAAAAAGTATTAAATAGCTAAAATTCCAGAGAGAAGTTTCTGGAATTTTAGTTTTATAAAATGTATGTTAATATTTAACGATGTAACCAAAATGTAATATAAAAACCATTGACAACATAATACAAGTAAATATAAAATGTATACATATTAATAAAAAAGAAATACTAAAAGAAGAAAAATGCAAACGAAAAGGAGAAAAAAGAAAATGAAAAATCAACAAAATACTACAAAGACATACCCTATACATGTAGGGGCGAGCATTGCTCGTCCGTTCTACGAAGAAATTACTAAAAACAACATAAAAAATACCCATGGTATCACCCTAATAGCACTAGTAATAACTATCATCATTTTATTAATTGTAGCAGGAATAACGATAAACCTAACTTTGGGAGAACATGGAATAATAAGAATGGCTGAAAAAGCAGGGGAAAACTATATAAATGTAGCTGAACAAGAAAAAATAAACTTAAGTGGATTAGTAAATGAAATGGATAATATTTTAAATGGAGCAGGGGGATCAAATATACAAACAAATCCGACACTTGCAAGCCAAATAACAGCAAATGATTATGGAAAAACGATTAATTATAGTGCTAATGGAGTAAATGATTGGAAAATATTTTATAATGATGGAACAAATGTATATATTATTGCAAGTCATTATTTAGATATGAGTGTAACACCAGTACCAATAGATATTACGAAAACAAAGATGACAAGAGGACAGGGAAAATACACGTTATACTGGCAAAATTTAAGTACAAACATAGAAGCAATAGAAACATTAACCAATACAACTAATTGGAGTGCATTTGCAAGCGGAAAAGGAGGAGAAAGTGCAACAGGAGGACCAACATATGAAATGTTAGCAAATAGTTGGAATGCAAATCCAAAGACTAATAGCATAACGTTAAACTCAACAAATGGCCAAGATGGACTAACAGATTCAACAGGATTGTATATTCCTCATACTAGTGCTGTAGATAGTTGTCAAGGATATTGGCTTGCTTCTACGAATAGTAATTACACAGATCATGCATTTGCAATGCTTTATGTAGGGGCTGTGTACTATAATCCTCTTACTACTAATTGGAATGGAATACGTCCAGTAGTTTGTCTAAAAACAGGAACAACAGGGAGAGTAGGATATACAGTTACAATAGACTAGATGTAAGTTAAATAGCACTACTCAAATTCTATATACAAGATAATAAAATTATGTATATAGAAATATTTGATTAGTGCTATTACTAAATTTTTCACACTTTTTTCTAAAATACATATTATACTATACAACAAAATTAATGGGAGGGAAAAAGTATGTATGATGAAACACCTTATGAAGAATATATGAGAAGTGTATTAGGATATAAGCCAATGTGCTATGATACCAACATATATTCTAATAATGATTATTACATAATGCCAATGTCTAATATGCAAATAAACAATAATGAATTAGATGAATTATATCCAGAAATTTATAAAAGAGTGTATCCACTAGTTTGTAATGAATGTAGTAATGTAGTAATGCCACTTAAACGTGAAGTATTAGAACAAATGACAGAAAATGTATATAAATCAATAGAAATTGATTTAAAAATTGAGACAAAGAATGTAAGTAAACAAGAGGATAGGCAAGTTTCTGCAAATAACAATTTCTTACGTGATTTAATTCGTATTCTAATATTACAACAAATTATAGGTGGAGGAAATAGACCACCAGTGCCACCACGTCCACCAAGACCACCATTTCCGGGAGGACCAAATCCAGGGCCACGCCCACCACGTCCACCATTTCCGCCACAAGGACCACGGACCAATTAGACCAAGATAAATTGTAAAATTTTCCAATTTCTAAATTTCAAAATCTCATAAGGTTTTAAAATTTAGAAATTTTTATATTACATACTTTTTTAAAATTGATGCAAAATAGTTATATAAAATTTTGAAAGGAAGTATGTAAAATGGATGTTAAAGATTGTATGAGTAAAAATGTATGTTGTTGTACACCAGAAACAAACATTTCAGATGTTGCAAAATTAATGTGCGACAATCATATAGGATGTATTCCTGTTTGTGATACTAATAATTGTGTAGTTGGTGTTTTAACAGACAGAGATGTTATTTTAAGAACAATATCATGTAACAAGGATGCAAAAACAACTAAAGCTTCAGATGTAATGACATGTGGAGTGTGTACTTGTAAGCCAGATACAACAGTAGAAGAAGCAACTAAGCTAATGTCAGATTATCAAATTCGTAGAGTTCCTGTATGTGACCAAAACAATAAAATAGTAGGTATATTATCTTTAGGAGACTTAGCACACTATGATAAAGAAGTTGGAAAACAAGAAGTATGTACAACATTAGAGAATATTTGTAATTGTGGTAAAAATACTAAAAATGCTGAATAATTTAATATACGTAACATATAATAATAGAAGTGGAGAAATCTGCTTCTATTATTATTTTACGATAGACAATATACATACGAAAAGAGGGAATATATGGTTATTGATATGGGATATTGGACAAAAGTAGCAAGAAGAGTTATTGTGCTAATAATAAGTATTATTGGCATTTATTTAGCATTTAAACTGGCTATATTTTACATGCCATTTTTAGTAGCATTTATAATATCTCTATTTATGGAACCACTTATAAGATTTGTCCATAAAAGGACAAGTCTAACTAGGAAAACAAGTGCAATTATTGTACTAATACTTGTATCAATTTTAATAATTGGTCTTATTTCATGGGGCATTACAGTTCTAATTGGAGAAGTAACAAATTTACTACAAAGTTTAAACCAATATATAGAAAATGCTTATTATCAAATTCAAAATATAATACAAAACATAAACTTCGAAAAAATAAAAATTCCACAAGAAGTAACTACAGTTATACAAAACTCTCTATGGGAATTTGTAGGAGCAATATCAGAATGGGTAAAAAACTTTTTAACATCATTAATGAGCTTTTTAACTCAAATACCAACTATTGCAATATATATAGGAATATGTTTTGTTGCAACATATTTTATTTGTACAGATAAATTATATATGATAGACCAACTAGAACACCATTTACCAAAGGAATGGGTAAAACGTATAGGAAAACACATAAGAGAACTAATTACAAGTTTAGGAGCATATTTAAAAGCAGAAGCAACACTAATTCTTATATCATTTATTGTTTCTTTAATAGGATTATATATATTTAAATTTATGGGATTTAATATTGGATATCCTCTTCTTGCAGCATTAGGAATAGGTTTTGTTGATGCACTACCAATTTTGGGTTCTGGTACTGCAATGATTCCATGGGCTGTAATATCCGCAGTAAATGGAGATATTGGACTTGCTATTGCTATACTAATATTATGGATTATTATGTCAGTAATAAGGCAATTTGCAGAACCACGTGTAGTAAGCCACCATATAGGGATACACCCAATTTTTACACTAATTGCAATGTATACAGGATTTAAGGCGATAGGAGTATTAGGAATGTTTATTGGACCTATTGTATTAATTATTTTGAAAAACATTTTTTCTACAGTTATTGATAAGGGAGTAGGAAAAGCAATATTTGATAGATAAAACAAATTTATTTTAAAATTTTCTCAAAAAATGCTTCACTAGAAATGCTACTAGGGCGATTATTACGTTTTAAACAATACAAACAATCTGCATTTTTTGTTATATAGTTTATGCCAGAAGCACAAGATAAGCTTGCTTTAAACCCTAATTTTTTGATAATAGGAAAAGAAGCCTTACTTATTGAGCCAAAAGGGTAAGTAAAGGTAGTAGGGGTATAGCCAACATTTTTCTCAAATTCTTGTTGCAATTTTTGTATATCATTTGCTAAAATCTTTTCGTAGGTTTCTAAAGATTCAAAAGATTTTTTTGAACAACCAATTCTTCCACTATTATTTGAATGTAAGTTGTAAGTATGGTTTTGAAATTCTATTACGCCAGAATTCATTAGTTCTTTTACATCTTTCCAACGTAAATAACTATAATTTAAATTTGCCTCATCTGTATTTGTGTAAGTATCTGTATATTGTCCAACAATAGAAATTACAGCTTTCATATTATATTTTTCAAGTAATGGTACTGCATAGCCTAAATTATTATAATATCCATCATCAAATGTAATAATAATAGGTTTTTCTGGAAGAGGAGTATCTTCATACACATATGAGATTAGCTCACTCATTGTAATAGTAGTATAACCATTGTTATAAATATATTCTAAATCACTTTCTAATGTAGATGGAGTAATAACATATTTGTTGCTTCTGTTAGTATCTTTTAAAATGCTATGGTACATAACAATAGGAAGAGATATACCATCTTCTTTAGGTGTTGCAATAACAAAAGAATATGCAAAAACGCAAGAAGAAATAAGACATATACTCAAAAATGAAATTATTAATTTATAATTTAATTTTAATGTATAAAAATGCACTTTCAAAACGAACTCCTTTATTCTAGTATACATGGGTCTATAATATCATATTTTCTTGTATAATCTTTTGTATCATTTTCTTCTTTCATAACTTCAGATTTATTCTTTCTTAAAAACTCTATAATTTGATATACATCAATCCAAATTTGATTAGTTCCTTCTTTTTGTGATTCATCAAAAATAAGTTGCATTCCAAAATGAAGATGAGGAACATTAATATTGTTTACATTTTCTTTTGTACTGTAACCTGTCATACCAAGGTATCCAATAACATCTCCAGCTTTTACAATTTGCCCTTCGTTTAAGTCTTTTACATAGGGATGGTCTTTTCGTAAATGTGCATAATAGTAATATCTTTTTTTATCAAAACTACGTATTCCAATTCGCCAACCACCATACTGGTTCCAACCAATAGCTTCAATTGTTCCAGATTCTACTGCAACAATAGGAGTTCCAATAGAACCCATTAAATCATTTCCTAAGTGAATTCTTTTATATCCATAAGACCTAGCATTTCCAAAGTCATCATAATGGCTAAAGCTATAATTTTTAGCAATTGGTAAAAATGCTTTTACACCATATTTTTTAATATAGGTTTTTCCTTCTGTTCCAGCATTTGGAACTTCTATTTCATATTCGCCTATAAATTCATGTAAAATGGCATCAAAAGCTTCGTAGTAATATGAATAGTTTTTTAAGGTGGAAGTAATTTCTTCCATAGAAGAGCCATTTTGTAATTTGAGAGTTAATGTATCTAAATCTTTTGCATTAAATTTCTTAAAATCTCCACCATATTTGCAAGCAAGATAACTTAATAGTTCAATCCAATTATATTGTATAGTATCATTATTATTATGAGAGTTAATATCTAGCTTAGATGTTTTATCTAAAGCATCATATGTAGCATTAAAATCTACCCATTTAATATATGACTTCTTTTCTGTTTCATTTGTAGTAGTATTTTCCCAAATTAAGCTAGATGAATTAACTGGAAGAGAAATGGGGTATAAAAAATATACTGTAATTAGAATAACTAGAATACAAATTACTACCATACAAAAGATACAATAAGATTTATTTATTTTAACAGATTTAATAAGCAATGTAACACACCTCGTAATATATATATGAAACGAAAAATAAGATATACCTTTAAAATTGGTGTTGATTTTTTATAAAAATGTGATAGAATATAAATGTTTTAATTAATAATAAAAAAGTTTTAATAGGAGGGAATATTTATGGATTTAAAAGGTTCAAAAACAGAACAAAATTTAAGAGAAGCATTTGCAGGAGAAACACAAGCAAGAAGCAAATATACATATTATGCTAGCAAAGCTAAAAAAGAAGGATATGAACAATTAGCAGCTATATTTTTAGAAACAGCAGATAATGAAAAAGAACATGCTAAAATATGGTTTAAGTTATTACATGGTGGAGAAGTTCCATCAACAGAAGAAAACTTAAAAGATGCAGCTGCTGGTGAAAATTTTGAATGGACAGACATGTATGCTAGAATGGCAAAAGAAGCAAAAGAAGAAGGATTTAACCATATAGCATATTTATTTGAAGAAGTTGGAAAAATTGAAAAAGAGCATGAAGAAAGATATAGAAAATTATTAGACAATGTAGAAAATGAATTAGTATTTAGTAAAGATGGTGACCGTATTTGGAAATGTAGAAACTGTGGACATATTGTTATTGGGAAAAAAGCCCCAGAAGTATGCCCAGTTTGTAACCACCCACAAGCATATTTTGAAATAAAAGCTGAAAATTATTAAAAACAACGAAAATAATGAAAAAATATTGTTCATTTTTCATTTATATGATAATATATAAATCGTATTATGCATAAAGTTATAATACGATTTATTTTAAGTTTAAATTAATATATCGTCATTATAAAAACAAGGAGAGTTTTTAAATTGGAAGAAATAAAAGAGGTTAAAAAAATGGTAACAAATGATGAAGAAAAAAAGAAAAAAGTGGAAGCAAATAAGGCTAGTTCAAAAGCACCGAAAAAGTCTACTTCTACAAAAAATCCAGCTACTGGAAATAATAAAGAAAAAGTAGAAGAAGCAACAACTAAAAAAGCAACTAATAAATCTACTAGCAATAAAATTACAACGAAAAAAGCTACTAGTAGTAATGGAACCACTAAAAAGGTAGCAAATGCAAAAACTGCAAGTAATAAAGAAACAACAAGTACAAAAACAGACACTAAAAAAGCACAAACTAAAAAAACATCTACTAGCAAAGCAACAACTAAAAAGAATACTTCTACTAAAACTACAACTTCCAAAACAAAAAATACTGAGAATAAAACTAACAAAGAAGCATCTAATAAAGAAGAAAAGATAGATAAACAACCGAAACAAACAACTAAGAAGAAAAATGTGGAAACAAATCCTAAAAAAGAAGAGATAGAGAAAAAAATAGAACAAGAAGAAAAAATAATTGTTAAAGAAGAACAGATGCAAGAACAAAAAGCAGAACCAATCAAACAAGAAAATATAGAGGAAAATGTAGCAATGGAAGAAGAAAAAATAGAACCTAAAGAAAATGAAGAAATTAAACCTAAAAAGAAACATTCAAAAATGTTTGTGATTTTTTCTATACTAGTAATAATAGCCATTATGGCTTTTTCAACAGTATTTGCACTAATGAATAAAGTAAGTGATAAAATTATATATGGTATTTCTATTAAAGGAATTGATGTTAGTGGACTAACAATGGAACAAGCAACAGATAAAATGAATAATGCATTTGAAGAACAATGGAAAAAAGATATTACTTTAAAGTATGAAGATTTTGAAACTGTTGTTACTCCTGAGCAAATTGAAATGAAGTTTAATGTTGATGAAGCAGTTAAATTAGCATATAGCATAGGAAGAACAGGAAGCATTTTAAAAGATAACTATTCTATTATTAATGCTAATATATCAAAACAAGATATTAGTGTAGGATATTCATATAATGAAGATGCTCTTACAGATTTTATTACATCAACTGGGGGAAATTTACCAAACTTAGTACAACAAAGTAGTTATTCTATTGATGGCTCAAACTTAATTATAGATAAAGGGCAAAAAGGAATTTGTATAGAAGAAGAAACATTAAAAAAGCAAATAGTACAAGAATGTAGTACTTTACGGAGAAAAAGCAGTTATACAGATTTCAACTTTAGAAAAGGAACCAGATGCAATCGATTTACAAAAAATAAGAAATGAAATATATAAAGAAGCAAAAGATGCATACTATACAAAAGAGCCATTTACAGTATATCCACATGTAAATGGAGTAGATTTTGGAATTAGTATGGAAGAAGCAACAAACTTACTAAATAGTTCAAATGAACAAACAATTACAATACCACTTAAAATTACAGAACCTAGTGTTACAACAAATCAAATTGGAACAGAAGCATTTCCAAATTTACTTAGCACATTTTCAACAACATTTTCAACAAGTAACACAAATAGGAGTACAAATATAAGGCTTGCTTCAAATAAAATAAATGGTGTTGTATTAATGCCAGGGGAAGAATTTTCTTATAATACAGTAGTAGGACCAAGAACGGTTGCAGCACGGATATAAAACAGCAGCAGTATATGTAGCAGGAAGGGTAGAAAATGGTATTGGTGGAGGAATTTGTCAAGTTTCTTCAACATTATATAATACAGCACTAAGAGCTAATTTACAAATAATAAAACGTTCAAATCACCGTTTTGCAACAGGATATGTACCACTAAGCACAGATGCAACAGTTTCTTGGGGTGGACCAGAATTTGTATTTAAAAATTCTAGAAATCATCCTATAAAAATTGTATCACAAGTAAATGGTGGAAGAATTACAGTAAGTATTTATGGCTGTAAAGAAGATGTAGAATATGAAGTTATAATTCAATCACAAACATTACAAACAATACCTATGAAAACTGAGTATAGAACAAATCCAGCACTTCCACAAGGAACAAAAAAGACAGTTCAAAAAGGGCATGGAGGATATAAATCTAGAGCATATAGAATTTTAAAATTAAATGGAGAAGTAGTATCAAAAGAATTATTATCAACAGATACATATGCACAATTATCAACAATTATAGAACAAAACCCATAATGGCAGGTTTGGGCTGTAAACTTAAAGCATGTAGTAGTTGAAAATAAAGAGATGTAGGGGCGAGCATCGCTCGTCCGCAAGCTATAAAGATATATAATAAAAAAGTAATAAGGAGAAAAATTATGAATTGGGAAGAAAATGTAAAACAAAAATCATTATGGAATGGAGAAATTAGCAATTTAGAAGAAAAAGAACGAATTGCAAAAAAACTAGCTTCTAAAGTAAAAGATGGAGATGTTATAGGTGTAGGTTCAGGTTCTACTTCTTTTGTTGCAACAAAAGAAATTGCAAAAAAAATGAAAGAAGAAAATTTACATATTACAGCAATACCAACATCTTATGAAGTAAAAATGCTATGTGAAAACTTAGGGATACCAACAACAACACTTGCAGTAAGTAAGCCAGATTGGGCATATGATGGAGCAGATGAAGTAACTAGTAATAATTGGCTAGTAAAAGGACGAGGTGGAGCAATGTATAAAGAAAAGCTAAATATTGCTTCAAGTGAGGTTACATATATTTTAGTAGATAATTCTAAAATGGTAGAACATATATGTGATAAATTCCCAATTCCAATAGAGGTAAATCCAGAAGCTATAAATTTAGTAAGACAAGAATTAATAAAACTAGGAGCCCAAAGTGTTACATTAAGGCTTGCAAA
The DNA here is from genome assembly GCA_947565445.1 of uncultured Clostridium sp. Taxonomy (GTDB): domain Bacteria; phylum Bacillota; class Clostridia; order TANB77; family CAG-508; genus RGIG8482. The sequence goes on along the minus strand of CANOGC010000012.1, from coordinate 19,543 downwards.
AGGAAAAGATGGACCAGTTATAACAGAAAATGCAAATGTTATATTAGATGCAGTATTTCGTAATGTAGATGAAACTTATGAGGACAAGCTAAAACAAATTGTAGGAGTAGTAGAAACAGGTTTGTTTATTGGATACCCTGTAGTAATTGAAAAATAGAGGTGAAACAATGGACGAAAATAATATTATTAGTCCAGAATTAGAGGACGTAGAAGAAGAAAGACTAGAAAACTCATTAAGACCTAAAACATTAAAAGAATATATAGGACAAGATAAAGTAAAAGAAAATTTGAAAGTATATATAGAGGCTGCTAAAAAAAGAGGAGAGCCTCTTGATCACGTTCTATTATATGGACCACCAGGGCTTGGAAAAACAACATTATCAAATATAATTTCAAATGAAATGAATTCAAACATTAAAATCACATCAGGACCTGCTATTGAAAAACCAGGAGATTTAGCAGCATTATTAACAAATCTTTCTGAATTTGATGTTTTATTTATAGATGAAATTCATAGGCTAAATAAAAGTGTAGAAGAAATCTTATATCCTGCATTAGAAGATTTTACATTAGATATTATTATAGGAAAAGGACCAAGTGCAAGATCAATTAGGCTAGATTTACCCAAATTTACTCTAATTGGGGCAACAACAAAAGCAGGTTCACTAACTACACCACTTCGTGATCGTTTTGGAATTGTAAGCCGTCTAGAACTATATACACCTGAACAATTAAATCAAATTGTAACAAGATCTGCATCTATTTTAGGAGTAGAAATTAATGAAACATCATCTTTAGAAATTGCAAAACGTTCTCGTGGAACACCAAGAATTGCAAATAGAATATTAAAAAGAGTGCGTGATTATGCGTCTGTTTTAGGAGATGGAGAAATCACATTAGAAATTGCAAAAATTGCTCTAAACAAACTAGAAATAGATGAATTAGGACTTGATGAAACAGATAGAAAAATGTTAGATACAATTATTACGAAATATGCGGGTGGTCCAGTAGGGTTAGAAACTCTTGCAGCAACTATAGGAGAAGAAGTAGAGACAATAGAAGATGTATATGAACCATATCTAATGCAAATTGGTTTTTTGTCACGTACACCTAGAGGAAGAATGGCAATGCCAGATGCATATAAGCATTTGGGAATAGAATATAAAGGATGATGAGGTTGAGCCTTTAGAAAGGAATGTTACTAAAAGTGAAAACATTAATTGTAATGCCAGCACATAATGAAGAACAAAATATTAAAGAAGTAATAGAAGAAATAAAAAGAGACTTACCAGAATTAGACTTATTAGTTGTTAATGATGCGTCAAGTGATAATACTATAGAAATAGTAAAACAAGCACAAGTAAAATGTATTACTTTACCATTTAATTTAGGATATGCGTTAGCTGTTCAAACTGGAATTAAATATGCAAATGAACATGGCTATGATTATGTAATACAAATGGATGCAGATGGGCAACATATTCCAAGTGAAGCAAAAAAATTATTAAAATATATGGAAGAAAATAATCCAGATATAGTAATAGGCTCAAGGTTTTTGGAAAAAACAGAGTATAAGCACGGAATAATGAGAAAATTAGGGACAAGCATATTATCTGGATTAATAAAAATGATATGTCATAAAAAAATAAAAGACCCAACATCTGGCTTTCAATGTATTAATAAAAAGGCAATAAAATATTTTTCTGGTATGGGCAACTATCCAGAATTTCCAGATGCAAACCTAATTATAGAATTATTATTAGATGGTTACACAATTTGTGAAATACCAAGTAAAATGAGAGAACGAAAAAATGGGAAAAGCATGCATAGAGGGATTATAGCACCTATAAAATATGGAATAAAAGTACTTTATAATATAATAATAGTTATACTTAGAAATTTGTTTAGAAGGAAGAATAGTAGTATATGAATATATTATTTATAGTTATAGGAATTATTTTAATTATATATATTATTAAATGTGTTATTGGTAAAACATTTGATATGTATCAAAGTATTTTTTGGATAATTGCAACAATTGGAATTATTGCACTTGCATTATTTCCAAAGAGTTTAGATACATTAAGCTTAAAACTAGGAATTAGCTATTCTCCATCTTTGGTATTTTTATTAGGAATAGTATTTTTGTTATTTATAAACTTTAAACAAAGTAGAATATTAAATGATGAAAAGCAAAAAACAATAGAACTTACACAAGAATTAGCACTTTTAAAAGAAAAAGTAGAAGAAATTGAAAAAAGTGGTGAAACAAAATGATAGCTAAAGTGATAGTTTTATTATCTACATATAATGGAGAAAAATATATAAAAGAACAAATAGATAGTATTTTAAACCAAACATATTCTAATATGACAATACTAGTTCGTGATGATGGATCTTGCGATAAAACAATACGAATATTAAAAGAATATGAAGAACAAGAAAAAATTAAGTTAATACTAGGAGAAAATAAAGGATTTGTAAATAGTTTTTTTGAACTTCTAAAACTTGCACCAGAAGCTAGTTATTATGCATTTTCTGACCAAGATGATATATGGGAAAAAGACAAAATTGAAAGGGCAGTAAAAATATTAGAAGAACAAAGTTGCCTAGAAATACCACTTATGTATTATTCTAATTATGATTTTTATAATTCAAATATGGAATTTTTGAAACATCCACAAAAAAGAGATAAAATAAGTTTTACAAATTCTTTATTAGAATGTGTAAACGCAGGAATGGCAACACTTATAAACAAAAATGCACGAGAAAAAATGTTATCAAATTTTCCAGATCAGAATTTATTAGGACATGATTGGTGGATATATATGGTTTGTTCTGCATTTGGAAAAGTAATATATGATGATGTATCAAAAGTAAGGCATAGAATGCACTCTAATAATATAAGTACGAAAGATTATAGAGAAGAAAAGAAACCATTAGAAGGATTAACAAATAATAAGCACTTTCCAAAAGTTAAAAACCAAATTCAGGAATTTGCAAATTACTATTATCAAGACTTAAACCAAAATCAAAAACAAACAATAGATTTATTTATTAAAGATACTAATTGTAAAAATCAGTTAAGAAAAATTTTTTATCCTAAAAAAATTATGAATTTATGGAAAGAGGAGATTACTTTAAGAATAGGATTTTTACTAAAAATGATTTAAAAAATTAAGGAGAACAAGCATATTGAAAAAAATTGCGATTTTTACTGGTTACTATTTACCTCATGTAGGAGGAGTAGAGAGATATACATATCATCTAGCAAGTGAACTTTCAAAACATGGATACAAAGTATTTATTATTACTTGTCGCTATGATAATTCTTTAAAAGAAGTAGAAGAGACGAAAGAAGCGGTAATATATAGACTTCCAACATACAGTTTTTTTGTAAATCGTCATCCTATTTTGAAGTTTAATAAAAAACAGAAAAAACTAATTAAAGAAATTCAAAAAGAAAATATAGATTTTTGTGTTTTTCAAACTAGATTTTGGTCTACTACAATGCAAGGGGGAGTATTTAGTAGAAGAAATAAAATACCATCAATTTTAATAGAACATGGCACATCTCATTTTACACAAGATAATAAAATAATTGAAACTCTAGGTGCTTGGTATGAACATTTTCTTACATCTATTGTAAAAACATTTAATAAAGATTTTTATGGAGTTTCAAATGAATGTGTAAAATGGTTAGAACACTTTAAAATAGTATCAAAAGGTGTTTTATATAATTCAATTGATACACAAGAATATGATGAATATAAAAATAAGAAATATGAATTAGCAATTGATGAAAACAAAATAAAAATAGTTTTTGTTGGAAGAGTAATTCAAAACAAGGGAATTTGTGAACTAGTTGAAGCATATAAAAATTTAAAGAAAAACTATGATATTTCACTAATTATAGCAGGAGATGGATTATTAAAAGATAAGATAAGTAAAGAAAACCCAGATATAGTTTTTACACGGTAGTTTAACTCACGAACAAGTTATGAGTTTATATAATAGTGTAGATATTTTTATAAATCCATCATATTCAGAAGGTTTACCAACAACAGTATTAGAAGCAGGATTAATGAAATGTGCAGTTGTAGCAACAAATGTAGGGGGAACTTCAGAAATAATTGAAAATGGAAGAGATGGGCTACTTTGTAAACCAGAGGTTTTAGATATTACAGATAAGTTAGAAACAGTAATAAAAGATAAATCTTTTAGAGAAACAATAGCAGAAAACCTACATAAAAGAGTATGTGAACAATTTTCTTGGGAAAAAACTTCAGAAAAAATATTAGAAATTATAGGACAGGATAGTGATTAATATGTCGGTTATATATTGTATTTGTACTATATTATTATTAATTGGTGCTATATTAATAAAGAAAACAGAAAAGAAGTTAGATATTGTAAAAACTATTACAATTACATTAGTATTATTTTTGTGCTATCAAACTTTTATTAGTTATATATTTACAATTTTGCAAATACCAATCACACTAACTTCATTAACTATTATAAATGTACTTTTATTAATAGTTATGGCAAGTATAATGTTTTATAAAAAGCAAATACAACAATACTATTTTGAAAAAAGAGATTTAATATTTATAACACTTCTTTTAGTTATAGTAATGGTTATTTCTTACTTAGACTTTGGATTTCCACTTAATATTAAATATATAACAACAGATTCTTCTATACATTATATTTCAGCAAGAGAATTTTATGAAAATGAAAGTTTACTACTAAAAGTAGAAAACGTAGAAACTGCTAATGCTATGATGCCAGGAGCATATAGTAATATTGGAATTTTATTTAAAGTATTTGCACCTTTTATAGGAGAAATGAACCTATATAATGTTTTTATTGGGTTTGATATTTTTACCCTTTTCTTAAGTGGTATGCTATTTTTTGTAACAATAAAAAAATATGCTAAAAATAAGCTTACATATGTTTTAGCAGGTATAATATCAGTTATATATCTATTAGGTTATCCACTAAATAACATGCTTTTTGGGTATTTCTATTTAGGTTTAGGAGTACTATGCATAAATGGAATCGTTGCTATTATGCAAGAATGGGAAGAAGAACAAGCTATATGGAAAAAAACAGCACCTATATTTTTGCTATGCTTTGAACTATTCTTTTCATATTACTTATTTGCACCACCAGTATATGGGGCAATATTTGTATATTACATATTTTATTTCCATAAACAAAATGGAAAATGGTTTAATAAAAGTGTAGTAGTATATACATTAATTACACTTGTAGTTCCAACAGTTGTAGGCTTTTTATATCATGTACTTCCAGGAATGCTATCTACTAGTCAAATTCAAGTAGGAAGTGTAATACAAGTAGAAGGATATATTTATAGAAACTTGTATTCAAATGTATTACTATTTATTCCTTTTATGATATACTATTTAATGAAACAAAAGAAAATGCAATTTGATGTAATAAGCATTATTATATTTATAATGTATATGTGTGTGCTATATATTAGTATTTTCAAACTAAATATGTCAACATACTATTTCTTTAAAACCTATTTTGTACTATGGCAATTTGTAATTTACCTATTTTTTAGAGGAATATGCTATATAGTGGAAAAGAGAAATGGAAAGATATTTGCATGTACATATGTATCAATATATATTTTATTTATGATAGTATCATTTTTTACTAGTAATGTACAAATTACAAAAGATACATTTAATAAAAATGAGAAAATAACAGATGTAATGGATATATATGGAATTAATAAGACTGTATTAACTAAGGTAGAGATAGATTTTACAAAAGAAGAATTAGAAATATTAGAATATATAAAGGAAAATTCATTATCATTAGAAAATAACAATACTTTAATAATAGGAAACCAAAGGCAAGAATACTGGTTTAATGCTTTATTAGAATATAAATTTAAAGATAACTTAAATTATGCAACTACAATAAACTATATTGAGAACTGGAATAAAGGAGAATATGAATATTTAGTTTATTTTAACTGTAGTGACTATTATGAAATGTATCAAAATGATTTAGAATTAGATGGAAACGAAGTCGTTTTTGAAAATAGCAGTGGAGGAATTATAAAGAACAAGTAGGAGATGAAGCAAATGAAGTTATTAATGCATACATGCTGTGCGCCTTGTAGTGTATATTGTATAGATTCTTTAAGAGAAGAAAAAATTGAGCCAGTTGTATATTGGTATAATCCAAATATTCATCCATATACAGAATATAAGGAAAGACGTGATTGTTTAAAAGAATATACAAATTCAATAGGAGTAGAAGCAATATTTGAGGAAAACTATGGGTTACAAGAATTTTGTAAAAATGTAATAGGAGACTTACAAAATCGTTGTAAAAACTATTGTTATAGAGTTCGTTTAGAACAAACTGCAAAATATGCAAAAGAACATGAATATAATGCATTTACAACAACATTATTAGTAAGCCCTTACCAAAACCATGAGAGCCTAAAAGAAATAGGAGAGAAACTTGCAAAAAAGTATGGAATTACATTTTTGTATAGAGATTTTAGAACAGGCTTTAGAGAAGGGCAAAGTAAAGCAAGAGAACTAGGACTATATATGCAGAAATATTGTGGTTGTGTCTTTTCAGAAGAGGAAAGGTATAAAAAGCAAATAGAATGTAGTAATAAAACAAGTAATAGAGGAGTAAAAAATAATATATGAAAGAAATAATAAAACTAAGACAACAAATACAAAATTATAACCCATACAATGAGCAAGAAGAAAAGGATAAACAGATAATGTTAAAATATATAGACACATTTGATGATGTACTTACTAGAAACAATGAATTTGGACATTTTACGGCATCATCATGGGTGGTAAACAAAGAAAGAACAAAAATATTAATGCTATACCATAATATATATCAATCTTGGACATGGTCTGGTGGACATGCAGATGGAGAAACAGATTTATTAGGTACAGCGATTCGTGAGTTAAAAGAAGAAACAGGTGTTAAGAATATAAAAGTATTAAGTGAAGATATATATTCGTTAGAAGTAGCACCAGTAGAAGGACATATAAAAAGAGGAAAATATGTACCAAGCCATGTACACTTAAATTTAACATATCTTTTAGAAGTAGACGAAAACGAAGAAACTACAGTAAAAGAAGATGAAAATAGTGGTATAAAATGGGTTAATATAGAAGATGTAGAAAAAATATCAACAGAAAAGTATATGATAGAATGGGTTTACAGAAAGCTAAATCAAAAATTAGAAAAATATAAAAATAAGAAGGAATAAAAAGAGACTGCTTTTTCAGCAGTCTCGAATAAAAATCATTTTTATTTTAAATAACTACAAAAAATACTTGACAAGTAAAAACATATGTTCTAAAATGGTTACAAAAATAAGGATGTGATATTAGTGGAAAAAGAAAATAATAGTATTACACCAATAAATGAAGAATTAAATGTAGTAGCATATGAAGTAGATAATATTAAAGATTTAATTTATACAATTAGAGGAAAACAGGTAATGTTAGATAGTGATGTAGCTATGTTATATCACTATACTACTAAAAATATTAATAAGGCAATGAAGAGAAACTTTGATAGATTTCCAGAAGATTTTTGTTTTCAATTAACAGAAAGTGAAGCAGAAAACTTGAGGTTCCATTTTGGAACCTCAAGTTTAGAAACAGAAAATTATGGAGGTAGAAGGTATGTACCTTATGTATATACAGAACAAGGGATTTCTATGCTAGCTGGAATTTTAAAAAATGAAATTGCAATACAAGTTAGTATAAATATAATGAGAGCATTTGTAGAAATGCGAAAATTTATTGTAAATAATGCTTTTGTTTTTCAAGAAATAGACGGAATGAAAACAAAACTATTAGAACATGATAAAAAGTTTGATATAGTATTTGACGAATTACAAAAAGATAAACAAGCAGAATTTAAGCAAAAGATATTTTTTAATGGTCAGATTTATGATGCATACAGTTTAATAATAGATATTATAAGAAAAGCCAAAGTCAAAATTGTAATAATAGATAATTATATAGATGATAGTATTTTGAAAATGTTATCAAAGAAAAATGAAAGTGTAGAAGTAGTTATTTTAACATCACAAAATTGTAATCTTAACAAATTAGATATCAGTAAGTTTAACAAACAATATTCAAGTTTAAAAATTTCATATACAAACAAATTTCATGATAGATTTATATTAATAGATAATAAAGAATTGTATCACTGTGGAGCATCATTAAAAGATTTAGGAAAGAAATGCTTTGCAATTTCTAAAATAGAAGATATGGAATATGTAGAGAAAATGAGTAAATTTAGTTGAAAATACATTATACTGACCTACCAGTCTAAAGACATTTATATAATATTATGATATATAAGATAGGTAAAAATAAAAAAGCAGGAGGGAAAATGAGTAATAGATTATATGATTATTTAGAAATAAGTGATTTAAAAGATATGTTAAATAAAACTAAGAAATTGTATGCTAATAGACCAGCATATAAAATAAAGATAGAAGAAGGAAAATATCAAACTTTTACGCATTCAGAAGTACGAGATATGATAAACAATTTAGGAACATCACTAATAAATTTAGGACTAAAAGGAAAAAGAATTGCAGTTATTGGAGAAAATAGTTACGAATGGGAAATAGCGTATTTATCAGTTGTATGTGGTACAGGGGTGGTTGTACCATTAGATAAATTACTACCAGAAAATGAACTAGAACTTGTAATAGAAAGGTCTGGAGTAGAAGCTATATTTTATACCAAAAAACATGCGGGGATGATTGAAAAAATTAGATATAGTGAGAAAAACAAGTTAAAACACTTAATATCTATGGATAATGAGAGGCATGGTGAAGGTATATATTCACAAAAAGAACTAATACAAACAGGAAAAAGATTAATAGAAGAGGGTAATACAGAATTTTTAAATGCAAAAATTAACAACGAAGAAATGAGTATTATGCTATTTACATCAGGAACAACATCAAAATCCAAAATTGTAGCACTTTCACATAAAAACATTTGTACAAATTTAATGGATATAGGAAGCATTTTAGATGTAACAAAAGAAGATACATTTCTTTCAGTTTTACCATTACATCATGTATTTGAATGTACAGTAGGTTTTCTATTTTCACTATATAAAGGAGCTCAAACTGTATTTTGTGATGGATTAAGGCACATAGTAGATAACTTAAATGAATATAATGTAAGTATTATGGCATGTGTGCCAGCAATATATGAAAAAATTTTTATGATGATTAGAAAACAATTAGAAAAACAGGGGAAACTTGAGACAATATTAGAAAACGAAGAAAAATATAGAAATGCCTCTATGGAAGAAAAAAAGCAAGTATTTAAAGAAATACATAATATGTTAGGTGGACAAATAAAATTATTTATAAGTGGAGCAGCTGCACTAGATAAAACAATAGAAGAAAAATATAGGTTATTAGGATTAAATATTGTACAAGGTTATGGATTAACAGAAACATCACCAGTTGTAGCAGTTGGAACAAATAAACACTATAAAGTAGGGTCAATTGGAAAAACAGTTCCAAGTGTAGAAGCAAAAGTTGTAGATGAAAATAGTGAAGGAATTGGAGAATTAGTTGTTAAAGGCGATAGTGTAATGTTAGGCTATTATGAAGATGAAAACGCAAATAAAGAAGCATTACAAGAAGGTTGGTTTTCTACAGGAGATTTAGCTAAGATTGATGAAGAAGGATATATATATATTTGTGGAAGAAAGAAAAGTGTAATTGTTTTAAAAAATGGTAAAAATATCTTCCCAGAAGAAATGGAAAGCCTAGTAAACAAAATAGAAGGTGTACAAGAGTCATTTATTTTTGGAAAAGAGCAGTCAGATGATGAAAATGATATAAAAATAAATGTAAAAATTGTATTTGATAAAGACATTGTAAAAAATGTTTATAAAGTAGAGACAGATGAACAAATACATAAAGTTTTATCAAAAAAAATTAAAGAAATTAATCAAACAATGCCAAAATATAAAGCAATAAGAGGAATTATATTAACAGAAGAACCACTTATTAGAACAACAACAAATAAAATAAAAAGGCAGGACAATTTAGATGCAATTAGAAAACTTACAAACTAAATTTTTAGGAAGAAATACTATTTACTATAAAGAGATAGATTCGACACAAAAAGAGATATGGAGGTTAATAGATAATGAATCTATTACAAATGGGACTTTAATATTTGCAGATATTCAAAATAAAGGGATAGGAACTCATGGGAGAGTTTGGCATACAGATGAAAAAGGAAATATTGCATTTTCGCTTTTTATGCAAGTAGATTGTAACATTGAAAACTTAGATGGATTAACAAAGGAAATTGCAAATATAATAGTAAATATTTTAAAAAGGCAATATGGTATTACTTTAAATATAAAAGAGCCAAATGACATTGTATATAACAATAAAAAAATAGGAGGAATCCTAACCGAGACGAGAGTTATTTGTGAAAAAGTAAAATACTTAGTAATTGGAATTGGAATAAATACTATAAAAGAAAACTTCACAGAGGATATAAAAAATATAGCAACATCAATAAAAAAGGAATTTAACATAAATGTAAATGTAATGCAGTTTATAGTAGAATTTTGTAATATATTTGAAAATGTAATACTAGAAAGGATAGGTAATTAAAATGAAAATTGGATTTTTATTTCCTGGTCAAGGTTCTCAAAGTGTAGGAATGGGAAAAGACATATATGAAGAATATGAAGAAGCAAGAAAAATATATGATGAGGTTCAAAATATAACAGGAATAGATATAGCTAAAATATCATTTGAAGGAGAAGAAGAAATCTTAAACCAAACTAAATATACACAACTTGCAATACTTACAGAAAGTTTAGCAATATTAGAAATTCTAAAACAAAATGGAATAAAAGCTGAAATTTCAGCGGGCTTAAGTTTAGGAGAATATTCAGCATTAATAAATAGTAATGCACTTTCATTTGAAGAAGGAGTAAAAATTGTTAAAAAAAGAGGAGAATACATGCAAAATCTACTTCCTAAAGGTGAATGGCAAATGGCAGCAATTATGGGGCTTTCAGATGAAGAAGTAGAAGAAGTTTGTAAAAAAGTAAAAGCAGGCTTCGTAGTTCCTGCCAACTATAATACTATAGGGCAAGTTGCAATTTCTGGAGAAAAAGAAGGGATTGAAGAAGCAGAAACAATTGCAAAAGAAATGGGAGCAAAAAAAGTAAGAGTTTTAAAAACAGCAGGACCATTTCATACTGAAAGGCTAAAAGAAAGTGCAGATGCATTAAGAAAAGAGCTTGAGAATATTACAATTAATAAATTTGAAACTAAAGTAATAAAGAATTTAGATGGAGATTTTTACAAAGATACAGATAATGTAAAAGAAATTTTGGCAAGTCACATTATAAATCCAGTTAGGTTTTCAAAAACAATTAGAACCATGTTAGATAATGGAATAGATACATTTATAGAAATAGGACCAGGAAAAACATTATCTGGCTTTGTAAAAAGAACACCAACAGATAAAGAAATAACAATATTAAACATAAATGATGTTCAAACCTTAAAAGAAACAATAAAAGAAATTGGAGGAAAAGAAAATGAGTAAAGTTGCTTTAATTACAGGGGCTACAAGAGGAATTGGAAAACAAATAGCAATAACTTTAGCAAAGAATGGCTATGATATTGCAATAAATTATAGAACAGAAAATGATGACTTAAAAAATACAAAAGAAGAAATAGAAAAAAACAATGTAAAATGCTTAGCAGTTAAGGGAGATGTAGCAATTTTTGAAGACTGTGAGAAATTTGTAGAAGAAGTTATAAAAGAATTTGGTAAAATTGATATTTTAGTAAATAATGCAGGAATTACAAGAGATACATTAATAATGAGAATGAAAAAAGAAGATTTTGAAAGTGTTATAGATACAAACTTAGTAGGAACATTTAATGTAACTAAAAATGTAATTAGCCATATGTTAAAGGCTCGTTTAGGAAGAATTATAAACATATCATCTGTTGTAGGTGTATCTGGTAATGCAGGGCAAACAAACTATGCAGCTTCAAAAGCTGGAATAATAGGATTTACCAAAAGTTTAGCAAAAGAAGTAGCTTCAAGAAATATACTAGTAAATGCAGTAGCACCAGGATTTATAGAAACAGGTATGACAGATGTATTAAAAGATGAAATTAAACAAGATATTGAAAAAAATATTCCATTAAAGAGAATTGGAACACCAGAAGATGTTGCGAATGTAGTTAAGTTTTTGGCAAGTGAAGATAGTTCATACATAACAGGGCAAGTACTTCATGTAGATGGCGGTATGCTAATGTAAAAATTTAAGGAAAAGGATTGAAAAAATGGAAAGAAGAGTTGTTATAACAGGATTAGGAGCAATTACTCCAATAGGAAAAAACGTAGATGAAACATGGAAAGGAATAGAAAATAAAGAATGTGGAATTGATAATATTTCATTATTTGATAATAGTAATTTTAAAACAAAATTAGATGCAGAAGTAAAAAACTATGACCCATTAGATTACTTTGAACCAAAACAAGCAAAAAGGTTTGATAGGTCTTCACAATTTGCAGTAATAGCATCAAGAGAAGCAGTAAAAACAAGTGGTATTTCGAAAGAAAATACAGATTATGAAAGAGTTGGTGTTTTTGTAAGTTCAGGAATTGGAGGACTAAAAACAATGCAAGAACAATGTGAAACAAACTATGAAAAAGGAAATAACAGAGTATCTCCAATGTTTATTCCAATGGCAATAGCAAATATGCCAGCTGGAAACATAGCAATAGAATTTGGTTTTAAAGGTGAATCAATATCAATAGTAACTGCATGTGCCTCTTCTACACATGCAATAGGAGAAGCATATAAAACAATAAAACAAGGGTATGAAGATGTAATTATTGCAGGAGGTACAGAAGCATCAATCTGCTCTGTTGGAATAGCAGGGTTCGAAAATATGAAAGCATTAAGTACAGTAGAAGATAAAAATAGAGCAAGCATTCCTTTTGATAAGGAAAGAAGAGGTTTCGTAATGGGAGAAGGTGCAGGAATACTTGTACTTGAAGAATTAGAACATGCTAGAAAAAGAGGTGCCAATATATATGCTGAACTTATAGGTTTTGGAAGCACAACAGATGCATACCATATAACATCACCATGTCCAGATGGAGAAGGTGGAGCAAAAGCAATAATACGAGCTATAGAAGACGCAAATATAGAGCCTAAAGATATAGATTATATAAATGCACATGGTACATCAACACATTTAAATGATTTAACAGAAACAATGGCTATAAAAACTGCTTTAGGAGAAGCAAGTAGAACAGTAATGGTAAGCTCTACAAAAGGAAATATTGGTCATTTATTAGGAGCAGCAGGAGCAGTAGAAGCAGTTATTTGTGTAAAAGCAATGAAAAATGAATTAGTTCCACCAACTATAAATTACAAAGAAAAAGATGAAGAGTGTGATTTGGACATTGTTCCAAATGAGCCAAGAAAAGCAAAACTAAATATTACTATGTCAAATTCATTGGGATTTGGTGGGCATAATGCTAGTATCATAATGAAAAAATGGGAGGAATAACAATGGAATACGAGAAAATAAAGCAATTAATGGAAGATATGGGAAGTTCAAAATTAACAGAAATTAATATTGATTTTCCAGATGGTACTAAAATAAGCATGAAAAAAGAAACTATAGGGGCAACTATTAATTGTCAACCAATTGAAACAAACAATGTAGGAGCGATTAGTAATCGCTCACAAGCAGAAACAAAACAAATAGAAATGGAACAAGAGGAAGGAAATATTGTAAAGTCTCCAATGGTTGGAACTTTCTATATAAAACCATCTCCTACAGCTGAAGCTTATGTTGAAGTAGGAAAAGAAGTAAAAAAAGGTGATGTTCTTTGCATTATAGAGGCTATGAAACTAATGAATGAGATTGAATCTGAATATGCAGGAACAGTTGTAGAAATTTTAGTAAAAGATGGAGAAACAGTTGAATACGGAACACCATTGTTTAGAATACGATAAAGAGGGCAACCGAAGTTACCCTCCATCGAAAAATTTAGCTAAGAATTATCTTTGCTTTTCTTCCATCTAGGACAACGTATAAATGGTACTTGTGCTGGTGGTGTAAAGAATTATCTTTGCTTTTCTTCCATCCAGTCCATGCTGAATATCTACCCATAGATGAGAATAAGGGATGCAAGCTTCTAAAAAGTCTGTTACTTCTTCATCAAGAGAAGAATCAAAATCTTCTATGGTGAATTTCTGATCTAAATAGCACCGCCCATTCCTAAAAGCGTTCTCGGCTTTATGAAGAATGTTTTTTGCGACCTGAGTAAATCCTTCCTCATGGTTCTGGATGTGCTTTTTTGCAACATCTGAATTAAACTGAAAATAAGTCATAGGTGGCTCCTTTCTACGTCACTTTATAGTGTTTGTTATTGTGTCATAGTTACATTATACCATAATTTTATGTAAAATGCAAATTGTAATAGTAGAGAAAGCATAGGGGCGATTAGTAATCGCCCGAAAGATAAATGTTTGTGTTAATTTTTAAAAAAGAAAAGAGGGAAAATAAATGTTAAATAAAGAAGAAATAAAGGAAATAATTCCACAAAGAGAACCATTTTTAATGATTGATGAAGTGGAAAAATATGTAGCTGGTGAATCTGCTGTTGCATATAAAAATGTAGATAGTGAAGAATGGTATTTTAAAGGGCATTTTCCGGGTAATCCAATTATGCCAGGTGTGTTAATTGCAGAAAGTTTAGCACAAACAGGAGCAGTAGCTATATTAAGTATGGAAGAAAATAAAGGAAAGAATGCTTTATTTGGTGGAATTGATAAAATGAAGTTTAAGAAAATGGTAGTTCCCGGAGATAGGCTTAAATTGGAAGTAAAAATTATAAAAAGAAAAGGTCCAATAGGGGTAGGAGAAGCATTAGCAACAGTTGATGGCAAAGTTGTAGCTAAAGGTGAATTAACATTTGCATTAGTATAATTAGCACAAAATGTAGATATTATTTATTTTAGGAATGAAAAGATTTAACCACGCGGGGACCGCTGAATGCTGTTAAGGCTTTGCCTGTTACAGCATCAGTGGGAAGGTTATAATCTTTTCATGAATAAAATAAATATATCTACATGTGAGCAATAAAACATTTAATAGAGGTGAAAATGAGTATGAATAAAATATTAATTGCAAACCGTGGAGAAATAGCAGTTCGTATTATAAGAGCATGCAAAGAAATGAATATAAAAACAGTTGCTGTGTATTCTGAAATAGATAAAGACGCACTACATACAAGGCTTGCAGATGAAGCGATTTGTATTGGCCCTGCGCCTGCAAACAAAAGCTATTTAAACATAAAAAACATTATACAAGCAGCATATGTAACAAAAGCAGATAGTATCCATCCAGGCTTTGGCTTTTTATCTGAAAACTCCAAATTTGCAAAAATATGCGAAGAATCAAACATAAAATTTATTGGTCCAAAATCTGAAGTTATAGATTTATTAGGAAATAAATCAAATGCAAAAGAAATGATGAAAAAAGCAGGAGTACCAGTTATACAAGGTTCAAATGGAAGTGTAAAAAGCCTAAAAGATGCAATTTGTATAGCAGAAGAAATAGGATACCCTATCATATTAAAAGCAGCAGCAGGTGGAGGGGGAAAAGGTATTAGAATTGCAAATAGCTCAGACGAAGTAGAAAAACAATATGAAATAGTAAAACAAGAAGCTAAAAACTCATTTAATGATGATGAAATTTACATAGAAAAGTTTATTCAAAATCCAAGACATGTTGAAATTCAAATAGTAGCAGATGAACATGGAAATATAATACATTTAGGAGAAAGAGATTGTACAATACAAAGAAATCATCAAAAAATAATAGAAGAAACACCATCTACTGCAATAGATGAAAAAATAGCAAATAAAATGGGAAATGCAGCTATAAAAGCAGCAAAAACGGCAGACTATACAAGTCTTCGGCACAGTAGAATTTTTAGTAGATAAAGATAAGAACTTTTACTTTATGGAAATGAATACAAGAATTCAAGTAGAACACCCAATTACAGAAATGAGAACAGGAATAGATTTAGTAAAAACACAAATACGAATTGCAGCAGGAGATGAACTAAAAATAAAACAAAAAGATGTAGAATTTAGAGGACATTCAATAGAATGTAGGTTAAATGCTGAAAACCCAAACAAGAAATTTATGCCATGTCCAGGAACAATAGAGGGGCTTCATTTACCAGGAGGAAATGGAATAAGAATAGATAGTGCAATATATGAGGGATATAAAATTTCAGCAAATTATGATTCTATGATAGCAAAAATAATTGCATTTGGAACAAATAGAAATGAAGCAATTAGTAAAATAAAAAGAGTATTAGAAGAACTAGTAGTTGATGGAATACAAACAAACCAAGATTTCTTATTTGAAATAATTAGAAATCCAGATTTTATTAGAGGAAATTTTGATACCTCATTTATTGAAGAAAAAATATTAAAAAGGAAGAATGATAAATGATTGTAGATAAAATAAAGAAAAGGCAAATACCTACTAATAATAAAAATTCTAGAATAGATATACCAGTAGGAAAATGGGTAAAATGTGAAAATTGCAAAGAAATATTATATAAAGAAACTGTTAGAAGTAATCTAAATATTTGCCCTAATTGTGGACACTACTTTAGGATGCATATAAACAAAAGGCTAGAATTAATGATAGATAAAGATACATATAAAAAGTTTAACTTAAATATAGAAACGACAAATCCATTAAATTTAGAAGACTATCCTAAAAAGCTAAAAGCATTAAGAGAAAAAACAGGCATACAAGAAGCAGTAGCTTGTGGAACTGGTAAAATTAAAGGAGAAGATGTTGTTATATGCATTATGGATAGTGGATTTTTAATGGGAAGTATGGGTGTTGTTGTAGGAGAAAAAATCACATATGCAATAGAACAAGCAGTAGAAAGAAGACTACCACTTATAATCTTTTCAGTTTCTGGTGGTGCTAGAATGCAAGAAGGAATAATATCTTTAATGCAAATGGCAAAAACAACTTCAGCACTTACAAAACTAGATGAAGCAGGGCTTTTATATATATCAGTATTAACAGATCCAACATATGGAGGAGTTACTGCATCATTTGCAAGTTTAGGAGATATTGTTTTAGCAGAGCCACATGCAATGATAGGATTTGCAGGGCAAAGGGTAATAAAGCAGACAATAGGAGAGGAATTGCCAGAAGGTTTTCAAACTGCTGAATTTTTATTAGAACATGGCTTTATAGATAAAATAGTAGAAAGAAAAGATTTAAAAGATACTATTTATGATTTAATAATTCTCCATAAAGGAGGTAAAAACTAATGGCAAATACAAAATTATCAGCATGGAAAAAGGTAGAAATAGCAAGAAATCCAAAAAGAAAAACATCACTAGATTATATAAATGAAATATTCGATACTTTTATAGAGTTACATGGAGATAGAGCTTTTAGAGATGATAAAGCTATGGTATGTGGTTTAGCTAGTATAGGAAATCAAAATTTTACAATTATAGCAGAGCAAAAAGGAAGAACAACAAAGGAAAATATCGAAAGAAATTTTGGAATGCCAAACCCTGAAAGTTACAGAAAAGCAGTAAGATTTATGAAACAAGCAGAAAAATTTAAAAGACCAGTTATCACTTTTATAGATACCAAAGGTGCATATCCTGGAATAGGAGCAGAAGAAAGAGGGCAAGGAGAAGCAATTGCTAAATCAATGTTTGAAATGGCAAAATTAAGAGTACCAATTATTTCAGTAGTAATTGGAGAAGGCTCAAGTGGTGGAGCATTAGCCATTGGAGTAGCAAATAAAGTATTTATGCTAGAAAATGCTATTTATTCAATTCTTTCGCCAGAAGGTTATAGCAGTATTTTATGGAAAGATTCGTCAAGAGCAAAAGAAGCAGCAGAGAAAATGAAGTTAACTGCGGATGATTTACTTGAATTAAAAGTAATAGACAAAATAATAAAAGAGCCAAAAGGTGAAGATGATGAAACATTTATAAAAATTGCAAACAACTTAAAAAAGGAAATACAAAAATCAATATTAGAATTGAACAAATTAAATGAGGATATGGTTATTGGGGATAGATATATAAAATTTAGAAATATGGGAGATTATAAGACAGTTGTTGAAGCTTAGCTGATTACAGATGTCTTATGAGATATTATAAACATTAAAAAATTAGGAGGTAAGTATAAAAATGTTATTAGAAAACAAAAAAATATTAGTTATGGGAATAAGAAATAAATGGAGTATTGCATATGGAATTGCAAAATCTGCATATGAAAATGGAGCAAAATTAATTTTTACATATATGGGAGAAGAAAATAAGGATAAAATAGAAGAGTTAATAAGTGAATTTAAAGGAAGTATAGCATATGTTTTAGATGGAGCATCAGAGGATGAATTAGTAAAAGATGTATTTACTAAAATAAAAGAAGAAAACGGAAAATTAGATGGTATTGTACATGCAATTGCACATGCAAATACAGAAGATTTAAGAAATGATTTCATATATACAAGTAAAGAAGGATATTCTCATGCAGTTGATGTTAGTAGTTATTCATTTGTATTAGTATCAAGAATAGCAAAAGAATTAGATATGCTAAATGAAAATGCAAATTTAGTTACATTAACATATCATGGTTCAACAAAAGTATTAGAAGGATATAATGTTATGGGAATAGCAAAAGCAGCTTTAGAAGCAAGTGTTAGATATTTAGCAGAAAACTTAGGAAAAGAAGGAATCAGAGTAAATGCGATATCAGCAGGACCTATAAAAACACTATCTGCAAAGGGAATTAAAGATTTTAGTTCAATTTTAACTGTTGTAGAAGAAAAAGCACCATTACATAGAAATGTTACAACAAAACAAGTTGGAGATGTAGCAACATTTTTATTAAGCAGTATGGCAGATGCAATAACAGGGCAAGTAATTTATGCTGATAGTGGTTATAACATTATGGGAGTTTAAATTTAGGGAAGTAGTTATATTGATAATTACTTCCTAAATTTTTGTAAAACCTATTGACAAATTGGTAAAAGTGGCATAAAATACAAACAATAGTTCTATAAAGATAATAATAGATGTAATTTAATATATACAAATATATGCAATAAGAACTAAATATTTATATAAAAGGGAGTGTTCTTATGGATGAAAAAAAGAATGAAATTATTTTATTTGAAAATCAAGGAGTAAAACTAGAGGTTAATTTAAAAGATGAAACAGTGTGGCTTACACAAGAACAAATGTCAAAATTATTTGAAAAAGCTAAATCTACTATTAATGAACATATAAGGAATATATACAAAGAGGGCGAATTGGTAGAAACAGATACAATGACTAAATTCGGAAATTCCGAATTTGCTGATAAACCAACTAATTATTATAATTTAGA
>CANOGC010000011.1 GCA_947565445.1 uncultured Clostridium sp. | reverse complement strand
CAAAGAAAATAGTTATTGCTATTTAACAAACAAAACCATAAGTGAGTTACTAAATATATCAATAACCCAAGTATCAAAATTAGTAAATTCATTAAAAGATAAAAAGTATATTGATATTGAATTAATCTATAAAGAAAACACAAAACAAGTAGAACTGAGAAAACTAATACCAATAAACAAAAACAAAGATACCTATTTAACAAAAGTTAAATACCCTCTTGGGCAAAACTTCAATACCCCTATTGAAGAGCTATATAGGGTTCATATGGATTATAATACATCATTTGACAAAACCCAAAAAACGTAATATTATATATGTATCAAATAAAAAGGATGTTGAAAATTATGTTAAAAGGAATATTAATCGGAATTGGAGTTATAATTGCATTAATAGGAACAATTATGATATTTGATGCACGAATTTTAACAAAAAAATTATTTAGTTTTGGTGATCAAAATGAAGCGACAAGTGGAATGAAGATAATGGGATTTATTTTAGGAATTATTGGTGCTTTACTAATTTATTTTAATATTTAGGATTGACAAAATATGTGTATCAATGTAAAATAGTAACATATATAAAAACAAGGAAAAAGAGGAGTAAATTTGTACTTACTAAAAGAGAATAGAAACCATAGGCTGAAAGTTTCTATAAGAAAAAGGCAAATTGAAGTAGCTTTGGAGTTAATGTTTTGAAAGCAATTGTAAGTAGAAATATTCGTTTAAGCCACGTTATAGGCAAATTAAGATGTGATAGAAATATCATAAATTAAGGTGGTACCGTGAATTAAACCTCACCCTTATACAGGGTGAGGTTTTTTGTAATTATAAAGGAGGAGATATTATGTGTAAACACAAATTAGCAGACAAGTACAATCCAAAGGAATTTGAAGAAAACTTATATGAAAAATGGGAGAAAAGTGGATATTTCAAACCAGATGAAGATAGAGAAAAAGAAACATTTACTATTATGATGCCACCACCAAATGTAACAGGAAAACTACATATGGGGCATGCATTAGATGATACAATACAAGATATTCTAATCCGTTTTAAAAGAATGCAAGGATTTAGAACCCTATGGCTTCCAGGAACAGACCATGCATCTATTTCTACTGAAATGAAAGTAGTACAAAAATTAGCAAATGAAGGTATTAAAAAAGAAGATTTAGGAAGAGAAAAATTTATAGAAGAAGCTTGGAAATGGACAAAAGAATATGGTGGAACAATTCAGGAGCAACAAAGAAAACTAGGGTGTTCTTGTGATTGGGACAGAAATCGTTTTACTTTAGATGAAGGAATGAGTGATGCAGTTTTAGAACAGTTTATAAAACTATATGAAAAAGGCTTAATCTATAAAGGGAAAAGAATGGTAAACTGGTGTACAAGTTGTAATACATCTATTTCTGATGCAGAAGTAGAATATAAAGAAGAACCATCACATTTATGGCATATACGCTATAAGATAAAAGGAGAAGACACATACATTACAGTTGCAACAACAAGACCAGAAACAATGTTAGGAGATACAGCAGTAGCAGTTCACCCAACAGATGAAAGATATAAAAATTTAATAGGAAAAATGTGTATTTTGCCTATTATGAATAAGGAAATACCAATTATTGCAGATGAATTTGTAGAAAAAGAATTTGGAACGGGATGTGTTAAAATAACACCTGCTCATGATTTAAACGATTATCAAGCAGGACTAAGACATAACTTAGAAATAATAGAAGTATTTGATGAGAACTTCAAAATGGGAGATTTAGTTCCAGAATATAAAGGAATGGATTTACTAGAAGCACGAAAGCTAATAGTAGAAAAATTAAAAGAAATTGGAGCACTTGTAAAAGAAGAAGAATATACTCATAATGTAGCAAAATGTGAGAGGTGTAAGCACACTATTGAACCTAAAATTTCAACACAATGGTTTGTTAGCATGAAAGATTTAGCAAAACGTGCAGCAGATTCAGTAAGAAATGATGAAATGAGATTTGTTCCAAAGAGATATGAAAAACAATATTTTAACTGGCTAGATAATATTCAAGACTGGTGTATTTCTCGTCAATTATGGTGGGGGCATAGAATTCCAGTATATTACTGTAAAGAATGTGGAGAAATTCATGTATCAAAAACTATGCCAAGTATTTGTAAAAAGTGTGGAGCAAAAGATTTTGAGCAAGATCCAGATACATTAGATACATGGTTTAGTTCTGCATTATGGCCATTTTCAACATTAGGTTGGCCAAATACAGAAAATGAAGATTACAAAGAATTTTACCCAACAAGTGTACTTGTAACAGGGTTTGATATTATTACATTCTGGATATCTAGAATGATGACACAAGGGCTAGAATTTACAAACCAAGTACCATTTAAAGATACTTTAATACATGGAATTGTAAGAGACGCAAAACGGAAGAAAAATGTCAAAAACATTAGGAAATGGAGTAGATCCATTAGATGTAATAAATGAATATAGTGCAGATGCCCTAAGGTTTTCGGTTATATCTGGAACTACTATGGGAAATGACATACGTTATATGCCAGAAAAGCTAGAACAAGCATCAAATTTTGCAAACAAACTTTGGAATGCTGCAAAATTCATTACTATGAACTTATCAGATGATGACAAAATAATGGAATTTAACGAAATTGCAAAAGACCAAGAAACAAAACAATATAAAAATGAATATTTAAGAATTGAAGATAGATGGATATTAAATAAATTAGACAATTTAATAAAAGAAGTAACAGAAAATATAGAAAACTATGACTTAGGAATTGCATTAGATAAGATATATAACTTTATTTGGAATGAGTTTTGTGATTGGTATATTGAAATGGCAAAATCTAGGCTATATAGTGAAAATGAAGAGGAAAAAACACAAGTAAGTTTTGTACTAAATTATGTTTTTGGAGATTGTTTAAAATTATTACATCCATTTATGCCATTTATCACATCCGAAATATATGAAAAATTAGTAAATTATGATGATAAAGATTTAATGGTTACACATTGGCCAAAAACGAGAAAAAGAGTAGAATATAATGAATCAAAAGATTTTATAGAAGAATTAAAACAAGTAGTAATAGATATACGTAATGTAAGAGCAAATATGAATGTACACCCATCAAAAAAAGCGAACCTTATATTTGTAACAAATGAATATAGAGAACAAATTGAAGAATCTAAAGACTTTATAGCTAAATTAGGTTTTGGAAATGAAATAATTATACAAGAAACAAAAGAAGGAATTCCAAGTAATGCTATATCTATTTTAGCAAATGGAATGGAAGTATTTATGCCATTTGAAGATTTAGTTAATTTAGAAGAAGAAAAGGAAAGATTGCTAAAAGAAAAAGAAAAACTAGAAAGTGAAGTACAAAGAGCAGAAAAAATGTTATCAAATCCAGGTTTTACCTCAAAAGCACCAGAAGCAAAGATTAATGAAGAAAAAGAAAAATTAGAAAAATACAAAGAAATGCTAAAAAGTACAGTCAAAAGACTAGAGGGAATTTAACTAGAGCCAGTGGACTATAAAATTTTTAAAACAAAAAATAAAAAAATACTACTAAAAAATAATAATATAGTGTATAATAACTTTGAAAATGACAAAAAACAAACTTAAGAATTAAAAAGTTACAAAAGGGGACACTAGAAATGTTATATTATGATTTAGTGGAAGTGAAGCCAAAAGTAAATAAAAAGAAAGTTATTATTACAGTAATTATATTATTAATTATAACTACTGCTATTATAGTTAGCATTTTTTATCATAATCATAATAAAATGGTTATAGGAGAAAACAATACTGTAAAAAAACAAACTGTTGTAGCAAATGTGGAAAGCTATGCTAATAAGCAAAAACATATTGCAAAAGTAAACTTTTTGCCAGTTTATACAGAAGAATCAAAGGCAAGGTTAGATAATATATATAATTCTGGAGAAAAAGTAGCATATTTAACTTTTGACGATGGACCATCAAAAACAGTAACGCCATTAATACTAGATTTATTAAAAAAGGAAAACATTAAAGCAACGTTTTTTGTGTTAGGTTCAAGAGTAGAATTAAACCCAAGTATTGTAAGAAGAGAATATGAAGAAGGACACTTTATTGCAAACCATGGTTATTCTCACATGTATGCGAAAATATATAGTAGTACTAATGCTGTATTAGATGAATATAATAAAACTAAACAAGCTATTATAAATGCAGTAGGTATAGAATATGATGGACATCTATTTCGTTTTCCAGGTGGTTCAACAGGAGGAAAATATCATGCATTAAAGAAAGAATCTAAAAATTTATTAATGGAAAACCAAATAGGATATATAGATTGGAATGCATTAAGTAGTGATGCAGCAGGAGCAAAAACAAAAGAGGCACTTTTAGAAAATATAAAACAAACAGTAGGAGAAAAGAAAATTGTAGTAATTTTAATGCATGATGCAGGAGATAAAATACTAACATATGAAGTATTACCAGAAATAATCCAATATCTAAAGGAAAAAGGATATAGTTTTAAAAATTTTTATAATATTATGAAATAGAGGCTTGACAGATTACAAATTTAGACATAAAATAACCTATGTAAAAAAATAAAGGGAGGTAATAAGAATGCCACTTGTAACAACAAAAGAAATGTTTGAAAAATCTATGAAAGAGCATTATGCAATAGGTGCATTTAATGTAAATAATATGGAAATTATACAAGGAATTATGGATGCTGCAAAACAAGAAAAATCACCAGTCATTTTACAAGCATCACATGGTGCAATTAAATATGCAAGAGTAAATTATTTAATGAAAATGATTGAAGCAGCAGTAGAAGAAGCACCAGATATTCCAGTTGCAATACATTTAGACCACGGGCCAGATTTTGAAACATGTAAAATGTGTATAGATGCAGGCTTTACATCAGTTATGATAGATGGTTCAAAATATGATTTTGAAGAAAATGTTGCACTTACAAAAAAAGTAGTAGATTATGCACATGCACATGGAGTAGTAGTTGAAGCAGAATTAGGAAAATTAGCAGGAATTGAAGATGATGTTAATGTAGCTGAAAGTGATGCAATGTACACAGACCCTGCTCAAGCAAAAGAATTTGTAGAAAGAACAGGATGTGATTCTTTAGCAATAGCTATAGGAACTAGCCATGGAGCATATAAATTTAAAGGTGAAGCAAAACTAAGATTTGATATATTAGAAAAAATAAAAGAATTAATACCAAACACACCAATAGTATTACATGGTGCATCAACAGTTATTCCAGAATTAGTAGAAACATGTAATAAATATGGTGGGGATATTCCTGGTGCAAAAGGTGTACCAGATGAAATGCTAAATGAAGCAAGTAGAAGAGGAGTATCTAAAATAAATGTAGATACAGACTTAAGGCTTGCAATGACATCACAAATTAGGAAAGTGTTTGCAGAAGAACCAAGTGTATTTGATCCAAGAAAATATTTACAACCAGCAAGAGAAGAAATCACAAAAACTGTAAGCCACAAAATGAAAGAGGTATTTGGCTCTAGTAACAGAGCTTAATATAAATTAAAAATTATAAAGTAAGGGGAGAAAGAAATGAAAAAAACAAAATTAGGATTATTAGCAATAATTATGCTAATCGCAGTGATGCTTTTAACAGGATGTGGAAACAATGACACAACAACAGGTGGAAAAGGAGAATTAGATGGATTAACTGTTTATACAGCAGAAGAAACACCAGATTGGTCAACATTTGATAAAATATCAGGAATTGAATTTAAATATCCATCAAACTATAAATCTATAGGAACAGAAAGTATGCCAATGTATATGGATCCAGATGTAGCAGGAGCAACACTTAATGTTGTAACATCTAGTTTCCCAAGTTCATTATCATTTGAAGGATATGTAGAGGCATCTATTCCAGGAATTAAATCACAAATGACTATTGAGGGAGATGTTAATGTAGACTACATTAATTTAAATGGACAAAAAGCAGCAAAATTAGATTATGTTGCAAGTAGCCAAGGTCAAACAATGTGTGTTACACAAGTATTAATTAAAAAGAATGGTAATGCATACATATTAACATTAGGAATGCTAAAATCAGATAAAGATGCAAATACATCAGGTATTAATGAAAAATACGAAAAAATCATAAAATCATTCAAATAAAAAAAGGAACCTCGTGTTCCTTTTTTTAATGTAGGGGCACGTTTAAAGGGAATACCTGTAAGGCATGACACCACTGTGCCCTTACATTCGTTTTTTATTCATATTGCTTATTTTTTATACTGTAGGAATTTTCTCCCTGTGGGAGGAAAGCTCCATACAGTATAAATATGGGAATTTCTAGAATTTCTTTGCGGTTCCCACCGCTTAGAAATTTTTAAATTCGTTTTTTAATGCTCTTTCAACAGTTCTTGTAGCATCTTTTTTTGCAAGTTCATTTCTTTTATCATATAGCTTTTTACCTTTTCCAATACCAAGTTCCATTTTTACAAAACTTCCTTTAAAATACAAACTCATAGGAACTAAAGAATAACCTTTTTGTTTAGTTAATCCAATAAGCTTACTAATTTCACGATTATTTAATAAAAGCTTTCTATCACGTAAAGGGTCTTTGTTAAAAATATTCCCCTGTTCATAAGGGCTAATATGCATACCTAAAACAAATACTTCACCATTTTTAATAATTGCATAACTATCTTTTAAATTAACTTTTCCGTAAACGAATAGATTTTATTTCTGTACCACTTAATATAATACCTGCTTCTAATGTACTTTCAATTGTATAATTATGCCTTGCAGTGGGATTTTTAGCAATAACCAATGACATTATATCTTCCTCTTTTCTAAATAATTTTATAGTATTATATCATGAAAATATAGAAAAAGAAAAGAAAAAATTAAAAGGTCGAATAAAAATTACGACCTTTTTAGAAACTATAATTAGTCATTATGATGGTTATATTCATTCTTGTTTTGCATAGCATAATACCAAACAAGACCAACAATAGCAAGAGCTGCAATAGCTAATACTAACCAAGTCCAAGTAGTTCCACTCATTCCCATAATAGTTCCATTATCATTAGTTCTTGTAGCAGTGTAACCATCATTATTATCACTTCTTGTCATGTCACGTGCACCATCATTTACAGCTTCACCAACATCTCTTGCACCATCTTTTATGTCTTCGCCAATATTTCTTGCACCATCTTTAATACCTTCTCCAGCATCTTTTAATACAGTACCAGCACCATTTACAACATTTTGCATATTATTTCCAGCTTTGTCTGCAGAATCTTTTAATTCACCTGTTGCAAAGACAAAAGATGTAGCAAACATAAGGCTAAGAGCAATAATAAAAGAAAAAATTTTCTTTGTCATGATTTCTTACCTCCTATTAAAAAATAAGTTTTTTATTAAAAACTAGTAATAGTATTAATATTTTAAAGAAAAATATCCATAAAAAAATAAACTAAAATGGCGAAAAATGAAAAAAGAAGATAAATTTTGTTTATCTTCCAAAAATTTTTAAAATTTAAATAAAATTTTAATGTTTTAATCTAATTAAAATTGCAATACTTAGCAATACTAATAAAGTACCAACAACAATTAAAATAATATTAAGTATATTATTTAATCCAAGACTTGCTTCTGGTAACTCACTTAAACTAGAAATAGTTGCAGAATTGGACTGACTATTAGATGTATTTGGTGATAAAGTATTAGTATTAGAAGATTGTGAATGATTATATGTATTGCTAGCATAAGTATTTCCATTAGAATTTAGATTCATGTTAACATTTGTAGCTTTTACTGCAACAGGTGTAAATAATACAAAAGTAATTAGTAAAATAATAACAAATTTAAATAATTTTGACATAATTTAAGTCCCTCCATTATTTCTTCTAGTATATACATTTATTTTTATATAATACACAAAAATAAATTAAAAGTCTATACAATTTATAAAAATATTGAAAATTTTGTTATTGGATAATAGTTTTAGTAAATAAATCTAATGCGAACGGTGTAGGGACGATTATTAATCGCCCGTTCTACATAGAAATTGCTTTAAATCAGTATTTTAAGTAGTCATCTGAAGTTCTCGGGCGACTACTAGTCGCTCCTAGTAACAAATTATCCTTGTTTTTTAAAAAAATTGGTTGTAAAATATGCAAAAAAATGATAAGATTGTAATATATTTTAACAAACGAGGAGAAAAGTATGAAAAGTAACAAAGGAATAACATTAATAGCTTTAGTAATTACAATGATTATATTACTAATTTTAGGAGGAATTAGCCTTACAGTAGGGAATAATATGATTGAAGAGGCACAAGATAAAAAACTAGTTTCAGAATTAAATATGGTACAACATGCAATTTTAGAACAATATGCAAAATATCAAACAACTAAAGATACAAGTTATATAAAAGTTGGGAACAAAATGGAATTAATAGATGTTAGAAATATTGCAAATAATATGGGAATTGGGCTTGTAAATATTCCAGATAGTTATTCTAATAAAGATTACTATAAATTAGATAAACTTTCATTACTAAGAATAGGAATTGAAAATACAGAAGATGAGTATATTGTAAACTATATTTCGGGAGAAGTAATAAACAATACGAAAAAATATACGAGTGATAATAAAGCTCTATATGTAAGAGCAGATAGCTTTTATAATAAATAAAGGAGATGCTATGGATAAGAAAAGTGTTATGCAAGATTTAGCTAAAGTATTAAAAACTTCTACTATTTTAGTAGAAGAACCAATGAAAAAGCATACAAGTTTTAAAATAGGTGGAATAGCAGATATCTATATAAAAGTGGAAAAAATAGAAGATATAAAAGAAGTGCTAAAATACGCAAAACAACATAATATTAATCTTACAATTATAGGAAATGGAAGTAATGTTTTAGTATTAGATAAAGGAATTAGAGGTATTACTCTAGAAATATGTTTAGACAAGCAAGAATTTGAAGAAAAAGAAGATGGAATAATAGTAACAGTACGGTGCAGGTGTTAAACTTACAGCACTTGCAGTAGAATGTAAAAATAAGTTTCTTACAGGTTTTGAATTTGCATATGGAATTCCAGGAAGCCTCGGAGGGGCAATCCGTATGAATGCAGGAGCACACGGAAGAGAAATGAAAGATGTAGTTATATCTACTACATATATTGATTTTAACGGAAATGTAAAAACATTAGAAAATAACGATTTACAATTTGAATATAGAAAGAGCATTTTTTCAAAAAACAATATAGGCATAATAATAGAAGCAAAACTAAAATTTGAAATTGGAGATATTAATGAGATATCAGAAAAAATGCAACAATACAGTACATATAGAAAAGAAAAACAACCAATAACATATCCTAGTGCAGGAAGTACATTTAAAAGAGGAGAAGATTTTATTACAGCAAAATTAATTGATGAATGTGGGCTAAAAGGATATAAAATTGGAGGAGCAAGCATTTCTAATCTACATGCAGGTTTTGTTATTAACGAAAATAATGCAACAGCAAGAGATGTGATAGAACTAGTAGAATATACAAAACAAAAAGTATATGAAAAATTTAAGAAAAATATAGATTTAGAAATAGAAATAATAGGAGAACAATAAATAGGAAGGAAGATACAAAAATGAAGGGATTTTTTTCGTGGTTTAAAAATAGTACAAAAATGAAAAGATGGATTTTACTAATATTATTAGGGATGATATTAGTATGTTATGGGATTTCGCAAATATTAGTAGCAAAAGAAATGACATTTTTTGAAGTAGCAAAAGTAGCTATTCTATTTGTAACAGGTTTTACTTTTGTTATATTAGGAATTGTATTTTCGCAAAAAAGGACATTAGAACTATTAGTAGAAGCAAGTGATTTACGTCTAAAAAAAGGAACCAAAAATGTTAATGTAAATTCATTAATTTTTAATAAAAAAGTATATAATAAAGGACCTAATATTGTTGTTATAGGTGGAGGAACTGGACTAAATACAGTATTAAGAGGTTTAAAAGATTATACTAGTAATTTAACTGCAATTGTTACTATATCAGATTATGGAAAATTACCAAGTGATTCTAGAAAACAATTAGACTTGTTACCTTTAGATGATGTAAGAGAATCTTTAAGTGCACTTGCATATAATGAGCCAATTATGGAACAATTATTAAATTACAAATTTCAAAATGATTCTTTAAGAGGAATAACATTTGGAGACTTGTATTTACATACCATGAAAGAAGTATATAGAGATTTTGAAAAATCTATAGAAAAAAGTAAAGATATATTAAACATTACAGGAAGAGTATTACCTGTTACATTAGATGAAATAAAAATATGTGCAGAACTAGAAAATGGAATGATAGTAGAAGAAAAAGAAAAAATACCAGAAGTTGTATTTGATAAAGTTACAAAAATTAAAAGAATATATATCACTCCATCAAACTGTATACCAGCACCAGGAGTACTAGAAGCAATTAAAAATGCAGATGCTATTGTTATAGGGCCAGGAAGTTTATATACAAATGTAATACCAAATTTATTAGTAAAAAATGTATCAAGAACAATTAGAGAAAGTAAAGCAATAAAAATATATGTAAATAACATTATGACAGAACCAGGGCAAACAGATAATTTTTCAGTATCTGACCATATTGAAGCAATTATAGAACATGCAGGAAGTGGAATTATAAACTATTGTATATGTGATACAGGAGAAGTTGTACCAGAATATGTAAGAAGATATAATAAACAAGGACAAGATTTAGTAGAACAAGATTTCCAAAAAGCAAAAAACAAAGGTATTAAATTATTACCAAGAGATTTATCTACAATTATAGATAACAATATAAGACATAGTCCACAAGCAGTAGCAAATGCAATAGTACAAATTATTTGTGATGATTTAAAATATAGAGACATGCAAAATGATCCTCAGTATGTTTTGCTAAATTCAAGATTAAAAGAAGGAAGAAGATTAAAAAAACGTGTAAAAACTATACCAAAACACATAAAAATAAAACCAGTAGAAAAAAATGGAAAAAAAGCAAGTAAATTTACAGAAAAATATGAAGAAAGAATCAAATCAATTAAAACAAGTGATCAAAAGAGATTAGATAGACAAAAAAGACTTAGAGAAAAGCAGAGATAAATGGAGGAATACAAATGAAATTTGGTAAAAAACAAATGAATCTAGAAGAAGGACTAAAAAGAGAATGGATTATAACAAATGGTATAGGAGGCTTTGCCTCTTCTACTATTATAGGGTGTAATACAAGAAAATACCATGGTCTTTTAATTGCACCATTAACACCTCCTGCTAGAAGGTTTTTGATTTTATCTAAAATTGACGAAAGCATTGAGATAGGAAGTAACAAGTACAATTTATATACCAATATGGGGAAAAGCTATATATCAGAGGGGTATAAATTTCAAGAAAGTTTTGAAAAAGACTATATTCCTACATTTACATACAAAATAGAAGATACTACCATACAAAAACAAGTATGTATGGAATATGGAAAAAACACTGTATCTATTTTATATAAGATACAAAATGGGAGAAAGCAAGCAAAATTGACACTTGCACCAATTATGAATTATCGTGATTTTCATAGGATGAATACAGACCATAATTTTTATCTAAAACAAGAAATAAAGCTAAGAAAAGTAAAAATAGTAATTGATGATAATAGAGATGTACCAATATACATAAATGTAAGTGAAGGAAACTATATAAAACACGAGAATGATACATTTAAAAATATGTTTTATATAGAAGAAGAAAAAAGAGGATTTTACCCAGAAGAAAACCATGCAGTTATACGGAAGGTATGAAATAAATTTAGAACCAAGAGAAGAAAAAGAGGTTTCTATTGTTTGTTCTTTAGAAGAAAATATAGATGAATTAAATGCAAAAAATATAATTAATAAAGAAAAACAAAGGATAGATAAATTAGTAGTAGAATCAGAATTAACCAATGAAAAAATGACTAAAAAAGAACAAGAAAATTTAAGAGACTATATAATAGCAACAGATAATTTTGTAGTATATAGGCCATCATTTAGGCTATACACATTAATTGCAGGATACCATTGGTTTTTAGATTGGGGAAGAGATGCACTAATTTCTTTTGAAGGATTATTATTAATTACAAAACGCTTTGACATAGCAAAAGAGGTACTACTAACATTTACAAAAAATATAAAATTTGGATTAGTTCCAAATGGATATTCAGGTTTTGATAATAGACCATTATATAATAGTGCAGATGCATCTTTACTATTATTCGAGCAAATAAAGAAATATATTAATTATACAGGTGATGAAGAATTCATTAAAGAAAATATGTATCCATATTTAAAAGATATTATTAAAGCATATAAAACAGGAATTGATGTAGATGATAACAATATTTATTTAGATGATGATTATTTATTAGTATCGGGAACACCTAAAACACAAAATACATGGATGGATGCAAAATATGGTGATTTTGCAGTTACACCTAGAAATGGAAAAGCAGTTGAAATAAATAGTTTATGGTATAATGCTTTAAAAATAATGGAAGAACTTACAAAAAAGTTTGAGGGAGAAGAAGAAGCAAAAGCATATGGAAACCTTGCAAAAAAATGTAAAATAGCATTTAGTGAAAAATTCTATCAATCAAAACGTAAATGTTTGTATGATGTATTAGGAGATAATAAAATAAGACCAAACCAATTATTTAGTTTAAGTTTATCATATAAAGTATTAGATCCAAGTTCTAAAATGGCAGAAGACATGGTAGAAACTGTTACAAAAAAACTACTAAATTCATATGGACTAAAAACACTTGCAAAAGGAGAAGAGGGTTATGTAGAAATATATGAAGGAGACTCATATAAAAGAGATACAAGCTATCATCAAGGAATTACATGGGTATGGTTGTTAGGAATATATGCTGATAGTAGAAAAGCGATAATAAAGGCATGTAAAGATACACAAAAGAGAAAAATATTGAAAAAAGAATATGAGGAATTTAAAGAAGATCTTAGAGAAACATTTGAAAAAGAATTTTACCAAAGAGGAATGGTAGGAAGCCTAGCAGAACTACATGATTCAAAAACACCATATCTTCCAAAGGGAGCATTAGCACAAGGTTGGAGCGTAGCAGAAATAGCACGAATATTGATAAATGATTAATATAAAATATATGGGCACAATCTAAGGGAAATACTTTGTAGAATGTAATATTACTGTGCCCAAAACAAATAGGAGAAACAAAAAATGCGTATATTAGGAATAGACCCAGGTTTTGCAATTACAGGGTATAG
This sequence comes from uncultured Clostridium sp., assembly GCA_947565445.1. Lineage (GTDB taxonomy): Bacteria > Bacillota > Clostridia > TANB77 > CAG-508 > RGIG8482. Next base: position 22,018 of record CANOGC010000011.1, on the reverse strand, counting down.
TATAATTGATTATATAGGAAATAAATTTAAACTAATTACATCAGGAGCAGTATTAACAAATGCACGGAGAATCATTTCCGCTAAGACTACTAAAATTAAATAATGATTTAGAACAAATAATAGATGAATACAAACCAGATGCAATTTCAGTAGAAGAGCTATTTTTTAACAACAATGTAAAAACAGCGATAAATGTAGCACAAGCAAGAGGAGTAATTTTAGTAGTAGGATGTAGAAAAGAAATTCCAACATTTGAATATACACCACTTCAAATAAAACAAGCAGTAACAGGGTATGGAAGAGCAGACAAAGTACAAGTACAAAAAATGGTAAAAACAATTTTAAATGTAGAAAAATTACCAAAATTAGATGACACAACAGATAGTATGGCAGCAGCAATTTGCCATGCACATAGTGCAAAATTTTCACAGAAATTATAACAACACCAAAAGGAGCAAGTACAATGACAATTGAAACATTAGAAAAGGAATTAAAAGAAGAAAAATTAAATGAAATATATCTTTTTTTTGGAGAAGAAACATATTTAATAGAAACAGTCTTAAAAAAGATAAAAAATTTATTTGGTGAACTTGTAAAAGGAATAAATGATATAGAGATTAATGATACAAATATTGAACATCTAATTTCTAATTTACAAACACCTTGTTTTGGTTATCCTAAAAAACTAGTTGTTGTAAAAAATGTTGGTCTTTTTAAACGAGAAGTTAAGAAAAAGGGTGCTAATTTTGCAGATACAAGAGATAAAATTTGCGAATATTTAAAAGAAAATAGTGATATTATAAAAAGTGATAATATTTTAATATTTATAGAAGAGTCCGTAGATAAGGGAAAAATGCTTTCATGTTTAGAAGAAATAGGTGCAAATATTTGCAATTTTGAACATCAAAAATTGCCAAACCTTGTAGCAAGGTTAAAAGCAATTTGTAAAGCATATAAAGTAAACATAGAAGATAGTACTTTAAAGTATTTTATAGAATGTGTACGGAAGCAATATGCAAGATTTAATAAATGAAATTAGAAAACAAATTGAATATGCAGGAGAAAATGGAACTATTACTAAAGAAAGTATAGACTTACTTGCAGTAAAGCAAATGGAAAGTGTTATTTTTGATTTAACAGATAATTTAGGTAAAAAGAATATTAAAGAAGCTATGGTAGTTTTATATAATTTACTATATGCAAAAGAGCCAATACAAAAGATTTTAATTACATTATATAATCATTTTAAGAAATTATATATAACAAAACTTGCTATAAGGCAAAACCGTAATGTACGGAGAAGTACTGGATTTAAAACCAAACCAAGCCTTTTTAGTTGGAAAATATAAAACACAAGCAAATTCATTTAGTGAAGAAGAATTAAAAGATATATTACATGCTTTAATAGATTTAGATTCAAACTATAAAGTAGGGCTAATAGATTTAAATATAGGATTAGAATCAATACTTTGCAGATATTGTTCATAATTATATGTATAAAATCTCTCTTTTTTCAAACAATAAAAAGAAAAAAGGAGAGATTTTTTTATGTTTGATAAAATAAATTTTAGAACTGACTTGGCATTAGAAAGAAGAGATTTATACAAAAGGGCCAATAATTTAGACAAAGAAATTGAGGGAATAAAAACAGAGGAAGAAGAAAATGGCCCACGAATTAGAACTTCAAGAGTAAAAGTTTTAGATAAAAATGGTGCAGAAGCAATAGGAAAGCCAGTAGGTAGTTATATTACAATTGATATTCAAAAATTAAAAGTTGCAACAGAAGAGGATATACAAGAATCAGCAGAAGTTTTAGCAAAAGAATTAAGAGTATTACTTGGAGAGCATGCAAATCCAAAAGATGAGATTTTGGTAGTTGGTTTAGGAAACCAATATGTAACACCAGATGCATTAGGACCAAAAGTAATTAATGAAATTGATGTAACAAGACATATTTTAACATATATGCCACAAGTATTATCTAGCGAAACACGTCCAGTAAGTGCTATTTCACCGGGAGTGTTAGGAACAACAGGAATTGAAACATTAGAAATTTTAAAAGGTATTGTAGATAACATTCATCCTAAGATGTTAATTGTAATAGATGCACTAGCATCAAGAAGTATTGAAAGGATTAGTAGTACTATTCAGCTTGCAGATACAGGAATTACGCCAGGAGCAGGAGTAGGAAATACAAGAAAAGAATTAAGTCAGTCTACATTAGGAATACCAGTAATAGCACTAGGAATACCAACAGTTGTCGAACTTGCAACACTTATTTCTGATGGAATTGATATATTTATAGATAGACTACAAGAAAAATCAGAATCAAACGAATATCTAAACAAATTACAACAAGAAGATAAATATGAAGAAGTAAAAGAAGCCTTAAAAGTAGGGGAATACAATATGATAGTAACCCCTAAAGAAATAGATGATTTAATAGAAAACATGAAAGATATAGTAGCAAGAGGAATAAACATGGCAACACAGCCAGAAAATATAAATGGATAAATAAGAAGGGATTGCTTGGAATATGCAATCCCTATATAAATATCATATTAAATACATATAATAAAATCAAATGGACAGGGTAGAATCCATAAAATAAGTATTTTATATTTTTACCTTTTTCACCATTATATAAATGAATAAACATAAGAGGAACTATAGTCCAAATACATAATAAACTATACTCTATATAAAGCCCACTAAAAATGGCAAGTGGTACATACTTAACAAGGCATAAAGATATATAAGATACATACATAAGCCATTTCTTGTCTTTAAAAACATGAAATATAAAAATCATTAAAACACCAAAATATCCATAATCTGTTTTTAAAAAGTCTGCTGTACATGCAAGCCCTGCTACTAACAAAAGGCCAATATAGTTATTTTTAAATTGTTCACAACACTTTTCATATCCAATTATTGCAATTAACCCAATTAGTAATGTAAAAAAGATATTTAGCATAAAACCAGTACGAAACATAGAGTTAAAAAACATAAAAGGTGCTTGCGATATAATTCCAAACAGTAATAACCTAAAGCAATAGTCTTTTTTACTTTTTGTATGTTTATATCCTTCACTAATTCCAAATGCGAAAATAGGAAATGCAATACGTCCAATATAATTAAAACTAGAAAATTTGCCATATAAGGAATATCCTAAATGGTCACAAAACATAGTAACCATAGCAATTATTTTTAACACAAAATTTGTCATAGATTCTCACTCCTAAAATAGTAGAGTAAAGCTCCCTTTAGTTTTCGGGGCTGTCATCGATAGGTAACTGGGGGGCTACTTATTTAACTTTTCATTTGTTTCTTTTTCATCATTATATCTATCTACAAAATAAATAGGGCGTCCTTTAGATTCATTAAAAGTTCTTCCTAAATATTCTCCAATAACTCCTAAAAAGATAAGTTGTATTCCTCCTAAGAATAATATAACTACCATTGTAGAAGAATACCCGGGTACATCAATTCCATTAAATATAGTTTTAAATATAATAGCAAGCATATAAATAAAGCCAGCAAAAGAAACTAGTATTCCAATAATTGCAGATAAACGAAGAGGAGCAGTGGTAAAAGAAGTTAATCCATCAATAGATAAATTAATTAGTTTTCCATAGTTCCATTTTGTATTTCCAGCAGCACGAGGATCACGGTCAAATAAAATTTCTTTTTTATTATATCCAATCCAGCTAAATAATCCCTTTGTATAACGTTGAGATTCACGAATTGATTTTAATGCTTCTACACAACGTCTATCAAGTAATCTAAAGTCGCCAGTATCTTTTTGAATTTCAATATTAGTAACGCTTTGCAATACTTTATAGTAAATTTTAGAAGTAAGTTTTTTTAAAACACTTTCACCTTTTCTAGATTTTCTTTTAGCATATACGTCATCATAACCTTCTTCCCAAAACTTAAGCATATCTGGAATTAACTCTGGTGGGTCTTGAAGGTCTGCATCTATAATAATTACGCAATCTCCTTTAGCATAATCAAGACCAGCAATCATAGCAGTTTCTTTACCATAATTTCTTGAAAGATTTAGATAGCAAATACGAGAATCTGCTATACGTAAATTTTTCATAATCTTTAAAGTATCATCTTTACTACCATCATTTACTAATAAAACTTCAAAATCATAATTTGTAAGGTTGTCCATTATATTTTTTAGTCTATCATATAGCATATTTAATACATCTTGTTCATTATAAGCAGGAACAAGAATGGTAACTAATTTTTTGTTTTCTTCTATATCCATATAAAAACCTCCATTCGAACAATTTATGTTCAGCAAAAAAATTAATAAAAACCTCAAAATAAATTGTGAGAATGAAAGAGGTTTTTATTAGCCATCTCAAAATTCGTAGAATTTTGAGGGCGATAGAAATGATTTTTATTTTGAAAAATTTATTTTTCAAAATAAAACCTCCATGTAAATTATTATATCTCATAATTTACATGGAGTAAAGAGAATTTCTAAAGATTATCTGTAGATAGGTTTAAATTAGTTAAACGATATACATGGCAAATATCACAATCTGTACAAATAGAGACACGAGAGTCAAAAATAAGTTTTAAAGTAGTAATAAATTCATCTTCATATCCATTAACTAAATGAATATATAGTTTATCAGGTAATAGATTTAGTAATGTATTTAAACAATAGTCATTAGAAGAAAATGAGATATCAGATAAATACTTTGCTTTAAGAAGTTCGTCATCTATTGGTATTAGATCGTGGTTAGCATCAAGTAAAACAGAATCTTTACTAGTATATACAAGATGAATTGTATCAATTAAACTTTCCTTTGAACTTACATATAAGTGCAAAATATCAATAAATTCATGGTATTCACGTTCAATAAGAAAATTGCTAACAGCTATATCTGTGTTATAATCTAGAATATCACGGTATTTACTTAACCTAAAGTTAATAAATCCTGATAGAACAAGAGATTTGTGCTCTAATAGATAGGTGTGTAGGGAAGCGAAAATAGCATCATATTTTTCATTATAAGTGTTATCTTCGTTAAACACATCTGTACAGTTATCTAAAATGCTTTGTTTTTCAATATCATTAAAATAAAAATAATTGTATTCTATAAAGTTTTTTACTAGCTTTCGTTCATAAAAAAAGATAATGCATTTTGTTAAAATATCACATACATATTTATAAAAAGTGTCTAACTCATTACCAGTATAATGAATAATTACATTATCATAAATTTTAAAGGTATGACTTGATAAATAAACTGTTTCTAAATCAATCTTTGAAAATTCTTTTAGTAGATAATCTATAATATAATTGTTATTGCTTTTAATACAGAAAGATTTCATTTTGCTTTAAAGTCTCCTTTCTTTTCATATATAGTATCTACCAAAATTGTTTTGATATACATTATTTTATGCATTTTGTATTTAATTGGAAACTTGTTTAAAATAATTAAAAGAAAAGGTAATGGAAGATAGGAAAACCGTTACCTTTTCTTTAACTATATATCATATAATCTATATCTGGAAAAATTGGATCTTTTTTTGAAATATCTTTTAAAAACTCTGCATCTATTGAATCAGACTTTATGTGTTCATATAATTTTGTAAATCTACCAATATGATCTTTAATGCGTTTTTTTGCATAATCTACCATAGTTCCATTAGTAATAATAAATAGCCAGTCACTACTTTGGGCAAGCAATAATTCTCGTGCACATTGATTTAAAGCTTTTTTTCGTAAAGCGTTTTTTTCGTTTGGATATAATTTTGCAAGTTCTACCATTCTATCACCAGCTACATGTAAATGCCTATGTACATAGTCGTTAGTTTGGTTTAACCAAACACCACTATAACCGGTTTGCTCCCCAACTAGAACGACAAGGTGTAGAAACTTGAATTTCTGGGTATTTATCAATATATTCACTAGGAGTTATTAAGCTAAAATCACATTTATCATAATATATTTTTTTAAATAATACATATAACCAATCTGGACCTTCATACCACCAATGGCCATAAAGTTCAGCATCATAAGGGCATAGAATAATAGGAGGTTTATCCATAGATTTAGAAAGATTTGTTATTTGAGATTGTCTACAATCAAAAAAATGGCCTGCTTGTTTTTCCACACTATCCATTGCCCAAGTAGGGTTGTAGTAATCTTTTTCAGAAGATTCTCCTGTAATACGGTAATACTTAATTCCAGTAGGAACTCTAACACCATCATAAGTAAGATATGGTTTTATATAATCATAATCTGCATCATAGCCAATATCACGGTAAAATTCACGGTAATTATAATCACCAGGGTAGCCATTAATTGAACTCCAAACTTGACGAGAAGATTCAATATCACGTCCAAATGCAACAATACCATTTGGTGAAACAATAGGTGCATAAGTGCCATATACTGGTGTAGGGTTTGCATATAAAATACCATGAGATTCTGTAATAATATATTCTATTCCAAATTCTTTTAAATATTTATCAGCTTCTGGAACATAGCCACATTCTGGAAGCCATATACCACGAGGTTTTCTTCCGAAATATTTCTCATATGTTTGTACACCTACTGCAATTTGAGCTCTTACAGTATTTTCATTTATATATAAAATAGGGAAATAGCCATGTGTTGCACCACATGTTATAATTTCTAATACACCAATATCTTGAAAATGTTTAAATGCATCTATTAAATTACAGTTATATACATCTTGAAATAAGTGCAAATCATTAGAGTAACGATTAAAATAGTAATAAGATAAATCATTTAAACGTTTATCATAAACAGTGCGCTTTATTTCTTTTTTTGATAACTCAATATGTTTTTTTAAGTATTTAATATATCTTTTTTGTAATAATTTATTATCAAGCATATTTAAAAGAGGAGGGGTTATAGACATAGTAATTCTAAAATCTACACCATCATCTACTAATTTAGAAAAATTAGTAAGAAGTGGAATGTAAGTTTCAGAAATTGCTTCAAATAACCACTCTTCTTCTAAATAATGTTCGTTTTCTGGATGATGCACAAAAGGTAAATGTGCATGTAAGACAAAACTTACATATCCTTTATTTTGCTTATTCATTTATTTCTCCTTTGTATTAAGAATGAGAAGAAGAGTTAGATAGATTTCCTTCTACTATTTCATCAAATAACTCATTTTTGTATATTTTCTTATATAAATCATAAATTCCATAAATATTTTGAATATTTGTAAAATTAGATAAATGTGAAAAATCTTTAGTAGAAATTTCACCAGTTTTTACATTTTTATAACTAACATTTGGGTTAAATTCTTCAAATAGAATATGGTCATTTGGAGCCTCCATGTGATTTGAAGAAGTAACATATATATAATCTTCTTGTATAGTAGTTTGATATAAATTGGGACGTCTTCCAAGTTCTATTACATATTTACAATTTGGATTAGAAACTTGTAAATACCAACTATTTGCAAAGTCATTAATTTCTACTTCAAAAGTATAATTCATTGTTTCATTATGAACTAGTAAAACAGGTCTTGTTTTAGTAAAAAAGTCATTACCATATTTATTTATATATTGAGTACGGTCTTCGTCTGAAATATCCCAATATACAAATAGCATTTGTGGAGTTTGGGCTAAAACTTTAATTACTGTTTGATTATATCTATAAGGTAAATCATAATATTCAGCAAAAAAACTTTCTTTTTTAGTAGTAGTAGTCTTTTTTGTACGAGAAGAGGAAGACTTTTTTACAGTTGTAGTTTTTGCACTATTAGATGCAGTTTTCTTTTTAGTAGAAGTATTACTTTTTGTACTTTTTGAAGTATCTTTTTTTGTAGTGTTCTTTTTAGAAACTTCTTTTTTATTTTTTTCAGATATAGAAGTTGCTTTTGTCGGTTTTATAGTTTTTTTAGAAGTTTGTGTATTTTCTATATTTTCCTTTTTTGTTACATCTTTTGTAGCTCTTGGCATTTTTAATATTTCCTCCTTAGTACAAATTCTCCTACTATACTATACTAAAACCGAAATAAATTCAAGTAAATGCTTAAATAAAAATATTACAATAATATTACATTTGAAAAAAAGTAATTATATTTATTAAAAACATATTTACTTTTGTAGAAAAATTATATAAAATGAAATAGAAAATAAAAAATACACTACCAAAATCTAAAATTAAAAGATTTTAAGGTTTTATAAAATATAAAAACAAAAGAAAATTGTGAGGAAGGGGCGTAAATGCCAATGAAAATTCTAATGCTAACATGGGAATATCCACCAAGAATAGTTGGAGGTATTGCAAGAGTAGTAAATGACTTATCAAAAAGATTAATAAAAGATGGTCATGAAGTAACAGTTGTTACTTATCGTGAAGGAAATGCGCCTTATTTTGAAGATGATAAAGGGGTTAAGGTTTATAGAATAGATAACTACATGATAAATCCAAATAACTTTATTGATTGGATTATGCAAATGAACTTTAATATGGTAGCAAAAGCAAGTGAAATTATGGCAAGCCAAGGTAAATTTGATGTAATACATGCACATGATTGGTTAGTCGCTTATGCTGCAAAAACATTAAAGAATTCATATGATATACCAATTGTATCAACAATACATGCAACAGAAAGTGGAAGAAATTCAGGAATTCATGATGAAACACAAAGATACATAAATGATACAGAATGGATGTTAACATATGAATCAACAGAAGTAATAGTAAATAGTAATTATATGAAAAGAGAATTACAATCACTATTTGGTCTTCCTTTTGAAAAAATAAATGTTGTACCAAATGGAATAAATGTTAATATGTTTAGTGGAATTGAAAGAGATTACGATTTTAGAAGACAATATGCACTAGATAATGAAAAAATTATATTATTTATGGGTAGACTTGTTTATGAAAAAGGTGTACAGCACTTAATATCTGCAATGCCAAAGATTTTAGCAGGATACCACGATGCAAAACTGGTAATTGCAGGAAAAGGTGGAATGATAGATGAACTAAAAGCACAAGTAAACTCTATGGGAATATCAAATAAAGTATATTTTACAGGGTATATGGATTCAAAACAAGTATGTAAAATGTATAAATGTGCAGATGTATCAGTATTTCCAAGCACATATGAGCCATTTGGAATTGTAGCCTTAGAAGCAATGCTTTCAGGAACACCAGTAGTTGTGTCAGACATTGGTGGTTTAAATGAAATTGTTGAACATAGAGAAAATGGAATGAAAAGCTATGCAGGAAATCCAAATTCAATAGCAGATTCAATTTTAGAATTATTATATAATCCACAATTATCACAAGAAGTAGTAAAAAAAGCAAAAACCATGGTTAAAAATGAATATACTTGGGCAAAAATTGCACAAGATACGCACTTTACATACCAAAAAGCAATATGCCAAACAATGGCAGAACGCCAAGCACGTCAAATAGAGCAAGAAAAAGCAAGAAAAACAAAAAGAGCAAAAAATACGGAAACAGAAATTACAAATTTATTAGCATTTAGAAAAAGACAAGCATACGCATAAAAGAAAAGAGGATGTTAAAATGAATGTATATGATACAGCAAATAGATTAGCATATGAAATTAAAAATTCAGAAGAATATATAAATTATAAAAAAGTGAAAGAAGAAATAAAAGGTAATGTAGAACTAAAAGAAAAGTTAGAAAAGTTTGAAAAAGAAAGATATGAAGTACAAATTGAAGCAATATCTAAAGGAAGTCAAGATACAGAAAAAGCAGCTGATATGCAAAAACTATATGCTGAGCTAATTTCAAATGATATGATGAAAAAATATTTTGATGCAGAACTAAAATTTAATGTTATGTTAGCAGATGTAAATAAAATAATTGGAGAATCAGTAGAAGATTTAATAAGATAAAAGAAATTTGGAAAAGTATTTGCAATTTATTATTGTTTGTGCTAAAATATCAATGTTATAAAACTTAAGGAGGAAATAAAAAGTGGAAATTTTAAAATATATATTAATGGTAATCTATGTAATTGTATGTTTCGCATTAATTATTGTTGCTATGATGCAATCTAAAGATGATAGTGGAGCAAGTGCTACTATAACAGGGTCTACAGGTAATTTTTATGAAAAAAATAAAGGTAGAACTAAAGAAGGAAAAATGAAAAAATGGACAATCATATTGGCTGTTGTATTTGCAGTTTTAACTATTATTCTTTCAATTATGTATGTAATTTAAGTTTTTAGAAAAAATAAAAGGAGCAACAAATGTTGCTCTGTTTTGTTTTAAGAATTGAAATATATTAATTCATTATAGACTATAAAATGAGAAAATCTACGAAGGCATGCAAGAAACCTCCTTTAACAAGGGAGGTGGCAGTCCGAAGGACTGACGGAGGGTTCTTAAAAGCTATAAAAGAACCCCCAGTCGCCTAGAGCGGCGACAGCCCCCTTGTTAAAGGGGCTTTTCTGCTAAGCTTCGTAAGTTTTTTAGAAAAGTAGTCTGACCAATATATATTTTAGTTTCAATTTCAAAGTAAAGAATGAACTACAAATAACAAGGAGGAAAAGTTGGATAAAAAGGAGATAATTTTAGAATTTATAAAAGATAAACAATATGTACCAATGAAGAAAAAAGAAATAGCCCAAATACTTATGGTTCCAAAAGAGCAACAGGAGGAATTACAAGGTATATTAGACACACTTGAAAGAGAATACAAAATACGAAAAAATAGGAAAAATCAATATATACTAATGGACGAGCCATATTTTCAAGGAATATACCGTAGACACCAAAAAGGCTTTGGCTTTGTTATGCTAGAAGATGGAAGCGAAATACACATTTCAAACATGAATTCAAACACAGCATTAGATGGAGATATTGTTTTAACAAAAATATTAGAGGAAAATGGAAGTAACTTAAAAGAAGGAAAAATAGTTAAAATACTAAAAAGAGAAATTCACGAATTAGTAGGAACATTTAACAATAGCAAAAATTTTGGATTTGTAGTACCAGATAATCAAAAATTAGGAACAGACATATTTATTTCAAAAAAGAACTTTAATGGTGCAAGAAATCTAGATAAAGTTGTTGTAAAAATTACAAAATATCCTGAAAAGCGGTAAAAATGCAGAAGGAGAAATTATAGAAGTAATAGGAAGAATAAATGTGGCAGGAGTAGATATGATGTGTCTAATAAGAGACTATCATTTGCCATATGAATTTCCAGAAAATGTACTAGAAGAAGCAAATAGAATATCAGATAAAATTGCAAAAAAGGATATACCAAACCGTGTAGATTTACGAGATAAATTAATATTTACAATTGATGGAGAAGATGCAAAAGATTTAGATGACGCAGTTTGTGTAGAAATATTAGAAAATGGAAACTATAAATTAGGTGTTCATATAGCAGATGTTAGCTATTATGTAGAAGAAGGGTCAAATTTAGATAAAGAAGCATATTTAAGAGGAACTAGTGTATATATGCTAGATAGAGTAATTCCAATGCTACCACAAAAACTATCAAATGGAATTTGTAGCCTAAATGAGGGAGAAGATAGATTTACATTATCTGTAGAAATGGAGATAAATAGTGTAGGGCAAGTGGTAGATGCAGATGTGTTTAAAGGTATAATTAATGTTACAAGAAGAATGAGCTATACAAATGTTACTAAAATATTAGAAAATTCAGATAAAGCAGTTGTAGAGGAATATAAAGAATATATAAATGAATTTAAGAAAATGGAAGAACTTGCAAAAATCCTAGAAAAAAGAAGAGGAATATCTGGAAGTTTAGATTTAGATGTACCAGAAAGTAAAATTACTTTAGATGAGAATGGAAAAGCGATTAATGTTGGAAAATATGAGCTAAGTTTCGCAAACTCTATTATAGAGCAATTTATGCTAACTGCAAATGAAACTATTGCAGAAAAATTCTATTGGTTAGAAGCACCATTTATTTACCGTGTACACGAAGTACCAGATTTAGAAAAAGTAAGTGAATTAAATAAATTTTTATATGATTTTGGATATAAAATTAAAGGAAATAAAGAAAACATACATCCAAAAGAATTTAGCAAAGTATTAGAAGAAATTAAAGGGAAACCAGAAGAAAAAGTTATATCTACTCTAATTCTTCGTACTTTAAAAGTAGCAAAATATGAAAGCGAAAATAAAGGACATTTTGGAATTGCAAGTAAATTTTATTGCCATTTTACATCTCCAATTCGTAGATATCCAGATTTGTGGATTCATAGAGTAATTTCTAAGTACTTAAGACAAGGCTATGAAGTAAAAGAAGAATGGAAAGAAGAATACTTTAAAATTGCGGAAAAGGCTTCCGAACAATCATCAGAAAGAGAAAAGGTAGCTGCAAAAGTGGAAAGAGATAGTATAGATTTGAAAAAAGCAGAATATATGCAAGATAAAATAGGCGAAATCTATGATGGAATTATTAGTAGTGTTACAAATTTTGGAATATTTGTAGAACTAGAAAATACAGTAGAAGGTCTTATTCGTTTTGAAAATTTAGGAGAAAATGAGTATTTTATTTATGATGATATGCATAAACATTTAATAGGAGAAAGAACAAACAAAATATACAAATTAGGAGACAAAATTAAAGTTCAAGTAATCGAAGCAGATAAACTAACTAGAAAAATAGCATTCCAAAGAGTAGAAGAGGAAAAGGAGGAATTTTAAAATGAAAGAAAGTTTAGAACCATCTACAACACTTGCACCAATACCAGCAGTTATGGTGTCTTGTGGAAGTATGGAAGAAGCAAATATTACAACAATTGCATGGACAGGAGTTTTAAACTCAGAACCACCACTTGTGTATGTATCGATACGTCCAAGTAGGCATTCATATGAAATTATAAAACAAACAAAAGAATTTGTAATTAACATACCAGATGGTAACTTAGTATGGGAAACTGATTTTTGTGGAACTAAATCTGGAAAGGACACAGACAAATTTGAAATCGCAAAACTTACAAAAGAACAATCTAAAATTGTAAAAGTACCATGTATTAAAGAATGCCCAATTAACCTAGAATGTAAGCTAAAAGAAATAAAACCATTAGCTTCACACCATATGTTTATAGGTGAAGTTGTTTGTGTAAATGCTAAAGAAGATATTATTGAAAATGGAAAAGTAAACCTTGCAAAAGCAAATTTAATAACATATTTAGGAAGCGAGTACTATGTTGCAGATAAAAAAGTAGGAGATAGAGGTATATGTTTAAAATGAATATAATGCAACAATACTATAATTAAAGAAAAAATATTAGTTAAGAAATTCAAATACAATCAAAATTACAAAAATTTGCATTTTTTGTAATTTTGTGCTATAATACAAATGTACAAGCAAAAGAAACTTAGGAAAAAGTACTTAAGAAGGTGGTTAATATGTTAATAACAATTATATATGTATTAATTTTTATAATTTTTGCATTAATTTTATTTTCAGTAATGCAAATAAAAATGGCAGGAATGAATGTAAAAGATTTTTGGAGTTTTATTAAAGCAAATGAATTATTAGATGAATTATATATTTATGCGAAAAAAGGTGGAAGTTTTACGCCACAAGAGCAAGTAATATTCTTAATGGAAGCAGAAAAAGTATTTAATGCATTTGATAAAGTTCCAAATATGCTATGGGATGAAGAATACCAAAAATATAGAGAAGTTTTAAATAAATATAAAGACATTAAAGTATTAAGATGGGCTTCTAATTAAAAAAGTTTAACATAAAAAATTCTATATAAAAAGGTAGATGTGAGTTTTAAATTTACATCTACCTTTTATACGAAACGCATAGCCATTTTTGTAAGTGGCGAAGTCACTAGCACAATCATTTATTGACAAGTTATAAAAATAGATATAATATAATAACATTAAAAAGGGGAGGAAAAAATGTTAATAGAAGTATTTTGGATTATAGTAGGATTTTTACTACTTATAAAAGGAGCAGATTTTTTAGTAAATGGTTCATCTAATGTAGCAAAAAAATTTCATATACCAGAAATTATTATAGGGCTTACAATTGTTTCTATAGGAACTTCTATGCCAGAGTTATTTGTTAGTATTACTTCAGCAATAGATGGATATTCCGATATGGCAGTAGGCAATATAATTGGAAGTAATTTATGCAATTTGCTATTAATTTTAGGATTATCTACAGTTATTAAATCTATTGAATTTAAAAAAGAAACAAGATTAATAGAAATTCCAATTACTCTTTTTGTAACATTAGCATTATTTGTTATGTGTAATATTGGTTCTAATATTACACGAATAGAAGGAATAATTCTTACTCTTTTGTTTATTTTATTTATTGGATACACTATTTATATGGCAAAAAAGGGAGAACAATTTGAGAAAAAAGATACAATAATTGAAGTACAAGCAAAAGAAGATATATCAATTATAAAATCTATATTGTTTATTATATTAGGAATTATTGGGCTAAAAATAGGAGGAGACTTAGTAGTAAATAAAAGTGTATTAATTGCAAATACATTAGGAATTAGTGAAAAGGTTATTAGTTTAACAATTATTGCTATTGGAACAAGCTTACCAGAATTAGTTACTTCTGTAACAGCTGCAATAAAAGGAGACAGTGATATTGCAATAGGAAATATTTTAGGCTCAAACATATTTAATATATTGTTGATATTAGGAATATCATCAATTATTACACCAATAACTTATAGTATAAGCTATAATAACCAATTATTAGTATTAATAATATCTACTGTATTATTAGCATTATTCCCATTTATTGGAGCAAAAAATAAAATGACAAGAACAAATGGAATAGCATATCTAATAATTTATGCAATTTATATGATAGGACTATTCATAGTGTAAGAATAACAAAAATAGAATAACCAGAATAAAATAGAGTAGGAGACTACTCTTTTTTTAGGAGGTTATAATATGGTAAAAAAGATTACTAGATGTTTATTTTTAACATGGCTACTTATTTTATCATCATTTGCAATGTATGGTAATGTGGTATATGCATTATCACCTGCAAGTGATACAATTTACCAAGGAATTGATATAAGTGCATATCAAGGAAATATTAACTTTAATGAAGTAAAAAATGCTGGAATTGACATAGTATACATAAAGGCGAGCGAAGGAGATAATTTTGAAGACCCATATTTTCGTAGGCATTATGAAGGAGCAATAAACAGTGGAATAAATGTAGGTTTTTATCATTTTGTAAGAGCAAGGACAAATGAACAAGCAATAAAAGAAGCAAAATTTTTTGCAAAAGTAATTTCTAATACAAGACCAAATTGTAAATTAGCAATGGATTTTGAAGTATTTGGAAATCTAAATACAAATGAAATAAATTCTATTTCTAAGACATTTTTACAAAAAGTAGAAGAATTAACAGGAAAAGAAATGGTAATTTATTCAAATACATATGATGCAAGAGAGATTTTTTCAGAAGAACTTGCAAGAATATATCCATTATGGGTAGCACAATATGATGTAAGAAACCCAAGTGATAATGGAAAATGGAATAATTGGGTAGGGTTTCAGTATTCAGATATGGGTAGGATTTCTGGGATTAATGGTAATGTAGATTTAGATAGATTTACAAAAGAAATATTTTTAAGTAGTAGTGGAGAAATTAAACCTCCATTAAATCCAGTGCCAGATGAATTACCCAATATAGTTTATTACACAGTAAAAAGAGGAGATACTTTATCCAAAATTGCAGCATTTTATGGAGTAAGTGTAGAAGAAATTGTACAACAAAATAGTATTGCAAATCCAAATTTAATATTTGTAGGAGAAGTTTTAAAAATAACAACATCAGATAAACCAAACAGTGAACCTACATCTACAACAACTACAGTATATACAGTAAGAAGAGGTGATAATTTATGGACAATTGCAAGAAGATATGGAACTACAATAGATAATATTGTATTTTTAAACAATATACAAAATCCGAATTTGATATATCCAGGTCAAAGATTGATAATAAGAAGAGATATAAGACCAAATGATATACATGCAACAGGTGGAACATATTATAGAATAGGAAGAGGAGATAACCTAACATATATTGCAAACCGATATCACACAACAGTACAAAATATACTAAGACTAAACAACATACAAAACCCAAACTTAATTTATCCTCGGGCAAATACTAAAAATTAGGAATTCTTAAATCTATTTTTAACTGACTGCACAGTACAATAGTAAAATAGTAACCTTTAGTGTAAGATTATATTAAATTACAAAAAGGAGATTATTGTTTATGAATAGCAAGGAAGTATTGTATGATGCAAAAGAATTTAGAGATATTAGAGAGATGATAAATGAATCAGCTCAAAAATATGCAAATAACATTGCATTTATTGTAAAAGAAAAGCAAGAAGGAGAGGTTTCATATAAAAATATTACTTATAAAATGTTACAACAAGATATCAATAAATTAGGAACAGCATTGATAGATTTAGGGTTACAAGGAAAAAGAATTGCAATTATTGCAAATAACTGTTATGAATGGTGTTTAAGCTATCTTGCAACATTATGTGGAGTAGGAATTGTAGTACCACTTGATAAATCTTTACCAAGCGGAGAAATTGAAAGTTTATTACAAAGAAGCCATACAGATGCAGTTATATTTGGAAAAGGCTATATAGATATTATGAAAGATATCTTAACCAATTCTGAAAATAATATAGAATATTATATTAGCATGGAAAAAATAGAAGATGATAAATTTTTGAATTTGCAAGATTTACAAAAAAGAGGAGAAGAATTACTAAAAAAAGGAGATACACGTTTTGAAAATACTATAATTAAACCAGAAGAAATGAACGTGATTTTATTTACATCTGGAACTACATCTGCTTCAAAAGCAGTAATGCTATCACAAAAAAACTTGGTATCAAACATATATGCACTAAACTCAGTAGAAAAAATGTATGAGACAGATAGAAACTTAGCATTTTTGCCATTACACCATACTTTTGGTTCAACAGGGTTACTATTTTTCTTAAGTAATGGAGTAAGTAATGTATTTTGTGATGGGTTAAAATACATTCAAAAAAATTTACAAGAATACCATGTAACAGTTTTTGTTTGTGTACCACTATTACTAGAAGCAATGAACAAAAAAATCTTAAAAGAAATTGAAAAACAAGGAAAAACAAAGTTAATTAAAATTGCTACAAAAATAAGTAATTTCTTATTAAAATTTGGAATTGACATTAGAAGAAAATTGTTTAAAGACATTATTAACAACTTAGGTGGTTTAAGAATGGCAATTAGTGGAGCAGCAGCAATAGATAAAACAGTAGTAGAAAATTTCACAAACTTTGGAATAAAAACGGTTCAAGGATATGGTTTAACAGAAACATCTCCTGTTATTACAGCAGAAAATGATAAAAACATACGTTATGGTTCAGTTGGTTTCCCAATGAGAAATGTAGAAGTAGAAATTTATGAACCAAATGAAAATGGAATAGGAGAAATTATAGCAAAAGGGCCAAATGTTATGCTAGGATACTATGAAAATGAAGAAGCAACAAAAGAAGTATTAATAGATGGGTGGTTTCATACAGGTGATTTAGGATATATAGATAAAGATGGATTTTTATTTATTACAGGAAGAAAAAAGAATGTAATTGTAATGAAAAATGGTAAAAATATTTATCCAGAAGAACTAGAAGTATTAATTTCAAAACTTCCATATGTAGCAGAAAATATGGTTTTTGGAATACCTTCAAAAGATGATGATTTAGATTTAGCAGCAAAAATTGTATATAATAAAGAATATGTAGAAGAGAGTTTGGGAGATATTTCTAAAGAAGAATTAAAAGAAAAAATTTGGGAAGACATTAAAAAAATAAACAAAACAATGCCACCATATAAATATATAAGACAAATTATTGTAACAGATGAGCCAATGATCAAAACTACAACACAAAAGGTAAAAAGGTTTGAAGAAATAAAGAAAATAATGAGGGAAATGTAATTAAAGAGTTAAACAAACAAGTAGTAATATATAAAATTAAAAACGAGTTCGACCTGTTAGCCAAAGGCGTCATATTTCTTTTTCTCAAAGTATAGTGTGTATCTATTTTATTAAAACCACTGGCACTAAAACGCCTTGGAGAACGGAAATTTTAATTTTATATATTACTACTTGTTTATATTTCTTGTTGCAATTTTAAAAATGATATTTTATTTCAAATTCTTTATGGTTAAGATAATTTAAAATGTTAGCATCTTCTTTAAAATTAAATTTCAATTTATAGCTACATAGTTTTTGTGTTTTTACGCCAAATTGTTTATTAACATCATTTTTACCATATTTTCCATCACCAATAATAGGGTAACCTAAATGAGCAAGATGTGCACGAATTTGGTGTGTTCTACCAGTATGTAAAGTAACATCTAATAAGCAAGTATTATCATTATATTGTTCTATTATATTATAGCTTGTTATAATTTCACGATAGCCTTTTTTTGGGAAGTCTAAAATATATACCATAGATTTTTTTGCATCTTTAAACAAATATGCAGTTAGTGTTTTACTATGTTCTTTTGGAATGCCAAATACATGAGCAATATAGTATTTTGAAATTTCAGAATTTTTAAATTTTTCTAATAAAATATTTAAAGCTTCTTCTGTTTTAGCAAATACTACAAGCCCAGTTGTATTTCTATCTAAACGGTGACAAGGATATACTGAAGTTTTAAGTTCATGTGATAAAATTGAACTTAAGCTATTTTCACCAGTTACTTCAAGGCTAGAAGGTTTATCAACAATTAAGATATTTTCATCTTCATATACAATTTTATAATCTACTTGTTTATATAGTAAAGAATCTATAATATAAACTTCTACAATATCTCCTGTATGCAATTCTACATCATTACTAATACGTTTTTCATTTACTTTAATATCCTTTTTTCGTAATGTTTTATAAATAGTATTTAATGATAAATCTGGAAATATGTTTTGTAATACAGTATTTAATTTTTTCTTATCATATTTTTCATCTATAATTAACTTCTTCATATGAAAACTCCGTTTCTAAATATAACCATATTATATTTATTTATTACTTCTGTGTCAATAATATAAATAGAGCATAGTACTAAACCATAAAGCTAATAGTATTTTTTTTAAAATCTTCGAAGACATTGATATAAGGCATTTGTAGGGGCGAGCATTGCTCGTCCATCTTCGAAGAAATTACTTGATGAATAGTACAACCGTTAAAAGGAAAAATAATAAGAGAATATATTATAAATTGAGATACAAATAAATATTTTTATAGAAATTTCTATGTAGCGGACGAGCAATGCTCGCCCCTACAACGTTTGTATTCAATTTTTATCTAAAAACCATTATCATATACCTATTAGCTTTATATATAATGAAATAATGATCTTTACATATAGCAAAAATTGTGATAATCTATAAAAAATATTTTAATAAAGAGGAGAAAACTTATGAAAAGAACGAAATTAGCGGATAGAGAATTACCATTTTATACCAAAGGGGAAGAAATAGCAAATATGGTAACACATATTATTGGAGGAGCATTAGGAATTGTAGCAATTGTACTATGTAGTATAAAAGCAAACAATGCATATGGAGTTATAAGTGGTATTGTGTTTGGAATATCTATGTTATTTTTATATACAATGTCTAGTGTATATCATGGATTAAGTCCCAAAATATTAGGAAAAAAAGTATTACAAATATTAGATCATTGCACAATATTTGTTTTAATTGCAGGTTCATATACACCATTTGCATTATGCACATTACGAGAATATAATGTAGCGCTAGGGTGGACAATATTTGGAATTATTTGGGCAGTAGCAGCATTAGGAATTACATTAAATGCAATAGATTTAAAAAAATATAATGTATTTTCAACGATATGCTATTTAGTAATGGGTTGGTGTATTATAATAAAAATAAACATTTTACCAGAGCTATTAGGATTAACTGGTTTCATACTTCTGTTAGCGGGAGGAATTATTTATACATTAGGTGCAATATTTTATGGATTAGGAAGAAAACATAAATACATTCATACAGTTTTCCACACTTGTGTATTAATAGGAAGCCTATTACACTTCTTATGTATTTTATTATATGTTATATAAAGGAGAATTACAGATGTATTACACATATATGTTACGTTGTGCAGACAATTCTATATATACAGGAATTACTGATAATTTAGAACGTAGAATGAAGGAACATTTTGAACAAGATAAAAAATGTGCAAAATATACATTAAGCCATAAGGTAACAAAATTAGAATGCGCATGGGAAACAGAAAATAGGTCACTTGCATCAAAATTAGAATACGCAATTAAACATTTACCAAAGAAAGAAAAAGAAGAATTAATTAAAAAACATAACTTAAATATAATACCTAAAATTGAAGAAGAAAAATATATATTAGCTAATATAAATTAGAAATATAGTAAAGAACCTACAATGACTGAAAACAAAGAGAAAAAGGCATGCAAAATTTGACAATTTTACATAAATAGGCTATAATAAAAGTACAGGTGTGTAAGAGCACCTTTTATATAGATAATTTTTGTAGCTTAGTTCTTTTTTAGGCTACAGATAAAAAACGATCAATCATAGAACATTGAAAAAATGGAGGTAGCAGTATGATGGAAAAATTAAAGCAACTCGTAAACAACTTCAAACAGGAAATTGAAGACTTCAAAGAAATAGTAGGAATAATAGGAGAAGTTTTCAAGGAATGGCAACCCAAAATTGTTAAAACCAAAAGGTTTTGGCAGCTACGGTTAGTAAACCATACTACAGGACGAACTATTATAATAAACAGAAAGGTAGTCAAGACCTTTTATATAGTAATAGCAGTTCTTCTGGCAGTAAGTTTGGTTTGTTGCACAATTTCCAAGGTTCCGCAAAAAAGCGACAATCATTCCCAAGAGAGTTCCTTAGTAGAGGAAAGCACAATGCAGGCGGAAAATTCCTCAATGGCAGAGACATATTCGACCGAAGAAAGTTCTTCAATGGAAACGTTTTCAACAGAAGAACCTGAAGAAACAGAAAATTCTGAAGAACTTGAAGAAGAGAAAACTTTGGAAGAGCAGGAAAGCTCTTCACAGCAGGAGAGCTCATCCGAGCAGAAAAGTTCTTCACAGCAGGAGAGCTCATCTGAGCAGAAAAGTTCTTCACAGAAAGAAAGTTCCTCACAGCAGGAAACTACTACCGAAGTAGCATATGTGGTAGAACACTATTTCAACGATACCCTAATTGAGGCAGAAGATTTAACTGCAATTGTTGGAACTGAGGTAACAGCAATTCCAAGGCAATATAAAGGGTTTGCTGAGGATACGACAGCAAAAGGTCGTATTCCTTCAGGAATAGTAACCGCAGATGAAAAATTGGTGTTACGTCTGTATTACTATTATATCACTGAGGAAACTCCTGAAGAAGAAGAAGGAAGTACCTCAGATGAGGGAAACAACTCAAACGAGGGGAATAGCTCAAACAATGGGAACTCCTCAAACAATGGGAATACCTCGACTGAGGAAAGCTCTACCGAGGAGAGTTCTTCTACAGAAGAGAGTTCTACAGTTGTGGAGTTACCTTCTAAACCACCAACAACAGGCAAGGAGCCTGGAACATCTGGCGAGGGAGGAAAGCCAGAAGAAAGCTCTACAGAAGAGAGTTCTACAGTTGTGGAGTTACCTTCTAAACCACCAACAACAGGCAAGGAGCCTGGAACATCTGGCGAGGGAGGAAAGCCAGAAGAAAGCTCTACAGAAGAGAGTTCTACAGTTGTGAAGTTACCTTCTAACCCACCAGCAACAGGCAAGGAGCCTGGAACATCTGGCGAAGGAGGAAAGACAGAAGAAGTAGGAACAAATTGATCGTTTTCCCCAGAAGACTATGTCTTCTGGGGTTTTATGTGGTATGGCGGGCATGTCGTTTGACTAATCGGTGAAAGTCCGTAGTGGAGGTATATATCGCCAAC
>CANOGC010000010.1 GCA_947565445.1 uncultured Clostridium sp. | reverse complement strand
GAAGGAATAAGAGAGGGAAGAAATAAAGGAATGAAAGAAGGAATAAAAGAAGGAATAAAAGAAGGGAAAAAAGAAGGAAAAAAAGAAGGAATGAAAGTAGAAAGAAAAATAATTATAACTAATATGTTAAAAAAAGGAATGAGTCCAAAAGAAATACAAGAAATAACAAAAGCAACAAAAAAAGAGATAGAAGAAGCAAAAAAATAATGGAAAGTTTTTCCATTATTTTTTTCTTTCATTTAATAAAAAAACAAATTAAAAAATGGAAAAAAATCGCACACATAAAAAAAATTTAAAATTACATAATAGAAATATAAAACAAAAAAGGAGGATTTTTTTATGAAAAAAATAGTTAGTATTTTAACAATTTTAGCAATGTTTTCACTACTTATTTTTTCTACAAGTGTAAATGCAGCAAGTTTAGATGCTATTAACATAGCGCCAACAAAAACAAAAGTAAAACCAGGAGAAAATGTTACATTAAATGTAGAGTTTGGAGAAGAATTAGGAGCATATACTGTTCATGTTTCTTATGATAACAACATTTTCGAATATGTTTCAGCAGAAGGTGGAACAGCAAATGACACAGGAACTAAAGTAATAGTTACATTTCATGATACTACAGGAGGAACTAACCCAAGAAGTAACATGAGTGTTACATTTAAAGCAAAAGATGATATAACAACATCTAATCCAACAGAATTAACAACAACTTTAGAAGGATTATCTAACCCAGATGCAAGTATAACTTATGATGATATTACAACACCTATAGTAAAAAATATAACAGTTGAACCAGAATATGTAGATTACACACTAGATTTACAAAAATCAGGAGAAATAGTAAAAGGACAAGAAATACCAATGGTAGTATCTTATTCTTCACCAATGGGACATTATTATGAACATGCAAGATTAGTAGCAGAAGCTACAACACCAGCAGGGGCAGAAGTTAGACTACTTGCAACAGATAACGCTGGACTAGAACATGACATTATAGATAATGGTTGGGGAGATGCACAAGGTTTCAAAATAGGAGGAAAAGACGTTTCACAAGTCTTACAAGCAAAAGGTATTTTTAGTGATGTAGGTGATTACAAAATAACATTAAAACTAATAGACAGAGACAATTCTGATAGTGTAATAGCTGAGGAAACATTCTCATTTACAGCTTTAGAAACAGCTACACCACCAGAGGCTGAAAATGGTGGAGAAACTAAACCAGAAGAACCTGCAAAACCACAAGAGCCAACAGAAGAAGAAAATAAAAAACAACCAACTACAATGCCAAAAACAGGTACAAATATATATGTTTCAGCTAGCGTCGTTTTAATGGCATTAGCAGGAGCTTATGTTTATTATAATAAGAAAAAATAGTTAGTAATACTTTGTAATGTACTACTGTTCAAACTGTAAGATTAAAAACTGCGAAGACCTACAAGAAACCTCCTTTAACAAGGGATGTGGCAGTCCGAAGGACTGACGGAGGGTTCTTAAAAACTGTAGAAGAACCCCCAGTCACGCTTTCAGCGTGCCAGCCCCCTTATTAAAGGGGCTTTCTTGCTAAGCTTCGTAAGACTATATTAAAATAAATCTATTACATAAAGGAGATACTTATGAAAAAGAAAAGATTGGTTAATACTATAATTATAATATCAATAATTTTTATAGCTATATATTTAGGAATACAACTGGGAAAAGAAGCAAGAATCAAAGATAAAAGTGAATATGATGCACAAAGTTTAGGAGCTGAATATAGTACAAATGAAATAAAAGAAAATATATTTAAAAACAGTATAAAACAATACGAAAAAGCAGAGATTATAACAAAATATAAAGGATATGGGGTATTAGCAAAACTAGAAATACCAGAAATTAAATTAGAAACCTATATTTTAAAAAAATGTACAGAAGAATCCTTAAATAAAGCAGTAGCAAAATATTGGGGAGCAGACCCCAACACAGTAGGAAACTTATGCGTAGCAGGACATAATGCACCAAGAAATAAAAACATGT
Organism: uncultured Clostridium sp.; assembly: GCA_947565445.1. Classification (GTDB taxonomy): domain Bacteria; phylum Bacillota; class Clostridia; order TANB77; family CAG-508; genus RGIG8482. The sequence continues at coordinate 33,338 of CANOGC010000010.1, read as the reverse complement.
TTTACCATTTAAAAAATTTAGAAATAGGAGATAAATTAACAATTTTAGACAATACAGTTGGTATAATAGAATACAAAATTTACGATATTTTTAAAGTGTCACCAGATGATGTTAGCTCTTTATCACAGGAAACACAAGGTAACAAAGAAGTAACACTTATAACTTGTACAAATGATTCTAAAAAAAGATTAATTATAAAAGCAAGGGAAATAATATGAAAATTTTAACAAAGACTATATTTTTATCCGTATTAATCCTATGTATAATACCAATTTCTAAAGTACAAGCATCAGAGAAAAAAGAAGGAATAGAAAATTTTCCAAGTTCATACAAAGGGTATTTAGAAGAGATACAAAAAAAGCACCCTAATTGGAAGTTTATAGCATTATATACAAACTTAGATTGGACATATACAATTAACCAAGAAAACCAATTTGGAAAAAACTTAGTACCAAAAAACTATTCAGATGCATGGAAAAATACGACACCTGGTCAATATAATGTAGAGGTAGATAAAGGTTGGGTAGATTGTTCAAGAAGTGCAGTAGAATACTCTATGGATCCTAGAAACTTTTTAAATGAAGCACGAATTTTTCAATTTGAAACTTTATCATATGATGAAAGTACAAATAACTTAAACAGTGTTGATAAAATACTGTATGGTACAGAATTTTATAATAGAAAAGTTTCATATGTACAAGAAAATGGTAATACAATAAATATGAATGAAACATATGCTGAACTTATTCTAAGAGGAGGACAAACCTCTAAAGTTAGCCCATATCACTTAGCATCAAGAATAAAACAAGAAGTAGGACCATTTTTATCACATAGCTCTATTAGTGGAACAGTAGAAGGTTTTAGAGGATTGTACAACTTTTATAACATAGGAGCAACAAGCTCTACAGAACCAATGGGAGCAATAAAAAATGGGCTTAGGTATGCAAGAGATGGAAAAGGTGCAAGTCAGGCTACTAAAGATAAATACTTAATACCATGGAATACAAAAGAAAAAGCAATTACAGGTGGAGGAATATTTATTGGATCTAGCTATATAAATGTAGGACAAAATACAATTTATTTACAAAAATTTGATGTAAATGATGATAGAAATGGAACACTATTTACGCATCAATATATGACAAATGTACTAGCACCATCAAGTGAAGGAAAAATCATATATAATGGGTATAAAAATAGTGGGCTATTAGAAACTAGTATGAGCTTTACTATACCAGTTTATAACAATATGCTAGATATACCAGTACAAAGCCCTAATATTAACCCAAATGACTTTGTAGCAGATAACACAAAAACATATTGTAATGGAAATAATGTGAATGTACGAACAGGACCATCTACGTCTTATGAAATAGTTACTACTATTAATAGAGATACAAAAATGACAAGAATAGCAAAAGGGATTTCTAATGGTGAAAGATGGGATAAAGTAATATTAGAAAATGGCATTGTAGGGTTTATATATAGCACATATGTAAGTGAACTGCCTAATATTCAAATTCAAAAAATAGAATTAAAATTAAATAATACTACTTTGCAAAAAGGAGAGACAAAAAGGCTTCAAGTTACAATTTCGCCAAGCGAAGCAAGTAGCCATAAGGTAATATATAAATCAAGTAATACAAATGTTGCTACAATAGATGATAGCCGGAAATATTAAAGCCATTGCTTCAGGAAAAACAACAATTACAGTAAAAGCAGAAGAAAATTCTGTACAAGCACAAATTGAGATATCTGTATATAGTAAAGTTACAAATATTGTTATAGATGAAAAAGAAATATATATGTGTTTAGGAGATACAATCCAAATTAATGGATATATAGAGCCAAATGATGCAAATAATAAAGAGATTTCATATAGTAGTACAAATAAGGAAATAGTGGCTGTTAATGAGGATGGACTAATTACAGCCCTACAAGAAGGAAATGTAAGTATAATTGTAAGATCAAAAGAAAATCCAAATATAAAAGCAGAATGTAAAGTAAGTGTTGTACGACCATTAGAAGATTCAAAAATCCACTTTGACAGTTCATTAACGGTTAATGGCTTAGAAATTAGTGGAATAGATTATGGCGCAAATACAGTTTTAGACATAAAAAATAAAATAACAACAGATTTAGAAATAGAAATACTAAACTATAAAAATGAGCCATTAAATGATACAGATATAGTAGGAACAGGAAGCAAAATAATAGTAAAAGAAAATGGCGGGATTTTAACCATATATAGAATAATAATATATGGAGATGCAAATGGAGATGGAAAAATAAATAGTACAGACTTATTAGTAATTCAAAGGCATATATTAGAAATAGAAAACTTAAAAGGAATATTTAAAAAAGCAAGTAATATACGAAGAGATGGTAAAAAACCAACATCTGTAGATTTACTACTAATACAAAGGCACATTTTAGATTTGAAAAAAATAGAACAATAAATGTATGAGCATATTAAAATCCGCTCCATATTGCTGTCGGTTAGGCATTTTCTTTTCTCTCAGGTTTCGAAAAGAAAAGCGTAACCGACACGTGGAGCTACTTTCTACTAGGAGGTAAAATATTTGAAAAGAATAACAATATTATTTATATTTATAATGATGTTTGGAGTTATAACAAAAGCATTTTATACAGAAACAGACCCTGAAACAATAGAAGATGCAACTCTAAATTCTTTAAGGCTAGATATACCAGGACTTGTACCAGAATTTTCTAAAACAAACTACCAATATTATTTAACAGTATCAAATGATATAAAAGATATAGAAGTAATAGCAGAAAGCAAAAATCCAAATGACAATATTGAAATAAGTAGAAATAGGTCAATAAAACAAGGATTAAATACAATAACTATATCTGTTACATCAGAAGATAAAACTAAAAAAAACGAATACAAAATACAAGTAACAAAAACCACAAATTTAGAACTTGCAAATACAGATTTAGAAACATTAGCAATTGAAGGTACTTTATTATATCCTCCTTTTGATAATTCAGAGACAAACTATAAAGCCGAAATATCAAACAAAACAGAAAAACTTAATATATTAGCAATACCACAAAACGAAAAAGCACAAGTACAAATCGTAGGAAATGAAAATTTAAAAATAGGAAAAAATATAGTAGAAATTACAGTAACTGCTCCAAATAGTATTACAAAGAAAAAATATAAAATAGAAGTATATAAAAGAAACGAAGAACAAGAAAATGAATATAACAAAGAACAAGAAGAAATGCAAAATAAGCTAGAAGAGGCATATGAAATAGAAAAGCTAAGTAATAATGCAAATGAAGAAAATATAAAACAATTCCAAAATGGAAAAATAGGATTAGGGATAGGCATAATAGTTGCAACCCTATTAATATTAGTAGGTGTACGAATTTCGTATTTGAAACATAAAAAGTAGGAAATTTAAACAGTATAGAGAATAAACCCACCTTCACTTTTATATAATAATATAAGAGTGAAGGTGATTTTTATATGATAAGTAATCTAAATGTAAGCAGAAGAAAAAGAATAATATATATGATGTTTGCAAGCTTCGTAATACTTTTTTTATTAATTATACGTATTGGATTTATACAATTTGTACAAGGAGCATGGCTATCAGAAATGGCATATAACCAACAATCATTAGACAGAGTAATAAACCCAAAACGTGGAACAATTTATGATGCCACAGGAAAAAATGTATTAGCAGTAAGTGCCACAGTAGAAACAGTTACAATAAATCCACTTAATATTCCAGAAGAAAAAAAGGAAAAAGTAGCAAAAGCATTTTCAGATATATTTGAATTAGACTATGAAAAAACACTAAAAAAAGTAAAAAAGAAAAGTTCAATTGAAACAATTGCAAAAAAAATAGACAAAGAAAAAACAGATAAACTTCGTTTATGGATGAAAGAAAACAATATTACAATTGGAATTAATATAGATGAAGACACAAAAAGATATTATCCTAATAATGACTTGGGTTCACATTTTATTGGGTTTTGCGGTAGTGATAACCAAGGACTAGACGGAATTGAAGCCAAATATGAAAATATATTAAAAGGAAGTAAAGGTAGAATAATTAGAGTAACAGACGCAAAAGGTGGAGAAATAGGAAAAGAAGGAGAAGACTATATTGCAGCAACAGATGGAAAAGATTTAGTACTTTCTTTAGATATGACAATACAATCAATTTGTGAAAAATATTTAAAAGAAGCATGTATAGATAATGTATGTACAGATGGAGGAAATATAGTGGCAATGAACCCAAAAACAGGAGATATTTTAGCAATGGCAACATATCCAAACTATAACCTAAACTCTCCATATGAGGTAACAGATGAAGAAATAAAGGCAAATTGGAATACCCTAACTGCTACTGAAAGGAATAACAATTTACAAGCTATGTGGAGAAATAAAGCAATTGCAGATACATATGAGCCAGGTTCCACATTTAAAACAATCACATCATCAGCGGCTCTTCAAGAAAGAATTACAACAACAGATAAAGAAGGCGAATTTTGTTGTACTGGTTCAATTGAAATAGCAGGAGTAAGAATAAAATGTTGGAGACATTATCGTCCACATGGTTCGGAATCTCTAAGGCAAGCACTTATGAACTCTTGTAACCCAGTATTTATAGGGTTAGGACAAAAAGTAGGAGTAGAAAAATATTATGGTTATTTAAAGAAATTTGGGTTTCTAGACAAAACAGGAATAGAACTTCCAGGAGAAGCAAAAGGAATTTTCCTAAACCAAAACAAAGTAGGGCCAGTAGAACTTGCAACAATAAGTTTTGGGCAAAGGTTTGAAGTAACACCATTACAAATGGTAACAGCAGTATCAACAATTGCAAATAGAGGTGTACGAATGAAACCAAGAGTAGTAAAACAAATAATAGACTCCAAAACAGGAGAAATAGAAGAACTAGCGCCACAAGAAGTGGAACGTGTAATAGATGAAAAAACAGCAAATGATGTATTAAGCATGATGGAATCTGTTGTAGCAGAAGGAACGCGGAAAAAATGCACAGGTAAAAGGATTTAGAGTAGGAGGAAAAACAGGAACATCAGAAGATGGTGTAAACACAAACAAATATGTTACATCATTTATAGGGGTGGCACCAATATCAGACCCTGAAGTAGTAGTGCTTGTAACTTTATACAACCCAACAGGAGAAGGGGGACACCAAGGAGGTGCTGTTGCAGCACCAGTAGGAGGTCAAGTTTTAGGAGATATATTACCATATTTAGAACTTAATAAAGATAATGAAGAAACAAAGGAACAAGTAGAAGAGGTAGAAGTGCCAGAAATTCGTGGTTTAAATTTAAAAGATGCAAAAAAAACTTTAAAAGAATTAGAACTAGATATAAATTTACAAGTAGAATTAAGGGAAGATGCAAAAGAAGAAGATATTATAATAAAAGAACAATCGCCAAAACCAGGTATAAAAGTAAATAAAGGTAGCAAAATTAATATAGAAGTATAATGGGTAATTAATTACCCTATAACTAATAGACTCTTTGTGATATCTTAATTAATAGCAATATGATACAATTAAGTCTTACTATAATTTTAGTAAAAGGGGACTACATATGAAAAAAAGAGAATTAATAAATCATTATAAAACTAGCAAATTAAGTTATATCTTAATTTTTATAATATTCATTATATTAGTAATATTATCATTTTTATATATTTCATATATGAAAAATTTAATATATCAAAATATATATCAAAATGTAAAAGAACTTAGTGAACAAACAGCCACACAATTAAATTTGTCAATTACAGACCAAAAAAATATTGTTAGTTTTATGGCTGATAATATAAACAGAGGAGATTTTAAAAAAGAAGAGGAAATCTTTGAAGCCTTTACCCATGAACTAGAAAATTATCATTTTACAAGATTAGTTATATTAGATAAACAAGGAAATGGTATAACAAGCGATGGGTTTATAGTTAATAATTACCCTAATATGGAAGAGTTTTTTGGAGAGCAAGATGTATATTTATCGGAAAATAGACCAAGTACAGTATCAAATAATCAAGTAAATATCTATTCAAAAAAAATTATGTTTAATAGAAAAGAAAAAGTACTAATGGCAACAATAAACACTGCTGATTACAAAACTATTTTATTAAGAAAACTATTTGGAAAAGGTGGTACTTATCTAATAAATAATAGTGGTAGTGTACTAATTGATTCATTTGATAACATAAAAGAAAGTAATGCCAATTTATATGAGTATATAAAGTCTAGATACAATATTACTAATAAAAAAGAACTTGAAAAAGTAGACAACATGGCAAATAACATTAAAAATAATTTAGAAGATACATTTGATTTAAAAATTGATGGTTCGACTTATTTTATACATTATGAACAAGTTGGTATTAACAATTGGTATGTAGTAACAACAGCATCAGATAGTATAATTGCAAGTGAACTTATAAGATTAGTCTCAATAACAACTGTAGTTTTTTTAGGTGTTTCTTTTGTTATCATAAGTATTGCAATTTATATTAATATTTCAAATAAAAATAAAAATAATAAATTATATAATGTAGCATATATAGACCATATAACATTACTTGGAAATGAACACTATTTTAGAGAAAATGGTACTAAATACTTATTAGAACAAACCGAAAAAAACAAATATATAATAACAGCAGATATAAACAAATTTAAAGCTTTAAATAATATATATGGATATAGATTTTGTAATAAGATTTTAAAATTGTTGGGACAAAAACTAAAAGAATTATTACCAGAAGATAATATTACATGTAGAATTTCAAATGATGTTTTTGCAAGCATATTTAGTTATGAAGGGGATATAAATGAATTACTACGTACAATATTTAATAAAACATCAAAACTAGAAATAAATGGAATAGATGTTAGAATAAATCTATCCATTGGTGCTTATAGTATTACAGCTAATGATACAGATATTAATAAACTACTAGACAAAGCTTATTTAGCCCGTTCACAAATAAAGGGATTATACCATAACAATTATTACTTATATGATGAAACACTAGAAAATAAGATAATAGAAGAACAAAAAATAGAATCGATTATGAAAGAAGCTTTAGAAAAGGGAGAATTTAAAGTATATTATCAACCTAAAATTTATGCTCAAAATGAGAAAATATATGGGGCAGAAGCACTAGTTAGATGGTATAGAAATGGAAAGATAATTTCGCCAAGTACATTTATCCCATTATTTGAAAAAAATAAATTTATAATAAAATTAGATATATATATGTTTGAACAAGTTTGTAAGGACTTAGCCCAGTGGAAAGAAAAATTTGGAGTTATACCAAATGTTTCTATAAATGTTTCAAAAGAACAATTTATAGATGAAAACTTTATAGATAAGTATGTGGAAATATGTGGCAAATACAATTTAAAACCAGAACAAATAGATTTAGAAATTACGGAAAGTGCAACAATTGACCAAAATGTAAATATGTTAAATGTTTTAAACAAGATAAAAGAAAAAGGATTTATTATATCTATTGACGATTTTGGTACAGGATATTCATCTCTTAGCATGTTACAAAATATGCCTATTGATATAATAAAAATAGATAAGGTATTTATAGATCAAGCAGATTTAACAAGTAGCGAAAATATTATAAATTATATTATGTTTATAGCAAAACATTTAGAAACTAAAACAATTATAGAAGGAGTTGAAACAAAGGAACAAGTGGAATTTGTAAGAAAGATAGGTGTAGATATAATACAAGGATATTATGCATCAAAACCAATATCAAAGGAAGAATTTGAAAAATATGCTAGCCTAAAATAATAGAGTAAAGGCCTCCTTACTTAAGGGGGCTATTACTTTAGGGAATAGAGGATTTTAGCATACATAGATATACATTTTAGTTTGAACTGTAAGAAATACTCCACAAATTATTACAGAAAAGCAAAAAATGAAATAGAAATATTATATAAATGTAATATAAAGAAAAAAACCAAAAAGCAAAAATCCGTAAGCAAATATTTAATAATATACCTATAAATAGTTTAAATACAAATCTTGAAAGAAGCTCCAGATTATTGTATACTTATAGTATGTGTAAATAAATTTTTTAAGAGGTGGAAAGTATGAAATTAAAAAAAATAGCATTTGCCATTATAGGCATTATATTTATGCTTGTAATTTTAATAACAATAAATGTGCAAGCGTCAAATAGCTTAAAAGCAGTTATGCAAAGCTCAAAAGAAGAACTAAAGAAAACAGAAGAAGTAGAAATTACACTAAAATTAGATGAGTATCAAGACATTAAAAATGGAATTAATGCATACAAAGCAACTTTAGAATATGATGAAACAGTATTCGAACAAGTGCGTGAGCAAGACTTTGTATGTAAAAACAATTGGGAAATGCTAAAATACAATAAAGATACAAAAGAATTTATTGCTATAAAAAAAGTAGGAAGTAAAGTACCAGAAGACGTAGCAAGCATTACTTTAAAAGTAAAAGAAGAAGTAGAACCAAAAGTGACAGAAATTAAAGCAAAAGATATTGTAACATCAGATGGAAAAAACGATATTAATATAGATGAAACAAAAGTAGAAATTGATATTATAAAAGAACAAGAAGAAAAGCCAGATATACCAGAGGTGCCAGATAAACCAGAAGAACCAGATGTGCCACAAAAACCAGAAAAAATCACTTCTGAAAAATATAAAATAGAAGAAAGTTACATATCAAGAATAGCACCAAAAACAACAGTAGCAAGTTTCAAGAAAAATGTAACATTAGAAAATGTAACAACTAGTCCACAAATGGTATTTACAGATGCAAATGGAAATGTATTACAAGAAAATGATTTAATAACAACAGGAACAAAACTAAAAGTAGGAAAAACATTACAATTTACACTTGTAGTAACAGGAGATATAAACAAAACCTCAGAAATTACAATAGATGATGTAGCACAAATGAAATTACATCTTATTGGAAAAGAACTATTAGAAGGAATAGAATTAAAAGCAGCAGATATAGATGATGACAAAGAGATTACAATAAATGACTTAGCACAAATGAAATTAGTATTAATAAATTTATTAGAAATAAAGTAAGAAGAGGTGAAAATAGATGAAAAAAGCTATAGATATTGCAAAATTTAAGAATAAAACAGTAATAGCAATAAGTATTTTTATAGCAATAATATTAATATCTTTTGGTGTAATTTATGCAAACAATTTTGCATCAAAAGGAGAATTAAATGGTGATGGACAAATAAATTATGCAGATGTTAGTTTATTAGAGTTGCATTTAATTCATTTACAAGAGTTACCAGAAGACAAATTAGAAAATGCAGATATGAATAGTGATGGTCAAATAACAGTAACAGACTTAACATTATTAATACAAAAAATAGAAAAAACATTAGAGTATGAAGTAACAATAAGAGACCTTGAAGTAAGTAATTATTATCCAAATAAAAATGAAGAAATTACATTTAGTTTTAATGCAGATGTAAGTTATGGAGAAGAATTAAAAAGTATTACTATTAATGGAAATGAATTTGAGGTAACTAAAAATGAATTAAATTCAAATAAATATGAAGTAACTAAAAATGTAGGAGAAACAAGTGGTTTAAAAGAATACAAATTTGAAAAAGTAACTTTAGCTAATGAAAAAGAAATTAAAATAAATAATTTAATTACAATAGAAGTATTAAAAACAATGCCAACAATTGAAAATTGGATAGTAGAAGATGATCTTGAAAAAACAGAATTAAATATATCATTTAATTTAGAAGATAAAGATGGTGCATTCCAATCAGGCTCATATAGAATTATAGAAGAAAAAAGTGAAGAAGAGAAAAATACAGAAGAGTCTGGAGAATACATAAAAACAGGAAATGTATCAGTTGGAGAAAATCATATTAATGTAAAAGTAGACACTAATAAAAAGTACAAAATAGTTCTATGTATACAATATGATTTAGCAACAGGTGGTATAGAGCAAGAAGGACAAACAAATGGAGTTGAAACAATAGAGGAAGAATTAGGTTTTGTATCAGATTATGAATTTGAACTATCTAATATAAAGACCTATGAACATATTGAAGATACACAAGAATCAGAAGTATTCAATATGGGTAATGGAATTATTGTAAAATTTGATAGTACAAATAAATCAGAATATATACCAAAAACAGTAACTATTAATGGAAAAACATACGAATTAGAAGGTAAAAATAATACATATGTAGCATATATAGATGGATTTAATACTATAGGAGAGCAAAACATTAATATTGAAAAGGTAATATTAAATAATGGTAGAGCATTTGATGTAAATCAAACAAAGAAAGTAAAAACAATAAAAAATGCTCCAGTAGTTCTAAGTTGTAGGGGAAATGAAAACAAACAAGATAACAATATACAAACACATATTTATATAAAAGATATTAATAAATCTATTACAAACCTTACAGCTAAAGTATTTGATGAAAAAGATAATATAATTTCAAGTAAAGATTTAACACAAAACTTAATAGATGAAAATATAGTAAAAGAATCAGAAAACAAAGATTTAGAAAATTCTTATTATATAAATACAACACTAGATACAAATACACAAGTAATAACAAATACTTACAAAATTAAAATATTTGCAACTTACGATTTATCTGAAAATGATGAAAACTACGTACATACAGATGAGATGTTATTAGAAACAATAATAGATGTAGCACCAGTTGTTCATATACAAAATGTAGAAGTTTCTAAAAAGTATCCTGAAAAGAACGAAAATGTTACATTAACATATGAAATAGAAAGAAATAGAGAAGACCTTGAAATAACACATATTATGGTAAATAACTTAAAATGTATTGCAACAAAACACATTGACGATGATGAAAATGTAACATATTCAGTTACATTAAATGTAGGGGAAACAGCTGGAGTATTAAATTTAAAAACAACTGAATTCTCATTTGAAGAAAATTTCTCATGTGGAGCAAATTATAATGTAGCAGTAGATGTATTAAAAGATAAACCAACAACTGAAGCTTTTTCACAAGTAGATGACATAGAAAATAAATCAGTTACTTTAACTGCAAATATTGTAGACCCAGATGGAGCAGTTATTAGTGGATTAGCAGAACTAGTAAGAAATGATAATGGAGAACTAGTAAGCTCAGTAAATTTCGATAAAGAAAATATAACATTTGAAATTAATAATCTAGAATTAAATACACAATATACATTAGTTGCAAAAATGACATATGATAGAGATACTAATGAAATAGAAGAAGAAACAAATCAAAACTATGTAAAAGATGAAATATTTAGAAGAAGACCAATTCAATTAATTGCAGATTATGAACTACAAATAAGTAATATAAAAACATATAATGGAGAAAAGGAAACAAAGTATTTTGAAAGAGGTCAAGAAGTAACAGTAAGTTTTGATAGTATTAACCAAACAGAGTTTTATCCAGTTTATGCAATTATAAATGGAACACAATATGAATTACAAAAAGTAGATCAAAATTATAAAACTAAGATACCAGTAGTTTCTACATTTGGACCAAAAACAATAACAATTGAAAAAATTATTTTAAATAATACAAAAGAAATTGAATTAACAGAAAATAACAAAACACAAGTAGGAATATTAAAATTAAGACCAACTATTACAGATTTTGGATATAGCGAAAATGCAGATAATGGAAATATTGATGTATCATTTAAAGTAAATGATACAGAAGATACAATAACTGATGGAACTATAAAAGTAATAAATGAAGATGGAGTTACAATAAAAGAAGAAAGATTGACTCATACTTCAAATGGAATTAGTTTTGAAAAAGGTGTTTGTGAGGAATTTGAAATACAAATATTTGCAGATTATGATTTAGATACAAATCAAATTACAACTGGAGACAACGAATATGAAAATCAACAATTACTTAAAGAAGGAATCAATATAAGTGCAGAACGTTTGATTGAATTAAAAGATATAATCACAATAAATCTATATTCAAAAGAAGACCCAACAGCAGAAGTTAGTAGTATAACAGAAGAAGAATTATCTAATTTAGAAAATTATATAGTAAAAGTTATACAAAAAGAAATGCCTATTTTCTATGCTGAAATAGAGAGTTATGAAATAACAGAAGATGGAAATCTAGATTTTATTTTAGACTATGATAATGTAATTCAATATGAAAATGGCAAAAAACAAAATAAATTAAAAGTTACGTATGGTAAAGTAAATAATGGAGTTGCTGAAAATAAGAGTATAGAAACTTTAATTGCAGAAATAGAAGCAAATCCAGATGGAGACTTTACACTAACACAAGATTATGATGTATCATATTTAAAAACAACCAATAATTCACTTATTACAGGTGAATTTAGAGGTACATTAAATGGAAATGGACACAAAATATATAATTTAAGAAAACCATTATTTAATACACTAGAAAGTGCAACAATTCAAAATATTCAATTAGAAAAAGTGAATTTAATGGAAGCAACAAGCAATGGAAGTATAGCAAATATTGCAACAAATACTAATGTAAAAAATGTTCATGTTAAAAACTTGAATGTAGTAACAAAAGGAGATATATCAGGTGGAATTGTTGGTAATTTAATAGCTGGAACTGTTGAGGAATGTAGTGTAACAAACTATAATGTAACTACATCAGGACACATTAGAATTGGTGGAATTGTTGGATACATGAATGGAGGAACAATTAAAAACTGTTATGTACAAGGTGAAGTTAATTCAACTCAAAGTAAAGATGGTAATGGAATAGGAGGTATCCTTGGACATGGAACACCAACAACACTTACAATTGAAAATTGTATTACGAAAATAAATTATGTATGGACTGGTGGGGGTCGTAGACTTAATGGTGGTATAATAGGATTAACAGAGAATTCAGCAGCAGTTTTGAAAAATAATGTAAGTTTATCAACTGGTACAGGAATTTATAAAGTATGTGGTATATCTATTAATAGAAGTTCTACGAATAATTATGAATTAGAAGAATCTGAGTTAACATCAAATGCTACAGGAGAAATCGTAAAGACTATAGCAAAAAATAATATTACAAAAGAATTCTTTAAAGACAGTGCAAACTTTGATGAAAGTATTTGGAATTTAGAAGGAGCATCTTATGACCATTTACCAACATTAAAAGGAAATAGACAACAAGAAAATGAAACAGAAACAAATACAGAAGAGATAGATGCGAATTTATATATACCAGAATATGATAGAATAAAAAATACACCAGGGTTTAATACAAATAAATTAATAGCATATAATAATATACAAAAATTAATGCCATATTATGATGCAAAATATGTTGTATTAGATAGTGTTAGTATATCAAATACAGATACATTAAATACAAAAGCTATAAAACATATACTACCTTATGCAGACAATAAACTTGTAACATATTTAACATCAAAAGCCTATAATGGAATAACAAGTATAAAAGTTATATTTACTGATTATACTGTAGAACAATATGAAGTAAACTTTGAAAAACTTATGGGAAATATTGCAATATATAAAATACCAGAATTAAATCTAAGTTATGCATTTGGAAATTATATTATAAATGAAGACTCAGAAGTTATAAAAAAACTAGCTGATTATATAAAATCATTAGATTATAACACAGTATTAGAGCCACTTACTGCAGTAGCAGATAGCAGATTATATAGAGATAATTATAATAATGTAATTAAAAATATGGCAGAAGAAATAGCACTTCAAATTTTACAAAACGATGAAAGTAGTATACTTATGTTAAATAACGAAGTTCTAAACAAAAAAATAGAAAAAGAATTAATTGGAACTGAAAAAATAAATAAAATGATATATGCTTATAATTATTATAGGCGTTGGTATGGATTTGAAATAAGTGGCACAAGAGTATCAGACATATTACTATTTGAAGGTAAAATGTATTCAGATGCAATGACATTATATAATGTAGTAAATGAAGTACTTGTAGGAAATCTAAATCCAGGAGGAACAGATAGATTTTATACAAGTTGTCTAAAAAAATATACAGGAAGTTCAACAATTGGTTATTTCCTAGATTATATAATAGCTAAGATTGGTGGATATGAAAATGTAGATGATTGGTTTACTGAATACTTTGGTGCTAGAAATATACTTGCCGAAGTTGCAGTAGACAATCAACCAGAAATATTATATCGTGGTTGGTATCAACTTAAGAAAAATGCAAGAATGGTACTTCCAGTTATTACTTTACCAAATGATTGTGCTTATATGATTTCTGGACCTGCTCATTTACAGTTTGGACCTTCACAGTTATATCATAAAGATCCTCAGACTGATGCTGGAAGGACAGAAGTTAAAAACAAAGTAAATAATCATGTTAAACTTGTAAAAAGCCATTTTTCTACTTTAGCAGATTCATTTGATTATGGAAAATGGAATAACTACTGTATTATGGTTTATGATTGTACAAAAATAATTACGGGTTATAAAAATACTTATTTCCCTGGTACAAATATTGTAATATCAACAGGTCCGGTTTATACACAAGGAAAAGTTGGTCTAGAATATCCATTCTTTAAGAATTTTAGTGAAGTTTTAGGACTATGGCAACCAGGTGGTAGCTCAGCTGGTGTAGGTAATACTGCTGGATTCTTATGGTTCCAAGCAAGACCAGGACTTACTAATTTTGATACTTGGACTCATGAATTTGAACATGCCTTATATGATAAAATAATGTTATATCAACGTGGTGCTAGAGTGCAACTTGAAACACTTACAGAAGGTAATGTCCAACAATATCTTAATTGGAGTGAAAACAATCTTAATCAAGATGTTGGACCATATTATTTTAATACATCATTCTATTTAAATAAGGAAGGTAATGCTACTCAAAATTTAACACCTGAAAGAATTAATACAAAAGAGAAATTAGAAAATTATTATAAAGGGCAACAAAATGCACTAGATTTACTAGATTATATTGAAGGAAAAGCATTTATTAGATTAACACCAGAACAACAAGCCAAAATTGCGACAAGGATGAATATATCTGCTGGTTGGTCTTCTTGGGGAGGAATTACAGCACAACAGGCAACAAATATGAATTTAACATCATTAGAAGCTTTATATGATAATAGAATTATGCTAAGACCGAATAATGCTTGGGGAGTAAGTGTAAGAGGATTATCTGTTATTAACGGTATTGGAAGTAATGATTATGGTTTCGAATCTGTTTGGGTAAACCGTTGGTTTATTGGACATTTAGATGGGGGATATGCAGATGCATTCTCTACCAAACGTAACTTTTTTGAAATGCTAGGTTATGCAGGAGTTGAAGGATATGTTACATATGGTAGTAGAGCAAGTGCAAATGACCTAGATGCAATTAAAAAGATTACTAAAATGGTAACTGGTACTGAAATGGATTGGAAACAATACAAGATGAGTAGATATGATACTGTGGAAGAAAATATTGAAAATAATAAATATATTGATGTTCAATATATGATAGACAGATTTACTGAAGCATTAACAAATGATGCTAATAATGGAGATAGAAATATTACTCAAAGAACAAATCTTAGAAAGATATATTATCATTACTTAAAGAGTGCAACAAATGATTTTATTGATGACCCACTTGGAACAACAGTTGAAGTTAATCACATTAAGACAGCCCAAGAGTTAGTTGAAAAAATTAATGCTAAACCATATGGATACTATGTACTAGATAATGATATTGACTTCTCAGAAATGACTACAAATGTAACTCAAACATTTATGGGTAGATTAGATGGTAATGGACATAAAATAATTGGAAATAAAATACCTATATTTAATAAAATTAGATATGGTTATGTTGGAAACTTAACATTAGAAAATACAGATATTCCAAGAACTAATACTACTTCAGGGGCTTTAGCTAATAAAATAGAATCTAGTACTGCAGAAAAAATAAATGCTATAGGATTAAAAATGTTCTTTGGAAGTAGAAATGATTTAAGCCTAATTGGTGGAGCTGTTAGTAATGTAATTACTAGAGATTGTACAGTAGAACGTTTAATTACTAAAATTTCAAACAAAGAAGAATTTATAAGTAAAATCAATGCTGAAAAAGGTGGATTATTTGAATTAACAAATAATATAGATTTTACAGGATATGCTGATACATCAAATGCTGTTATAACTGGAACATTTACAGGAAAGATAAATGGAAAAGGATATACAATTTCAAACTTAAATAATAATGCATTATTTGAGCAATTTAATGGAACAGTAGAAGACTTAAATATTAGTAATTTTAATAATGCAAGTACAGGAGACTTTGTAGCAGCATTTGCAAAACAAACATTTACAGCTACTTTTAAGAATATGAAATTTGATAATATAACATTATCAGGAAGAAACAATGTAGCAGTAGTAAGCGGAATGGATGGAAGAGACAATGCAAATTCTATATTTGAGAACATATCAGTAAAAAATTCAAATGTAACTGGTACAGGAGTATATGTATCAAACTTTGTTGGTAGAAAATTTGGTGGAAAGATTAAAAATGTATATGTACAAGGAACATTAACAGTTTCAACAACAGAAAATGGAGGAATTGTAGGAGCTATACACCAAGCAATACAAATAGAAAATGTAGTATCAAATGTTGATATAAAAAGACCTACAAGTACAGATGCACGTAATGCAAATGGTGGATTTATAGGAAACATCTATAATACTCCAAGCATTAAGAATTCAATTTCTATTGGTAATATGACAGGACTTACTAGTAATGGAACAGTTAATAGCCATAAATTTACTGCAGCAACAGAAGCAATTATTACAAGTAGTTTAGTAAATTGTTATGAATTGAGTTCAGCTACAGGAATAAGTAGTGTTACACAAAATACACAAAATAGCTTAAAAGAAGCAACAGATGAAAATGTAAGAGATAGAAACTTCTATATAAATACATTGCATTTTGACGAAAATATTTGGAACTTAGATAATGTAGCAACAAATGGATATCCAGAATTGAAATAATATATAATGTAACATTTTAGCATTAAAATAACAATACAAATAATACTAATAGATCTAATAGAAACTCTAAAAAAATCTCTCAGTTATACTGGGAGATTTTTTTGCCAGTTACTCCACAAAAAAGGAAAATTTATGTTGATTTAAGTACTATAAAATGCTATAATAAATGGGTATAAAAAATAAAAAAGGAGAGGATTTATTTATGAATTTGAAAAAACTAATAACAGTTATGTTAGTAATAGTAATGTTATTATTACAATTTAGTTTTATTGAATTTAACAACTTTGTATATGCTGAAGAGGTAACAAGCCCAAATAGTGAAAAATATCACTATAAACAACTTACACAAGAAGCAAAAAAATTATATGACGCAATATATGAAATGTATGTAAGTGGAATACTAAAGACAGGAACACAAAGCTATGACTTAATTGAAAATGGTTGTGTTACACAAGAACAACTTGAGCAATATTCAAATGGAAATACAACATTAACAAAAGCCATGGATGCAGCAAGATATGCATTTTATGCAGATCATCCTGAAATGTTCTATGTAAATGTTCAAAAACTTAGACTTAGAATTACAAAAGATGCACAAAATAATTATTATGCTAATATAGGTTCAGGAACATTTAAAAACTATTATATAGATGGATTTACAAGTAAAGAGCAAGTAGAAGAAGCAATAGTAGAATTTGATTCAGTCGTAAATGAAATTGCACAAAAAGCACAAAACATTCAAGAACAAGAAGGAGCAAACAAAAAAGTAGAACAAATAAAATTAGTACATAATGAAATAATTAATAATACATCATATAGATTTGAAAGCGATTGTACACCAGGAAATGAAGGATTTTTAGGAACACCTTATGGTGCTTTAGTTAAAAAACAAGCAGTATGTGAAGGATATGCAAGAGCATTAAAAACTATATTAGATAAAGTAGGAATTAATTGTATATTAGTACAAGGACTACATCAATCAGAAGGTTCAGCAGCAATAGAACATATGTGGAACTATGTTGAAATTGAAAAAGAAACAAATGCTAGAATGGTAGAAAAAGTTTGGTATGCAGTTGATTGTACATTAGATGACCCATTTTTACGTATTCAAAATGTTGATACTACACACCCAGACTTTGTACCAGGAGATGATATACAAGAAGGTTTTGAAAATACAAGATGGTGTATGCTAGGAAAAGAAAGTATGAATAAAGAACACACTGTTTTAGAAAATGTTGAAGCAGCAGGAAATTATAAATTCCAATATCCAGAATTAAGTGAAGAAGACTATGGAATTGACTATATAACAAATGTTAATGGATTATTAGTAAAATTCAAACAAGATGGAACAGAAACAGAAGAATATAAAGCAGGAGATTTTTACATAAGCTATAATAAAAAAGGATATGCTAATGCAGTAAAAGAAGGCAAATATATATTAATGAAATATCATGAATATAGACCAGGTGATGACATATGGCGTGAAGGAAATTGGGGTTATATGAACCCAGAATTATATGCACCAGGAGCATTTAAAGACAATGGAGATTATATATATATATCAGTTCCAAATTCAGAATATGTTGAATTTGCAGTAACAACATTAGCTCCAGGAACAGGTTTAGATGCATATACATACAAAGGAGATGAATCTGACTTTGTAGCACAATCTGGAAAATTATATAATCCAAATGGAACTTATAAAGCAAGACCATATATAAAGACACAAACACCAGTATCAACAGCTTCACTTAGAGTTGGACCAACATATCATGTGGATGTTACATATGATGATGACTTAGTATTTAAACAAGGTGAAACACAAGCAAGCTACAAAATAGAATCAACAGGACCAACAGGTGCTGATGAAGCTGAAATTACAAACTTTAATTTTGATGGAAAACGTAGAATAACATTTGATTTAAAATTTAGTAAAATGTGGGCAGATGATGGTGCAATGTACACTATATCTGTAAAAGGTTTAGTTGGAAAAAATAGTGGAAAAGAACCAATGGAAATAAAATATGGAGCAGTAAACCCAATATTATGTTCTTTCCGCATGAACAGTGCAAAAAATTGGGAAGTATATGCAAAACCAACTTTACTTGAAAATGAAGACCTTTCAATGAATGGTTGGCAAACAAGTGATGGAACACCAGTATCTGACAAATTAAGAAGTAGAATTGCATTAGTAGCAACAAGAACAACTTCAACAGATACAGATGCAATGAATAATTTAATGGAAGACAAATTAGGTGAACAAAATTTAGTTACAAGTGAAACTTACAACATTTCATTAAATGTATGTAAAAAATATGTAGTAAAAACAGGACACAGACTAAGATTATCTTTAGGATTCCCAGCAGGTTATGGACCAGAAGATGAAGGTGTTACATTTAAAGCATATCACTTTAAAAGAGATGCACAGGGAAATGTAACAGGAGTAGAAGAAATACCATGCGTAATAACACAATATGGATTAATGATAACTTGTGATTCTTTCAGCCCATTTGCGATAGCTGTTACAGAAAATGATGGAACTACAAACAATACACAATCTGCTGTTATAACAAGTACAGAAGGTGGAAATGTTACTGGTACATACACAAATGAAGCAGGAGAAGAAAAAAGCATTAGAGAAGCAGGCAACATATTTACACTTACAGAAAATAAAACACAAACTTTTAATATAGTACCAGAAGAAGGATTTGAAATTGAATCAATATCAATAGGACAAAAAACAATAGAAATAACAAATAAAGAAACAATGCAACTAGAAATAGGGTATAATGATATTACAAATGAAAATAATATTATAGATGTAAAATTTGTTGCAAAAACAGTTGCACAAGAAGAAGCAGCAGCGGGAAGAAGTGTTGTTATGCCAAAAGCAGCTCCAGCAGAAATAAAAATGCCAACAGAACTATTAGGAACTATAAATAGAGAAATAAAATTAACACCAGAAGTAATAGCAGAAGAAGGAAACATAACATATCAATGGTATAAAGATGGAGTAGCTATATCAGGTCAAACAAATAAAACATTATCTATAATACCTACATCTATAGATGATAGTGGAGCATATACTTTAAAAGTTACAACAATGGTAGGAACAACAAAAGAAGAAGTAATGAGTCAACCTTGTAATATAAAAGTTAGAACTTTTGAGGTAGCAATTACTTCAACTAATACACAAACAAACTTAAAAGAATTACAACCAGGGGAAGAATTTGAAGTAGATGTTAAAATAGTAAAAGTACAAAACATAGTAAAAGGTTTAGTATCATTAATGGGACAATTAGAATATGATGTAAACTTTTTAGAAATGAAAGAAATAACAGCACAAGGTGAATGGCAATTATCAGAAAATGACTTTAACAAAGACAATTTTAAATTTATAATAGATAGTGAAAAACTTATAAAAGAACAAGGTGACATTTTTAAAATTAAATTTAAAGTTAAAGATACAATAACACAAGATGCAAAATCAACAATAAAAATAAAAGGAATATCAGCAAGTGGAGGAAATGGACTAATAGTAGCAGATGATTCAGAGACAGAAATTGCTGTAAAAATAAAAGAAGAAGAAGGACAGGAAAAAATTACTTCAGAAAAATACGTAATAAATAATAAAGACAAAGACATTTCAAAAATAGCATCAAGCACAACAGTAGCTATGTTCAAACAAAATGTAGTGCTAGAAAATGTAACAACAAATCCACAAATGATATTTTTAGATAAAGATGGAAATACTTTAACAGATGAAAGTATTTTAAGGACAGGTATGACTGTAAAAGTAGGAAAAACATTAGAATATACACTTATTGTTACAGGAGATATTAATGGTGATGAAGAAGTTACAATAGATGACCTTGCTGAAATAAAACTACACTTAATTGATTACAAAAAACTAGAAGGAATTAAATTAAAAGCAGCAGATATTGATGGTGATGGAGAAATAACAATAAATGATGTAGCATGTGTCAAATTAGTAATAATAGGGGATTATATAAAGTTAAATAAAACAATTGATTAAATTTAAAGATAGTAGGATATTAGGGAAAAGCTAAAATCTTACTATCTTTATTGTTTTATATATTAGGAAAGTCATGCTAACTTTTTAATATATAAAAACACATTGTACACAAATTAATGGAAAGCCAAAGATAAAGATTATGCTAATTTAGTGGCTTTCCGATTTGCTCTATATAAAATTAATTAATAATAAAAATTTAAAAAAGTTAATAAACTAAAATAAGTATAGAAATTTAATAGAAAAACTATACAAATTTTGTATTTAAGTATATAATAAGAATGTAAAAATGGAGTTTGGAGGTTTTACTATGAATTTAAAAGAGATTTTAGTGGGAATTGACGGGATAAAAGCAAAAGGAAATATTAATTTAGATATAACAAATGTAGATTCAGATTCAAGAAATATAAAAGAAAATGGAATGTTTATTGCTATACACGGTTTTGAAACAGATGGAAATAGCTACATACCAGATGCTATTTCAAATGGAGCAGTAGTTATTATGGTAGATGAAACTACCAATCTAAAAGAACTTAGCATACCAGAAAGTGTAACATTATTAGTAGTACCAGATACAAGGCTTGCTCTTAGCATTTGTGCATGTAATTTCTATGACAATCCATCAAGAAAGTTTAAACTAATTGGTGTTACAGGAACAAAAGGAAAAACAACAACTACATTCATGATGAAAAAAATATTAGAAAAAGCAGGTCATAAAGTAGGACTAATTGGAACAATAGCAGTATATATAGGAGATAAGAAAATAAAAGAAAGTAGCAGAACAACACCAGAAAGTACAGAACTACAAAAGATATTTGCAGATATGGTAAATGAAGGTGTAGATGTTGTAGTAATGGAAGTATCTTCACAAAGTTTAAAACTAAACCGTGTTAATGGATGTGATTTCGACTATGGAGTATTTACTAATTTTTCACATGAACATATCAGTGAAAAAGAACATCCAGATATGGAAGACTATTTTCAATCTAAACTAAAACTATTTGAAATGTGTAAAGTGGGATTTGTGAATGCTGATGATATCTATTCTGCAAAAGCAGGAAGGCTTGCAAAATGTGAGATAACAACATATGGAATAGACAACTTTTGCCATATACTTGCAAAAGATATTACTATCACAAACTCATA
Organism: uncultured Clostridium sp.; assembly: GCA_947565445.1. Classification (GTDB taxonomy): domain Bacteria; phylum Bacillota; class Clostridia; order TANB77; family CAG-508; genus RGIG8482. Next base: position 11,080 of record CANOGC010000010.1, on the reverse strand, counting down.
TGTAGATTTTAAAGTAAAAATAGACAACAAAAACGAAAGAGTAAAAACTTGTATACCAGGTAGATTTAGTGTATACAATTCACTTGCAGCAATTTGTATAGCTTGTAAATTAGGAGCAAATGCAGAACAAATAAAAGAAGCATTAGTAGAAGTACGTGTACCAGGAAGAAGTGAACTTGTAGATAATAAGCGCGACTTAACAATTATGATAGACTATGCTCATACACCAGAAAGCTTAGAAAGCATATTACGTGCAGTAAAATCATATACAAAAGGAAGAGTAATTAGTGTATTTGGATGTGGTGGAGATAGAGATAAAATAAAAAGACCATTAATGGGAGAAGTTTCTGGAATTGTTGCAACGAACACTATTATTACAAGTGATAACCCAAGAACAGAAGATCCAGAAGAAATTATAAAAGAAATTGAAGTAGGTATAAAAAAGACCAATGGTCAATATACATGTATAGTAGATAGAACTAAAGCTATAAAAGAAGCTATTAGAATGGCATCTAAAAGTGATATTATAGTTCTTGCAGGTAAAGGACATGAACCATACCAAGAAATTAACCACGAAAAATTACCATTTGATGAAAGAATTATTGTAAATGAAGTAATTGAAGAACTAGACAAAGAACAAGCAGACAAAAAGAAAAAATAAAAAAGCAATTGAAAGGTGAGAAAATTGGATTTTGGGATAAAAATATTACTATTATCATTTTTTGTAACAGTAGTATTGGGAATATGTATCGTTCCCATTTTAAAAAAATTAAAAGTAGGGCAAATTGAAAGAGAAGATGGTCCAGAATCACATTTAAACAAGCAAGGAACTCCAACAATGGGAGGAGTAATAATCGCAATAGCAATTATTCTATTAATACTTTTCATATTTTTTGATTATGCAAAAGATGATATAGAACTTGCCAAAAAACTAATTCCATTAGCTATTATAGCTATTGGCTTTGGGATAATCGGATTTATAGATGATAGTAAAAAATTGATTTTTAAAAATACAAAAGGTTTAAAACCAGCATATAAAATGATAGGGCTTTTAGCAATTGCTGTAACATATGTTATTTATCTACTTAATATTATTAACTTAGGAACAGATACATATATTCCTATTTTAAAAATATATATTAATTTACCGATTTGGATATATATTCCATTTGCTATTTTTGCAATTTTGGCAACTACAAATGCTATAAACTTAACAGATGGAGTAGATGGTTTATGTCCAACTGTATCAGCAGTTATTATTACATGTTTAACAGTAATTGGAATAATTTTTAATGTAAAAGAAGTAGTTATCTTTGGAACTATTGTAATTGGAATTTGCTTAGGATTTTTGTTATTTAATATGCATCCAGCAAAAGTATTTATGGGAGATACTGGTTCATTACTTTTAGGAGGAGTAATTGTAGCCATGGCATTATACTTAAAAATGCCACTAATTATAATTATTATAGCATTTATACCAGTACTAGAAACAATATCTGTTATTATGCAAGTATTATATTTTAAAAAAACAGGAAATCGTTTTTTCAAAATGGCACCAATACACCATCACTTTGAACTATCAGGATGGGGAGAAAATAAAGTAGTATCTATTTTTAGTATAATCACATTAATATTATGTGTTTTAGGACTTATAACTATATAAAAATGTAAGGTAGGGGCAGGTTCCATATCTGCCCAAAAAGGAATGAAGCAATATAAGAGGGCAGATTTTATATCTGCCCAAAAATAGCAGAAAATTAAATAAAGGCGGAAATAGATCCACGCCTACAAAAATCACATGAGGAAGGAAGAATTGCAAATGGCAAAAAAACAGGAAAAAAGGGCAGGAAAGCCTTTTGACTTTATATTATTTGTAACCGTACTAATTTTACTTGCTATGGGAATTGTAATGGTATTATCAGCAAGTTCTCCATTAGCTCTTGCTGAAAGTGGAAATAGTTATTCTTATGTATCAAGGCAAGCAGTATTTGCAGTTATCGGCATTGTGCTTATGTTAGTTATCTCCAAAATAGATTATCATGAATATTCAAAATTTGCTAAAATTGCATATATTTGTTCAATAATTGGATTGGCATTAGTACCACTTTTAGGTTCATCAGCTAAAGGTGCAACAAGATGGATAGAAATTGGAGGAATTCGTTTCCAACCATCAGAGCTTGCAAAAATTGCATTAATTATTTTTTATGCCAACTGGCTTACTAAAAATAAAGACCATATAAAAGAACTATTTCAAGGATTTATTGTTCCATTTCTATATTTAATACCAATAGCTATAATATTAGTCATTTTCCAAAATCACTTAAGTGTTACAATTATTATCATATTAGTAACATCAATTATGATGTTAATGGCAGGAACCAAAATGAGATATTTTATAACATTAGGTAGTGTTGGAGCAGTAGGAGGAGCTGGTGTATTATTTGCACTTGCAAAATTTACAGAAAACGGTGCATATCGTATTTCTAGAATAGTAACTTTCATAAATCCTTGGAGCGATATAAAAGGAGATGGATGGCAAATTGTACAAAGTTTATATGCTATAGGTTCGGGAGGGTTATTTGGTGTAGGATTAGGAGAAAGTAAACAAAAGTATTTATACTTGCCAGAACCACAAAATGATTTCATATTTTCTGTAATAGCAGAAGAATTAGGATTCATTGGTTGTGCAGTAGTCATTTTACTATTTGCTATATTTATTTGGAGAGGATTACTAGTTGCTATGAAAGCACCAGACATGTTTGGTAGCTTAGTAGCAGTTGGAATTACATCACTAATTGGATTACAAGCAATTATGAATATAGCAGTTGTAACAGCATCTATGCCTAATACAGGAATTCAGTTACCATTCTTTAGTTATGGAGGTACAGGGTTAGTTATTTTATTATGCTCTGTCCGGTATACTACTAAATATTTCAAGAAATTGTAAAAAAGTATAGAACCCCCAGTCAGCTTCGCTGACAGCCACCTTAAATAAAGGGGCCATTACTCTATAAATTTAGACTAGAATAGTTAATTATATATTATATTAATCAAATACAAGGAGGAAACCATGAGGGTAATTATAGCAGCAGCAGGAACAGCAGGACATATAAATCCAGGGCTTGCAATTGCAAATAAAATAAAAAAGGAAAGCCCTAGTTCAGAAATTATGTTTTTGGGAACAGATAGAGGATTAGAAAATGATTTGGTTCCAAGAGCGGGATATGTGCTAAAAACAATAGAAGCATATGGATTAAGTAAAAGTATTCGTTTAAAAGATTTAAAAAATAATTTTAAAACTTTAAAAGGGATTCGGAGAAGCAAAAAAAATCGTAAAAGAATTTGAGCCAGATATAGTAATTGGTACAGGTGGATATATTTGTGGGGCAGCTATACTTGCAGCTAAAAAATACAAAATACCTACTATGTTACATGAAAGTAATGCTTTTCCTGGAAAAGCTGTTAAAATGCTATCAAAAAAGGTAGATACTATTCTAATTAGTTTTGAAGATGCAAGAAAAGAATTACCAGATGCCAAAAATATTATTTTAACAGGTACCCCAACTAAAATTAAAAACTTAAATCTAACAAGAATGCAAAAAAATGAAGTATTAAGAGAATTAGGATTAAAGCAAGATAAAAAGGTTGTATTAGTTTTTGGGGGAAGCCAAGGAGCAAAAGCAATTAATGATGCAGTTACAGGAATAATAAACGAAAATTTAAATAAAGATTATCAAATAATGTGGGCACCAGGACCATTGCAATTTGATTTAGTGAAACAAAGAATTAAAAATTTATCTAAGCAAAAAGAAGTTAAAATAGTACCATATATCTATAATATGGAAGAAGTTATAAATAGTGTAGATTTAGTTATAGCAAGAAGTGGAGCTATGACAATAACAGAAGTATCAATTGTAGGAAAACCTGCTATATTTGTACCATTACCAAATGTAAGCAATAATCATCAAGAATATAATGCAAGGGTATTAGAAAAAGTAGAAGCAGCTAGAATAGTTTTAAATAAAGACTTAAATGCAAAAACGTTAAATAAAGAAATAGAGAGTATATTACAAGATGATAAAAAATTGGAACAAATGGGAGAAAATGCTAAGAAAATAGCAGTTCATAATGTAGAAGATAAGATTTATGAAGAAGTGAGAAAATTAGTAAAAAAATAATTTTGAAAGTAGATAATTGAGGTAGAAAGCTTTTTACCTCAATTTTGTTTTTTTAATCTATATAAAACAATTCATATACTTAATCATCAATAAATATAATTAAATAGCAAAGGAGGTACATTATGAAAAATAAAAAAGTGATATTTATGATAGCTATTATTTTTATTATTATAGGAATAATGATTTATTTTTTTTCAAAAAACAATTATAAAACAACAGAATTTGGAAATACTACTATTAAATCAGCTGAAGATATAAAAGAATATATTTTAAACTTAGAGTCTTATGATGCACAAATTAGTGTAGAAATAAGTAGCAATAAAAATCAAAATCAATATAAAATGAGACAAATATATAAAGCACCAAATTTAGAACGTTTAGAGATACTAGAGCCACAATCAGTAAAAGGAATAATTACTACATATGATGGAAATAATTTAAAAATAGAAAATACAACATTTAATCTTAACAAAATATATGAAAATTATCCATATATAGCAGAAAATAGTTTATGGCTATCAGATTTTATAAATAACTATAAAAATAATCCAAATACTACATTTAAAGAAGAAGAAAATCAAATTATAATGCAAACAAACATACAAGAGAAATCTATTATACAAACATTATATATTGATACAAAAACTAAAAAACCAACAAAACTAACGCTAGAAGATGTGAACAAAAAAATGCTAGTCTACATATTATATAATGAGATAAAAATAAATAGTAGTCGGTAAGGAAGATATACTAGCATTTAAACTAAATCTGTTAGAAAAAGACATTTAATATCTTTATAGACTACTTAAATTTTTACTCTTAATACAAGTTTAAAATATATCAAGTAAAAAAGAATAAAAAACAGTAGTAATAGGAGTGAAGAAAATGGTAATCAAAAGAGGAGATATGTTTTATGCAGATTTAAGTCCAGTAGTAGGTTCAGAACAAGGAGGAATTAGACCAGTTATTATTATACAAAATGATATGGGAAATAAATATAGTCCAACAGTAATTGCAGCAGCGATCACATCTCAAACAGGAAAAAATAAATTACCAACACATATAGAATTAGATTCACGGTAATAGCGGTCTAAAAGCAGATTCGGTTGTACTAGCAGAGCAAATAAGAACAATAGATAAAAGTAGATTAAAGGAAAAAATTGGACACATAGATGATAATCAAATTATAGATAAAATAAATAATGCATTAGGAGTTAGTTTTGGACTAGGCGAATAAGAAACAAATTTTAAAAGCAAGTAGTTATATAATTATTTTATACATTACAGAATATGGCTTTCCCACTGATGCTGTAACAGGCATAGCCTTAACAGCATCCAGCGGTCCCCACGTAGCCAATTCTTTTATTTCTAAAATAATTATATAACTACTTGCTTTTTTGATATATAAAAATTTTTTAAACTTTTTTTCCTAAAACTATTGCAAAATCCCAAAAATTATATTAAAATTTAGATGAAGTGGTGGAAAGTGGTTTGAAGTGGTTTAAAAAGGGAGAGAGGTGAGCCTAAGTGTTTATTGGTGAATATGAGCATAATGTAGATGCAAAAGGAAGAATTATAATGCCATCAAAATTACGTGAAGACATTGGGGACAAGTTCATTATTACAAAAGGTCTTGACGGATGTTTATTTGCATATTCACAAACCGAATGGGCTAACTTCGAAGAAAAACTAAAAGCACTACCACTAGCACAAAAAAATGCAAGAAATTTCGTAAGATTTTTCTTATCAGGAGCAGTTGAATGTGAAATTGATAAACAAGGAAGATTCCTAATTCCAGCAAACTTAAGGGAACATGCTTCATTAGATAAAGAAGTTGTTATTATAGGAGTAGGAACAAGGTTAGAAATTTGGAATAAAGAAGATTGGAAAATGTATAGTAGTGACGAAAATATTTCAGCAGATGAAATTGCAGAAAATATGACAATGCTTGGTATATAACTTTTTAAATAAAGTTTATATAAAAGTACAAAAGAAATTTTTAGAAATTGCCAAAGATAAATAATAAAAACGAAAGCATAAAAAGATACAAAAGATAACTAATTATTTGCTATTCAAAAGAAAAATATAGATGATACAAAAGATAAAATATAGAAGAAACAAAAGAAAATACATAATTACATAAGAAATAAATTATAAAAATACAAAAGAAATTATATAATTACATAAGAAATAAATTAAAAATACAAAAGATATTATAAAGTTACAAAAGTAATAGAAAAATACATAGGAAAAGAAATAGTATTCTGGACCAATACTATATACATAAAAACAAAAGAAATTTAAGAAAACAAAAGAAATACAAAAAACAAAAGATAGAACAATACGCAACAGTTGGTATTTTGCAAAAGTACCAACTGTTTGTAAATTATAATGTAACTAAAAAAGGAGTAAGGTAATTGGAATTTAACCATAAACCAGTTTTACTAGAAGAATGTATATCTGGTCTAAATATTAAACCAGATGGAATTTATGTAGATGGAACAATGGGTGGAGCAGGACATAGCAAAAAAATTATAGAAAAATTATCATCTAAACGGTAGATTAATTGGAATAGATAGAGATAATGATGCATTAGAAACAGCAAAGCAAAGGCTACAAGATTACAATAATGTTACATATATACATGGAAATCATGATGAGATAAGAAAAATTTTAGATGAATTAGAGATAGATAAAGTAGATGGAATATTATTAGATCTTGGAGTATCATCTTATCAAATTGATGAAGAAAAAAGAGGATTTAGTTATATAAAAAATAGTCGATTGGATATGAGAATGGATAGGACACAAAGTTTAACAGCAGAAGATGTAGTAAATGATTATAAAGAAGAAGAACTAGCAAATATAATATATGAATATGGAGAAGAACGTTTTTCAAGGCAGATTGCAAAAAAAATTTGTGAAGAAAGAAAAAAGAAAAGAATTACTACAACATTAGAATTAGCAGAAATAATAAAAAAGATAGTACCCTCAAATAATAAAACAGGACATCCTGCAAAAAGGACATTTCAGGCAATTAGAATTGAAGTAAATAATGAAATAAAACCATTAAAAAGTACTATTAGAGAGGCAATTAAGTGTTTAAATAGAAATGGAAGATTATGTGTAATAACATTTCATTCACTAGAAGATAGAGCAGTAAAAATAGCATATCAAGATGGGGAACGGAAAATGCACATGTCCAAAGGATTTTCCAAAATGTATATGTGGAGCAGAAACTTTAGGGAAAATTATTACAAAAAAACCAATAGAGCCAACAATTAAAGAAAAAGAAGAAAATTCTAGGGCAGCTAGTGCAAAATTAAGAATTTTCGAAAGAATATGAATAAAGGTTATTAATGTTAGTAAATTCTTTTAAGAAATAGTATTAAATACCCACGAAAAATCTCGGAGTCATAAGTGTGGGGACCAATAGAAACCGTCAAAATGCGTAAGCATTTTGTACAGTTCCACCTAGGAATGGCGACGGTTCGTGGTTATTTAATACTATTTCTTAAAACCAAAGAATTATTAAAAAATTCAAAAGAAAAAGGAGGTGAAACTAATGGCATATAATAGATACCAATACGAAACAAGTCCAAGAAAAATACAACCGGAATATAAACCACAAACTAAAAAATATCCAAAGAAAAGTACAGCAAGAAAAACAAAAGAAACATCGAAAAAAGAAGTAAATAAAAAGCAAAAACAAAAGAAAAAAGAAAAAAGAGAACTAAAAATAGAAGTAAAAATAATGGCATATATTGCTATTGGATTTGCAGTATTACTTGCCATTAGTTATAGAAACTCCGTAATTAACGAAAAATTTGCACAAAATAAGAACTTAAAGTCAGATTTAGCAACACTTCAAAAAGAAAACGAACAATTAGAAGTAAGCATAGAAAGTAGTCTGAATTTAAAAACAATAGAACAATCTGCAAGAGAATTATTAGGAATGCAAAAGTTAGAAAAATCACAAACAGTTTATATAAATCTTCCAAAACAAGATTATATACAACCAGCAGCAGAAGAAATAATAGAAGAAGATAATGTAAGCTTATGGCAAAAAATTGTTAAATTTATTACAGGAAAATAGGAAAATATATAGAACAAAAAAAGTTCAAACTTTTGTTTGACTTTTTTTTGTTTTTGTGATACTATAATGGCAAATAGAAAATAGGGAGTGATTTTAAATGAAGAAAAAAGATTCAAACGAATTAGGAAAAAGAGAAAAAGCCATATTAAAATACATTGAAAAACAAATAGCGATAAATTGCTATCCACCATCAGTAAGAGAAATTGGAAAAGCAGTTGGGTTAAAATCAACTGCAACAGTACATGGATATCTTGCAAAACTAGAAGAAAAAGGGTACATTAAAAAAGAATCACAAAAAGGAAGGACTTTAAAATTATTAAAAGGTGGACAAGGAGAAAATCCAAATCAAACACAAATGAAAGAATTTTATTCTGGAAAAGAAATGGTAGAAGTGCCAGTTATAGGAAAAATTACAGCAGGAGCACCAATCTTAGCAGTAGAAAACATTACAGATACTTTCCCAATTCCAATAGATTTTGTTGGAAATAGTGAATCTTTTATGCTTACTGTTCGTGGTGAAAGTATGATTGAAGCAGGAATATTAGATGGAGATTACATATTAGTAAAAAGACAAGAAAATGCAAATAATGGAGAAATTATTGTTGCACTAATAGAAGATGAAGCAACAGTAAAAACTTTCTATAAAGAAAAAGACCATATACGTTTACAACCAGAAAACTCTACCATGGATCCAATTATTGTACCAGACTGCAAAATACTTGGAAAAGTAGCAGGCGTATTTAGAAAAATGTAAAACAAAAAAATCCGAAGTTTTGAAACTTCGGATTTTTGTTTTTGTATATTTTTTATCTCTTACTAAATTGTGGAGCACGTCTTGCTTTTTTTAGACCATATTTCTTTCTTTCTTTCATACGAGGATCTCTTGTTAAAAATCCATTTGATTTTAAAGATGGTCTAAATTCGTTATTTGCTTCATTTAATGCTCTTGCAATACCATGACGGATTGCTCCTGCTTGACCTGTGTATCCACCACCGATTACTTTACAAATAACATCATATTTAGATAATGTATTTGTAACAGTTAATGGTTGTTTTACTATAACTTTTAATGTTTCTAAACCAAAGTATTCATCAATACTTTTATCATTTATTGTAATTACTCCAGTACCTTCTACTAGTCTAACTCTTGCAATTGAACTTTTTCTTCTACCTGTACCGCAGAATACTACATTTTCTTTTTTTGCTTTAGGCATTTGATTTTCCTCCTTAAATTTTTACTAGAATTCCCATTTTTCTGGTTTTTGAGCTTCATTTTCGTGAACATCACCTGAATATAATCTTAATTTTTTAACCATTTGTCTTCCTAAAGAATTATGTGGCAACATTCCTTTTACAGCATGCATCATAGCTTTTTCTGGATTAGTAGATAATAAATCTCTTGCAACTATTTCTTTCATTCCACCAATGTATCCAGAATGATGTCTGTAAACTTTTTGGTCTAATTTATGACCTGTTAAAATTACTTTAGAACAATTAATGATAATAACATGATCACCAGCATCCATATTAGGTGTATAAGTTGGTTTGTGTTTTCCTCTTAAAAGCTTTGCAGCTTCTGTTGCAACTCTACCTAAAGGTTTTCCTTCTGCATCAATGATATACCATTTTCTTTGAATTTCGTCTTTTTTTAGACTGTATGTTGTATTATTCATGGTAATAAATACCCTCCATTCATATTTTATATATAATTTTGTTAAAAAACATTAAATAAACTACCGGGGAGAAGTTTATTTTTGCCTTTTAACACATAATGCTTAACTATTCTAATACAAATTAAATAAAAAGTCAAGATTTCTGCAAGAATTTGTTTACATTTTACTATTTTAAATGATATAATTTAATTATACAAGTGAGAAAGGATGAAGAGTAATGAAGATTAGTATAAGAACAATTAGTTTTATAATTATTATTATTGTTTGTATAGTTGCAGTAGTTATGGCATTTTATATGCAATTTGGAGGAAATTTATTTAAAGGTGGGGATACTACCATAGATACACCAATATTAATGACAGAAGAAAATAAGCGGATTAGCTGAAAACTTCGATAAGTTATTCCAAAATAAATTAGATTATCAAGATTCAAATGTAAATACATTAGGGGTAACCAAGAAAGATGCATTAAAGGATATTGTATATACAGCTGTTTCGACTAAGAGAGTATCAGATAATCGTTATGATATAGATTTAAACATACCACTTATTAATGTATTAAACAATACTTCAGTAGAAAACTTTAATAAAAAAATACAATCATTATTTGTAGATAAAGCAAATGACATTATAAAAAATGCTACACAAAATACAATTTATAATATAGATTATATAGCATATATAAATACTAATATATTATCATTAGTAATTCGTTCTACATTAAAAGAAGGAAATAATCCACAAAGGGTTATTATTCAGACATATAATTATAATTTAAGCACGAATGAGGAAATGACATTAGAACAAATATTAGAGATTAAAGGATTAACTAGAACAAATGTAGAAAGTGTAATTGCAAGTCAAATAAAAATTGCAAATGAAGAGGCAGATAGGTTAAAACGTTTAGGATATAATGTATATACAAGGGACTTAACAAGTTCAATTTATAAAATAGATAATACTGATAATTATATATTAGGGCCAAATAATAAATTATATGTTATTTATCCATATGGAAATGCTAATAATACAGATGAAATGGATGTTATAGTATTTTAGTAAAATAGCTGATAGAAGAAGTAGTAATATAAAATTAAAAATTCCGTTCTCCACGGCGTTTTAGTATAATTGGTT
>CANOGC010000009.1 GCA_947565445.1 uncultured Clostridium sp. | reverse complement strand
GGTTATATCCATATTTATATATGGTATTTGGAATTTACTTTGTAAATTTACGATTTAGAAAATAACGCAATTATGTAAATTTAAAATTTGACAGATTTACGATAATATGTTACAATTAAAAACATAATTTAAGAGTTTACCTAAAAGTAATAAATTTTGAGCGGTAAAGGGTAACAAGAATAGAAATGTTACTTACACTTATAAAGTAAGATTATAAAGTTTTGCAAAGGAGTATTAAAAGGTTTCTTGGCAAGACTTTTTTGATTATATTACAAGAAAGAAATGATAGTATGTTAAAGGAGTGAAAATAATATGAAAACAATAATTGAAATACCCAGAATAGAAGATTTTAATAAAGTAAATGAATTAGCAAAACAAGTTCATGAATTACATGTAAATTGGAGACCAGATTTATTTTTAAGTGTAGATAAGGTAATCAGTAAAGAAGATTTTGAAAAAATGATACAAGCTAAGGAAATATTCGTAGCAAAGATAGAAGATGAAATTGTTGGATATATAACTATTAATATTAAAGAAAAAATTAATCCTAGTATGAGATATAGAAAACAACTACAAATTGAAGCAATATGTGTGGATGCAAAAACTAGAGGAAAAGGAATTGGAACAGAATTATTAAAATATGTAAAAAAATTCGGAAAAGAAAATAATTGTACAGACTTATATTTAACAGTAAATAAAGAAAATGAAAATGCTATAAAAGCATATGAAAAATTTGGATTTAAAGTAAAAAGCATAGCATATTCAATGAAAATATAAAAAATGGAGTTGATAGAAATGAAATATTTTAAAAAATTAATAGGAGAAAGAATTTATTTATCACCACGAAATAATGAAGATATAGAAAAATTTACAGAATGGTTGAATGATTTTGAGACAACAGATTATATTGGAAGAAGTGCATACATAACAACATTGCAAGGAGAAAAACAATATTTTGAAGAAAATTTAAACAAAAATTATAACTTTTTTATAATAACATTAAAAGAAGATAAGTTAATAGGCACAGTAGGATTAGAAAATTATGATTCCATTAATAGAACAGCTACTTTAGGAATATTTATAGGAGACAAAGACTACAGAAATGAAGGATATGGAACAGAAGCAATTAAGATGGTATTAGATTATGGATTTAATTATTTGAATTTGAATAATATAAAACTTGATTTAATGAGCTTTAATGAAAGAGCATTAAAGTGCTACACAAAATGTGGATTCAAAGAGTATGGAAGGAGAAGAAATTGCAAATATATTAATGGTAAATATTATGATAGTATTGAAATGGATATATTAGCAAATGAGTTTAAAGGAGATTATATAAGAAATAAAAACATATATGATGGAGGTAACAAGGATAATAGAAAGTGAGAGACTAGTTAGTGTAAAATCCATTCTTCTTCACTAAAGTTAAAAAATTTTACTAGTGGTAAGTTACTCTTCTATTTTTAGCTGTTCACCTTGTAATTCTTCTTCTAAACTAGATGTACAATGAGGACACCTTGTTGCCTTAATATTAATTTCAGATAAACAAAAAGGGCATACTTTGGTGGTAGGAATAGAAGTAGGAGTTGGAACTTCTTTTCTCTTTTTTCTTTTAAAAAATGTACCTTCTTTTTCTAACTTTTTGTTAAATTGTTTAGATTTTTCCTCTAATGTTTTATTAAGCTTATTAATATAACGAACAATTAAGAAAACACAAAAGGCCATAATTAAAAAATTAATTACATTAGTAATAAAAGAGCCATATTTTACAGAAGTACCACCAATCGTAAACATCATATTATGAAAATCAATTTTTCCAGTAAAAATAGAAATAACAGGCATAATAACATCATTTACTAAAGAGTTGACAATAGATTGAAAACCTCCACCAATAATAACACCAATTGCTAAGTCCATAACATTTCCTTTAGTTGCAAATTCTTTAAATTCTTTCCACATAATTAAACACTCCTTATAAACTATTACTATAATAAATTAAAACAAGAAAAATGTCAAATAATGAAATATCTAAATATGCATATAACAATATAACTTGAAATAATTTCTTAAAATTCTTTTAAAAATATTTGCGAAAAATGTATTTTATGATATAGTATTAACATACTAAAAAAGAAAAAGGAGAATTTTCATGGAAATAATCAAAAAACACTGGAAAAAAGTAGTAGTTGTGCTAATACTATTAATAATTGCAGGAGGAATATTATTAGTATCTCCAAATTTTAAGAAAGACCCAAATGAAGGAAAAATCAATTTTATTATTAATAACAATAATGTAACAGGAAAATTAAAGCATGAAATATGGATAAATGAAAACAATGTAGTATATGCATCTATGGAGGATTTAGAAAACTATTTTGATGGACAAATTTATCATGACAAAAAGAATAATCAAATTATTACTACATCAGATACAAAAGTTGCAATACTTTCTTTAAAAGAAAAGAAAATGCTAGTAAACGGTTCAGAAGTAAAATTAGTGTCTGGAGCAGTAAAAAAAGATGGAATATACTATTTACCAATTTCAGAAATGTCAAAAATATATAATGTTGAAATAGAAAACATAGGAAATAAAGTGATTACATTAGATTCTTTAGATAGAGAACTAACAAAAGCAGATGTAACTAAAAATGTAAGTGTAAAATACAATACAAAATTTATTACAAAAACAGTAGACAAGATAAAACAAGGTTCAAAAGTAGTTGTTATTTCAGAAAAGGATGGATATAGCAGAATTAGAACCGAAAACGGAAAAATAGGGTATATAAAATCTGATAAATTAACTAATAAAATAAAAGTAAGAGAGAAATTAGAAACAAAGCTTCAAATTACAGGAAAAGTAAATCTTGTATGGGATTACTATTCAGAATATGTAAATGCACCAGAGAGAACTGGAACTATACAAGGAATTAATGTAGTAAGTCCATCATTCTTCTCATTAAAAAACACTGAAGGATTAACAATAATAGATAATGTTAAAAGAGGTGGAGAAGAGTATATTACATGGGCAAAAGCAAATGGATATAAAATATGGGCAATGTTTTCAAATAACTCTTTAAGAGAAACTACTTCAAGAATTTTAAATGACTATGACTTAAGAACAAAAATGATAGAACAAATTGTAGAACTTGCTACAAAATATAAACTTGATGGAATTAATGTGGATTTTGAAAACATGAACATGGCAGATAAAGATATGTATTCAAGATTTATAATAGAACTTGCGCCACGTTTAAGAGAATATGGAATAGTAACAAGTGTTGATGTTACAGCACCAGATGGAAGTGAAAACTGGTCATTATGTTTTGATAGAGATGTATTAGCAGATGCATCAGATTACATGGTATTTATGGCATATGACCAACATGGTACATCTAGCCCAAAAACAGGAACAGTAGCAGGATGTGATTGGGTAGAACTAAATATAAAGAAATTCTTAAACCAAGAAGCAGTAAAAAAAGAAAAAATAATTTTGGCAATGCCATTATATACAAGGTTATGGAAAACAGATTCTACTGGAAAAATAACAAGTAGTGTAGTAAACATGAATAAAGTTTCAAGTGCAATTCCAGAAAATGTAGAAAAAACATGGGATGAAAATACAAAACAAAACTATGTGGAATGGGAAAAAAGCGGAACTAAATATCAGATGTGGATTGAAGATGCAAAATCAATTGAAGAAAAACTAAATTTAATAAATAAATATGAGTTAGCAGGAGGAGCATTCTGGGAAAAAGATAGAGAAACAGATGATATTTGGGAATTAGCAGAAGAAAAATTAAAATAGAATTAAATTGAAAAGACCTCTTATATGTAAGAGGTCTTATTAAAAAAGGAGATAGATATGTCTAAGGTAAGCTTTACGACTGAACAATTACAAGCAATTAATGAAAAAGGTTCAAATATATTAGTAGCTGCTGCTGCACGGAAGTGGAAAGACAGCAGTTTTGGTAGAACGAATTATTCATATGATATTAGAAGAAAATGTAAATATTGATGAATTATTAGTTGTAACATTTACAAATGCCGCAGCAAGTGAAATGAGAGGGAGAATTTTAGATGCTATATATGAATATTTGGACGAATATCCAGAAGATGTAAGAATGAGGGAACAAATTGTAAAGATGGCAAAAGCCAATATCTGTACAATACATTCATTTTGCTTAGATGTAATTCGTAACCATTTTTATGAAATTGGTATTTCTCCTAACATTAGAATTGGTAAGCAAAGTGAAATAGAACTATTAAGAAGACAAGTTCTAGAAGATTTATTTGAAGAAAAATATGAAAATGAAGATAAGGAATTTTTATTATTAATAGATACATATGCAAGCTATAAAGGTGATGACAACCTAAAAGAGCTAATTTTAAATATAATTAGAAATATAAGTTCTAATCCATTTCCAGAAGAGTGGTTACAAAATGCAGTAGAAGAATTTAATCTTAAAGAAGATATAGGTTTTGAGAAAACAAAATGGGGAGGTATCATATGTAATGAAGCAAAAGAAGAAATAGAAATGTGTATATTAGAACTAGAAAACATAGAAAAAGAACTTGCTAAGTTTTATGAACTAGATAGATTTAGAAAAACAATTCAAAATGATATTTATAAATTAGAAGAGTTAAAACACAGTTTAAATATATGGGACAATGTGGTAGAAATAGCAAATACAATGAAATGGGAAACTTGGCCAAGAGATAAAGTAGAAATGAGTTTAAAAGATATAGCAAAAGAAAAAAGAGACCAAGTTAAAAAGAGATTAAATAAAGTAAAGGATAAATTCTTTACTTCTTATTCTAAAGAAATATCTAAAGACATACAAGATATGTATCCTAAAATTGTAGCATTACAAAATATAATAATAGAATTTAATGAAAAATTTGCAAAAGAAAAGTTAGAAAAAAATGTAATGGATTTTCACGATATAGAACATTTTGCATTAAAAATATTAGTAAAAACAAATGATATAGGAGAAAAACAACCTACACAAATAGCAATAGAATATAAAAATAAATTTAAAGAAATTGCAATTGACGAATATCAAGATAGTAATCTAATTCAAGAATACATATTAAATACAATTTCAAATGGAAATAATCTATTTATGGTAGGAGATGTGAAACAAAGTATATATAAATTTAGACAAGCAAGACCAGAATTATTTATAAGTAAATATGAAACATATAAACTAAAAGAGCAAAAAGCCAAAGATGATGATTTAAAAATCAAGTTATTTAAAAACTTTAGAAGTAGGGGGAATGTATTAGATATAACAAATTTAGTATTTGAAAGCATAATGGGAAAAGACTTAGGCGATATCGATTACAATAAAGAAGAATACTTAAACTTAGGAGCAGATTACCCAGAAAATAATTCAAATACAGAAATGTATATATTAGATTTAAAAGAGGACACAGAAGATGAACAAGAAGAATTTGAACAAGGAGAAAATGCAGTATTAGAAGCAAGGTTTGTATCTAAAAAAATACAAGAATTAATAAATAGTAAATTACAAATATATGATAGGAAAAAGGGTTATAGAGATATTAGATATAAAGATATAGTTATATTACTAAGAAGTACATCTACATTAGCACCTATTTATGAAAAAGAATTAAATCAAAGAAATATACCTGTATTTAGCGATACAAGTAGCCAGTATTTTGACACAATCGAAATACAAACAATATTATCATTATTAAAAATAATTGATAACCCAATGCAAGATATACCATTAGTAAGTGTTTTACGTTCAAATATAGGGAAGTTTAATGATAATGAGTTAATTAATATTAAACTAAACGGAAAAAATGAAAAAAATGAGTATTTCTACAATACATTTGAAAGTGCATTAGAAAATGATAAAACACCATCATATTTAAAAGAAAAAATGCAAAAATTCTTAGAAAATATTGAACTATGGAGAAAGCAAAATGAATATATGGCACTTCATGAGTTAATCTGGAAAATATATTTAGATACAGGATATTATCAATATGTAGGGTTAATGCCAAATGGAACATTAAGGCAAGCAAATTTAAAAATGCTATTTGATAGAGCTAGAGAATATGAAAAAGCAAGTTTTAAAGGATTATTTCATTTTATAAATTATATTAATAGCTTAAGAAGAGCAAATAACGATATGGATTCAGCAAAAGTAATAGGTGAAAACGAAGATGTAGTCCGTATTATGAGTATCCACAAAAGTAAGGGATTAGAGTTTCCAGTAGTAATACTTGCAAACACTGCGAAAAAATTTAACTTACAAGATTTAAATGAACAAATAATAATTCATCAAGATTTAGGAATAGGTGTAAAATATATTGATGAAAAAAGAAAAATTGAATACCCAACACTTGCAAAACAGGCAATTAGCTTAAGTGTAACAAAAGAAACTCTTTCAGAGGAAATGAGGATTTTATATGTTGCATTAACAAGGGCAAAAGAAAAACTTATTATAACAGGTATTAGTAAAGACTTAGAAAAAGATATAAACAAGAAAAAAGAACTTTTGAAAATGCGGAAATGGTGAGAAAATAAACTCAAATATTATAAAACAATATAAATCTTATTTAGATTGGTTGTTATTAGTTTATTTAAAAAACGATAAAAAAGCAAAAAACATTATAGATTTAGAAGTAGTTAATAAGCAAAATTTACACGAAAGTGGAGAAAACGAAGAAAACGAAAAAACAATACATTTTGTTAAAAAAAGTGAAGAATACAAAATAGATGAGAAAATAAAGACACAATTAGAATGGGAATATCCATATAAAACATCTTGTAATATCCCTACAATGACAACAGTAAGTAAAATTAAAGAAATAGAATTAGAAAATGTAGGAGGGGTAGGCTTTATATCTGACCAGAAGAAAAGAGAAATTCAAAGTGAAACAAGGAAGTTTAAACAAGAAAAAAGAATACCTGAATTTATGAAAGAACAAGAGAAAGTAACAAAAGCAAGGATAGGTACAGTAGTTCATTTGGTTTTACAAAAATTAAATGAAAAAGAAGATTATAATATAGAAAAAATTGAAAATTTAATAAAAGAATTAGTACAAAAAGGACTTATTACTGAACAAGAATCAAAAGTGATTAATAAAAATGATATATTACTTTATACAAAATCTGATTTATTTAATAGCTTGAAGCAAGCAAAGAAAATCCGCAAAGAAACACCATTTTATTTTGATATATCTGCAAAAGAAATTATAAAAGAAGAAGTAGATGAAAAAGTTTTAGTACAAGGAATTATAGACTTATACTATATTGATAAAGATGATAGATTAGTCTTAGTAGACTATAAAACTGACTTTGTAAAAAGAGAAGAGGAATTAGTTACAAAATACAGTAAGCAACTAGAAATATACAAAAGAGCATTACAAGAGGCTACGGGCAAAAAAGTAGATAGAGTATGCATATATTCTATAAATTTGCAGAAAATGATTGATATGTAGGGATTTACAAATTATGTTACTTATGTTATAATTATGCTATTCTAGTAAGAAATGGAGAAAAGATATGTGGAAGATTAAGATATCTGGGAAAGGTGCAGAAGGAAATAGAATAAGAACATTTGGAATATATGCATTATGTGTTATTTTGTTTTTCATATTTTCTAACTTAACGATAAATGTAACATTAAAAACAATATATGAACCAATAGATACATATAAGTCTGAGCCATATGGTATAGGAATAGATATAAAAGAAGCACGTGCTACATATGTAAATGGCTATGTAGGAGGAAATATAAGTAATAAAAATGATACTATTTCTAAAGTGTATATGAAAATAGATTTATATACTAAAAGAGATGTACTTATTGGAACAAAATATATTGAAATTAATGATTTAAAACAAAATCAGACACAAGAATTTCGTATTGGTTTTAAATATACAGATGTAGATCATGCAAATATTAATTTGGTAGATGAGGTTTCAAAAGATACACCAGAAGAAGCATTTATTAGTGAAAACTTGAGTGGAGCTATATTACTTACAACAGTTATCTTTTTATGTGTCTTTGGATAGAAAAGAGAAAAGAATGACAATACAAGAAAATTTAGAATTAGGGGTTAAAAAGTTAAAAAATGAAAATATTAGTGAGCCTGTTTTAAAAGCAAGGCTCCTTCTTTGCTATATATTAAACTTAAAAAAAGAAGATTTAGTTATATATGGAGATAAGGAAATAAATAGTAAAGATCAAGAAAAGTATGAAAAAGTAATACAAAAATTGATAGAGGGACATCCATTACAACATATTACACATCATAGTGAATTTATGAAACTAGATTTCTATGTAGATGAGAATGTATTAATCCCAAGAGCCGATACAGAAATTACAGTAGAAGAAGTGATTTCGTATTGTAAAAATATGAAGAAAGATAATATTAGAATATTGGATTTATGCACAGGAAGTGGTGTGGTTGCGATTTCAATAGGAAAATATATAAAGAATTGTGAAATAGTAGCAGTAGATATAAGTAGTAAAGCACTAGAAGTAGCAAATAAGAATGCTAATAAAAATAAAATAGATAATATAACGTGGGTATTATCAGATTTATTTGATAGAGTAGAAGGAAAGTTTGATATAATTGTATCAAATCCACCATATATAAAAAAAGAAGTAATTGTTACACTGGAAAAAGAAGTGCAAAGAGAACCGATAATTGCTTTAGATGGTGGAGAAGATGGATTAAAATTTTATAGAGAAATTATAAAAAAAGCACCAAATTATATAGAAAAAGATGGAGCAATATTTTTAGAAATTGGGTATGACCAAAAACAAGAAGTATTAAATATTATAAGAGAAACAAAACAATATAAAGAAGTAATATCTAAAAAAGATTTAGGTGGAAATGATAGAATGATTATGGCAAAATGCTAGAAAAGGAGGTAAGATATGTCTTTTTCAAAGGATATTAAAGAAGAATTAAGTAAACTTAATACATTATCAAATAAAGATAATGTTAAGTTTGAATTAATTGGCTACCTTATAAGCAATAATGCTAATATAGTAAAAGAAAAAATTAGGTATTCAACTGAAAATGAGTATAACATCAATAGATTTAATAAATTGTTAAATAACTTAAATATTGATTATAAAATAGAGTTACAAGGGAAAGTGTATAGCATTATATTTAAAAAGATTGGCTTAGATGAAATAGAATATTTAAGAGATAAAATTCAAATAAACATAGACAATAAAATCAATATAAAAAAAGATGAAATATTGTTAAAATCTTTAGCAAGAGGCAGCTTTTTAGGGGGAGGATCTTTAAATAATCCAAACAATAAGTATCACTTAGAGATTTTATTTAGTACTATAAAAAATGCTAAATTTGTATTAGAACTACTAAAAGAGTTTAGAATAGAAGCAAAAATATTGGAAAGAAAGAATAGTACATCTATTTATATAAAAGAAGCAGAAGAAATTTCGAAGATACTAGCTTTTATTGGGGCAAATAAATCAGTACTAAATTTTGAAGAAATTAGAGTTATGAGAGATACAAGAAATAATATCAATAGACTAGTAAATTGTGAAACTGCGAACTTAAATAAAACAATTAATGCATCAGTAGAGCAAATAGAACAAATAGAGTATTTGCAAAAAATAGGAAAGTTTGATGGTTTACCAGAAAATCTAAAGGAAATTGCGAACTTAAGGCAAGAAAATCCAGAAGTAAGTCTAGTACAGTTGGGACAAATGCTTTCTACACCAATTGGAAAATCTGGTGTAAACCATAGATTAAAAAAGATTTGTGAAATAGCAAAAGAATGTAGAAAAAGGTGACATTAATGAAGCAAGAAATTGGAATTTATGTACATATTCCTTTTTGTAAACAAAAATGCTTATACTGCGATTTTATTTCATTTGAAGGAATTATCGAAAAACAAGAGGAGTATATAAGTACATTAAAAACAGAAATATTAGAAAATGTTAAAAAGATAGAAAATAATATAGTAACAACAATTTATATAGGAGGGGGTACACCATCTTTTATAGATAGTAAATTTATTATAGATATACTAGAAATGATAAAGAAAAACTATAATATAAAAAAAGATGCAGAAATTACAATAGAGATAAACCCAGGGACTGCTACAAAGGAAAAACTAGAAGATTATAAAAATGCAGGAATAAATCGCTTAAGTATAGGGCTACAAACTACTAATAATGAAATACTAAAAGGAATAGGAAGGATACATACATATGAAGATTTTTTAGAAACTTATAATCTAGCAAGAAAAGTAGGGTTTAAAAACATTAACGTAGATTTAATGCTCGCATTACCAAAACAAAGCCTAGAAATCTTGCAAGAAAGTTTACAAGAAGTAATTAAACTATCTCCAGAGCATATATCATTATATTCCCTTATTTTAGAAGAAGGTACAAAGCTTAAAAAACTAGTAGAACAAGGAAGTATTACTTTGCCAAAAGAAGAAATAGAAAGAGGGATGTATTGGGATACAAAGAAAATTTTAGAAGAAAATGACTATATACATTATGAAATATCAAATTTTGCAAAAAAAGGGTATGAGTCAAAACATAACCTAAATTGTTGGAACCAAAAACCATATTTAGGATTTGGGTTAGCTGCTCATTCTTATTATAATAAAACAAGGTATTCTAATGTATCAAATCTTGATAAATATGGGGTAGAGCCTAAAATAATTCATGAAGTACAAAACAAACAAGATGAGCAAAAAGAATATATGATGTTAGGATTAAGAAAGATAGATGGAGTTTCAATAGCAGATTTTAAAAATAAATTTGTAGAAAATCCTATTTATATATTTAGAAAGGAATTAGATAAGCTAGTAAAAGAAGATTTACTTGAGATTGATGAGGATAAAATAAAGCTAACTAATAAGGGGCTGGATTTGGCAAATATAGTATGGGAAGAGTTTATATAGTATATTAGGTAATATAATTGTAATTATTAAAGAGGTTATCAAAATGAGACAGAATAAGGTACAATTTAAAAATTTAAGAAAACAATAGAAATTAAAAGAAAGAAGTAAATATAAGGGTATATTCCAATATATTAAAATATACAAACTTAAATTGAATAGAATTTTTTAAAATTGACCTGTAATTCTCTTTGATATACTTCCAAAATTATGCTATAATACCAAATGATGGTGCATTATTCTAGTAATATTGTCTATTACGAGGGTGGGGCTAAAAATCCACTAAAGGGCATATCGATGAAGTTTCTTGTTTGTGCGCGGTAACGCCCAGTTCTGTGTGCTTTCAGGGAGTAAAGATAGTAGGGAAATATGTAATGGCATACATAGCATTTCCCCTGTTATCGCGGAGGCTTAAATTCATGTTCATTAGAGCAATTTTTAAGTAAAACCTATATAAAGTGCCAAGACACAATATATAGAGTAGCCTGTCTCGAGTGGTAAATTTGGGATTAGTTTAAAAGGTTTCTTTACTACAATAGCTAAGTAATAAAGAAATTATGGCTATGAAATTATTACTGCAAAAAAGACTAGTAATAGAGCCAATATTTCAAGGAAAACTTCTAGAATGTTTGTACTTTTTAGTACGAGAGAGTCTAAGGATTAAGGTGTAGATTTTAGTGGCTGTCTGGTATTCTTTTATCTCTTTATTCCAGATAAAAGGGTATTTTCTTTAAATGGAAACAGCTAAACAGCAATGTTTAGTAGAAAATAGAGAAATTCAACTAGACCTATACTACAAAGTTTACTTAGACTTTTACCATCTATATAAATATATACTTAAATAAAGAGGAGAAAAAATTGAAAGAAAATAAAGAAAAGAAAAGTAACGAAAATATAAAATGGTTTATTGAAGTATTTATTATTACATTTATATTATCGCTATTTTTTTCGTACATATCAACAACAGCGATTAGTGATATACCAATGGTACCTGCAATTATAATATTACTTGCAGTAATACTCTGTGGAATTATTTTTGATATTGTAGGTGTAGCTGTAACAGTTGCAGGAGAAGAAGAATTTCATGCAAAAGCAAGTAAAAAGATAGCAGGAGCAAAAACTGCTGTAAAATTAATTAGAAATTCATCAATAGTAGCAAATATTTGTGCAGATGTTATTGGAGATATTTGTGGTGTACTAAGTGGAGCAATAAGTGCAATTATTGCAATGAAAATAACTGAGAGTTACAACATATCATTTCCAATTCAATTCTTAATTAGTGCACTTGTTGCATCATTAACAGTTGGAGGAAAAGCCTTAGGAAAAGGGTTTGCAAAGCAAAAAAGTGGTGGCATTGTATGGATTGTATCAAAACTAATAAAACCATTTTTTCATGAAAAGAAAGACTAAAAAAGCAAGAGAACTCTTGCTTTTTTTGGTATATTGTAATATAATTTTTGACATAAATAAAAAGAGGAGAGAGATTAAATGAAAGCAATTGATATACGTAATAAATATTTAAAATTTTTTGAAAACCATGGACATAAGGTAATACCTAGTGCACCACTTATACCAGAAAATGATCCATCTGTATTATTTACAACAGCAGGTATGCAACCACTTGTACCATATCTTTTAGGAGAAAAACACCCAGAAGGGACACGTCTTACAGATTACCAAAAATGCGTAAGAACAGTTGATATAGATGAAGTAGGAGATAATCGTCATTTAACATATTTTGAAATGTTAGGGAACTGGTCATTAGGAGACTATTTTAAAGAAGAATCTATAAAAATGAGTTTCGATTTTCTAACCAAAGAATTAGAAATTCCAGTAGAAAAACTATCTGTAACAGTATTTGCAGGAGATGAAGATGCACCTCGTGATGAAGAATCAGCAAAAATTTGGAAAGAAGCTGGTATGCCAGAAGACCATATTTACTATTTTGGAAAAGATGATAATTGGTGGATTGCAGGAGAAGAAGGTCCATGTGGTCCAGATACAGAGATGTTTTATGATACAGGAAAAGAGCCATGTAGTAAAGAATGTAACCCATCATGTGGATGTGGTAAGTATGTAGAGGTATGGAATAATGTATTTATGGAATACTATAAAACAAAAGATGGAGTATATTCTAAACTAAAACAAAGAAATGTTGATACAGGTCTTGGGCTTGAAAGAATGAATATGTTATTACAAGGAAAAGAGACCCCATATGATACTGAAATATTTGAACCAATTATGAAAAGACTAAGTGAACTTGCAAAAACTGATGATATATCAAGTAGAAGAATTGTTGCAGAACACTTACGTTCTAGTATGATGATTATATCTGATGGAGGAAGACCTAGTAATGTTGACCGTGGATATGTATTAAGAAGATTAATTCGTAGAATGACAAGACATCTAAATAAATTGCAAATTGATTTAAATGAATTATCAAATTTAATTGATTTAAATATTGATAATTTAAGTGAAATGTATCCAGAATTAGAAAATAATAGAGATACAATTAAACAAGTGATAGTAGAAGAAAAAGATAAGTTTGTCAAAACACTTACACATGGAGAAAAAGAATTTGAAAAAGTAATTACAAGAATAAAAAATGAAAATTTGCAAAAAATAGATGGACAGGTTGTATTTAAATTATATGATACTTATGGATTTCCACCAGAAGTAACATCAGATTTAGCACATGAGCAAGGACTTGAAATAGATATGAAGGAATTTGAAAAATTATTTAAACAACACCAAGAAAAATCTAGAATGGGTTCAGACCAAAAATTTAAAGGAGGACTTGCAGACCAAAGCCCAGAAACTATATCTTATCATACAGCAACCCATTTATTAAATGCAGCATTAAAAATTGTTGTAGGAAAAGATGTACACCAAAAAGGTTCAAACATAACACCAGAAAGGATGCGTTTTGACTTTTCATGTGACCATAAATTAACAGATGAAGAAAAAAAACAAACTGAAGATTTAGTAAATAAATGGATTGAGCAAGCACTGCCAGTTAATGTAGAAGAAATGAAAAAAGAAGATGCAATTTCATCAGGAGCAGAATGTATGTTTATTGAAAAATATCCTGATATTGTTACAGTATATTCAATTGGAGATGTATCAAAAGAACTATGTGGTGGACCACATGTAAAAAATACTAGTGAACTCGGAGTATTTAAAATAAAAAAAGAAGAGGCAAGTTCTGCTGGGGTAAGACGTATAAAAGCAGTACTTGAATAAAAGGAGATTTAAGTTATGGAAGATTGTATATTTTGTAAGATTATAAAAAAAGAGATACCAGCTGAAATTGTATATGAAGATGAGGAAATTATTGCATTTAAAGACATACAACCAGCAGCGCCAATTCATATTTTAGTAATACCAAAAAAACATATACCATCACTTGCTTATTTAGAAAAGCAAGATGAAGCATTAATTGGAAAGATTTATACAGTTATTAATGAAGTAGCTAAAGGGCAAGGTGTAAAGGAAAAAGGATATAGAATTATTGTAAATTGTGGAGAAGATGGAGGACAAGAAGTAGGACATTTACATTTTCATTTATTAGCAGGAAGAAAACTTGGAGAAAAAATTGTATAAACTATATAAAAGTAAATAAAAATGTGTTATAATAGTATTAGAAATGTAATAAAAGAAGAAAATGGAGGCGATATTATGTTTAACAGTAAATATAGCAATGTATTAACTATAATACTAATTATTGTCATTATTGCAATTGTAGGATTAATTGGATTTTTAGGGTATGATATTTATAGGAAATATTATATTGATAAAGAAGCTGAAACTTTTATAGAAGAATATGAAAATCAAATTAATAGTGATACAAATGTTATAGGAGAATACACTAGCAATAATGAAATAACAAATACATATATAGATCCAGGAGACATTACACAAAATGGAAATAATTCATCAGGAAGTAGCAATTCTAACAAAAATAAGTATACATACAAAGGATTTGGGGTATTAGGAACAATTAGAATTCCTAAAACAGGTATTAATTATCCTGTACTAAATACATACACGCCAAAAGGTTTAGAAACATCAGTATGTTATTATTTTGGACCAGGCTTAAATGAGGTTGGAAATACTACAATAGCAGGTCACAACTATCGTAATGGTGCATTTTTTGGAAAGAATAAAAGGCTTGCAAATGGAGATGTTATATATATAAAAGATAATTCTGGAAATGAAGTAAAATATACTATCTATAACATATATAAAACAACACCAAATGATGGAGAATACTTAACAAGAAATACAAATGGAGCAAGAGAAATCTCGTTAACAACATGTACAGATGATAGTAAAGGAAGATTAATTATTTGGGCAAGAGAATCTTAAATAAAATAAAAAAATTATGGCAAAATATTGACAAACAGATGAAATTTAGGTAAAATATAAATTGCACTGTTACTTAGCATTGTAACAGTGCAATCACATGGTGGATGTGGCGTAGTTGGTTAACGCGCCAGTTTGTGGCACTGGAGACCGTGGGTTCGAGTCCCATCTTCCACCCCATAATATATTACAATTATATTGGGCTGTAGCCAAGTGGTAAGGCATATGACTTTGACTCATACATGCGCTAGTTCGAATCTAGCCAGCCCAACCAAAATGAAAAACATAGCAAAGCTATGTTTTTTTATTTTGGAAGAGATAGTAAGTAAGAAGAAATAGGGTGCCGAAGGCATGCGCGGCGCGGTGAGCGAAACGAGGAAGTGCCATTGGGGTATTCGAATCTAGCCAGCCTTCTTAAGGTATAAAAAGAGACTAAGCAAAACGCTTAGTCTAGTATTTTTTTAGAATATCTTCAATAACATAACGAATATAGCATAAATCTTCGTTATCTTCGTAAATGTTAAAAGAATAGTTATTTGTACCATCTTTTGTTACTTTAATAGTGATAGTACCTAATTCTTTCATACTAAACACCTCCTTCTTTTGTATACAACTTAAATAGAATAACACATAAGAGAAAAATAATGTTGAAAAAAAGAATAAAATAGAAGAAAAAAGAAAAATATAGAAAAGACAAACTGGTCATATCAAAAACACGATATGACCAGTTTACAAGACAGACTATTAGCCTTTTGGACGAACCATAATAGCAAATGAATCTCTACCAGTTGATTTGCGCTTAGTAACTGGATTGTGGTATCCTAAATCACATAAAATTTGATTTAGAATTTTTTCATCACAATCAGCGATATAAAAGCTAATTGGCAAATTGCTATTCCACCTTTTTGAAACCCATTCCAAGGAATCTATGATTTGTAATGCCTCGGTGTTCCCACGATACTGTATACTTTGTCGCAAAGTATCGTAAGGAGATTCTTTATTGAATAGTTCATAAAATTTTTTTAATAGTTTTTGAAACCACCGCATATGATATCCTCCAACTCTATAAAGTAACTATAATATATCATAAAAATGAGCAAAAGTAAACGAACTAGGAACAAAATGAAGTCATATATTACATTTTTATTACTTGCTCAAATTTCATTGACTTAAATTTTACAACAATGATATACTATTTATGACAAAAATGGGGAAATTTACAAAGGAAATTGGAGGAAAAAATGTTTATAGAGATACAAAAATCCAGAAAAATAGAACAAAAGATAATAATTATTATGATATTACTAGTATGTTTTTATAGTATTTTTAGTGTATTTCAAACATCACAAGCATACTCTATTAACTATACTCAAACAGTAAAAAGTGGAATAGAAGCATTTCCAGAAAGTTATAAAACATATTTAAGGGCTATACAAGAACAGCATCCAAAATGGACTTTTGATGCATATTATACAGGAATTAGTTGGAATGATTTAGTAACATATGAAACAGATCATGGACACAACAGAGTTATAAATACATCAGATTCTTTATGGAAATGTAGTTGTGGAAATGTAGAAAGTGGATATGCATGTGCATCATCTGGAATTATTAAATATTACATGGATCCAAGAAATTTTTTAGATAGTGATAAAAAAATGTTCCAATTCTTAGAAAGTTCATATAATAACAATTATAAAGTAGAAGTAGTACAAAGTATTATTAAAAATTCATTTATGAAAGGAAATGTTACATTTAATAAAGAAGGAAAAAATGTAACAATGTCATATGCTCAAATTATTATGGATGCAGCAAGTAAAAGTCAAATGAGTCCATATGCAATTGCAATTAAAATATTACAAGAAGTAGGAACATCTGGAAGTAATGCAGTAACAGGAACCTATACTTTTACATACACAGATGGAAAACAATATTCAGGATACTACAATTTCTTTAATTATGGGGCATATGACACAGGAAGTGCCGTTACAAATGGTTTGTGTTATGCAAAAGATAAAGGATGGGATACACCATATAAAGCAATAATAGAAGGTGCAGAAAAATATGGTGCAGATTATAATGCAAAAGGTCAAAATACAGTCTACTTTACGAAATGGGATGTAGTAGGAAGTAAAATCTTAAAACCAGGACAAACACAAACAGTAACTGCAAGTAGTACATCTTCAAACCAACTATTTAGACACCAGTATATGACTAATATTCAAGATCCAAATAGTCAATCTAGTAGATTATATAATACATATTCAGATAATGATATTTTAGATGAAGCATTAAATTTTGTAATACCAGTATATAATGATATGCCAGATTCAAATAAATTGCCAAGTTCATTAGATAATTTAGAAGGAGATTTATATTATACTACTGGAACAGACATTATGGTACGTAAAGAACCCAAAAAAAGTGGAGCTAGAGTAGATTGCATTTCTAAAAAGGACACAATTGTTACTGTTCTAGAAAGAAAAACAGCATATAATGATGGATTAGAATGGGATAAAGTAAAATTAGCTAATGGAAAAATTGGATATATGGCAAGTAAATACTTAGCACCATGTGGAAATAATAATACAGCGAAGGCACAAATTATAGATAATAATATTAAAGCAATACCAAATATATGTGTTAAAGATTTAGCAAAAGAACTAAAATTGACAAATTATGAAATAACAAAAGATGGAGTAAGAAAGGCAGATACAGATATAATTGGAACAGGAAGCAAATTAGCAGACAAAACAAATAATAAGGAGTATAGTATAATAGTATTAGGTGATGTGAATGGAGATGGATATGTAAAAGCAACAGATTATATGAAAATAAAAAATCATATTATGGGAACATCAGCTCTTACTGAAATTGAAAAAAAAGCAGCAGATGTTACAAAAGATGGAGAAATTAAGGCAACAGATTATATGAAAGTAAAGAACTATATTATGGGAACATCTGAAATAAGTATGTAGAAAGGAGAAAAAAATGAAAAAAGGATTTATAGTAATAACATTATTTATTATAATGATTAGTATATCACTTATATCTAATGCAGCTACAGGAAGTTTTTCGGTAAGTGCTAGTTCAACAAGTATTAATGTAGGATCAACTACTAATATAAATATTACAGCTAAAGATTGTGGAGGAAAATTTGCAATTACTTCATCTGATAGTAATATTGTTTCTGTTAGTGAATCTTCAAAATGGATTGAATCAGGTAGTCAAAGCATAATAGTAACAGGAAAAAAAGTAGGAACAGCGACAATTACAATTACTGCAAGTAATGTGGCAGATACTTCTGAAAATGAAGTATCTGGTAGTAAAACAGTAAAAATTACTGTAAAAGATAATAGTCCGTCAACAGGAGGAAATACACAAAATCCATCTACAAATGAAAAAGCAACAATGACAAAGGTACAAGTAGGAAATAAAACTTATACTAAAAGTGGATTTACCGTGAAGGTAGGAAATGAAGTAACAAGCATTAAGGTAGTACCAACAATTAGTAATGGAGAATCATATACTATTAATGGAGGGACAGAAAATACAATAAAATTAGAAGAAGGTACTAATACTATCAATATAAAATTAGCTTCAGGAAATACATATAAAATATATATTAGAAGAGCTGCTAAAGTGGATGAAACTCCTAATATTATAGATGAGGAGCAAAAGCCAAAAGAAGAGGAAGAAAAAGTATTTTTGAAAAGCTTAATAGTAAAAGGAGTAATTCTAGACGAAGAAAAAATAGAATTATCATTTATACCAGAATTTTCATCTGAAGTATATGAGTATAGTATGATATTAGATGAAGAAATGGCTAGTATTACAAAATTAGATATTGAAGCAATTGCTAATAAAGAAGATTGTACAGTAGAAATAGATGGAAATGAAGAAATACAAGATGGAGAAAACATAGTTACAATTACAGTAAAATCAAAAGATGGAAAAGCAACACAAATATATAAAATAATTGTTATAAAACCAGCAGAAGTAGAACCTGTTTTAGCTACTACAGATGAAACACCTACACAAGAAGAAAATAGCTTTTTTACAAAAGATAATTTAAAAATTATAATAGTTTCAGCTACAAGTGTAATAGCAATTTTAGGAATTATATTTGCGGTAATAGAATACAGATATGGAAAAAATACTGAAGAAACAGATTTTGAAGAAGAGGAGATATGTGGAAGTAAATTTCCAGGAATCAATCTTGAAAAGGAAGAATCAGAAGAAGTAGAAGTACCACGCTATGAAGAGGAACCACCAATAAGAAAAACAAAATCAAAAGGAAAACATTTTTAAAAATAATAAAAAATCGACAAATTTCATTTATAGAATTTGTCGATTTCTTAATTAACTTTAGTTTCTTCTTTTCCCAAAGATAGATAAAATTCTTAGGAAAATGTTTATAAAGTCTAAGTATAGTTCCATAGCTCCATAAATATGAAGTTTACTTTTATCTAAACTTTCATCTTCAGCTAAAGCTTTAATTTTGTTCATGTCATATGCAGTAATTCCAAAGAACACTAGCAAAATAACCCAATCTAGAACTATGTCTACAATAGAATTCTTTAAGAACCAATTAACTAAACTTAATATAATTCCAACAATTAAAATACCAAATAGAATAGTTCTCCAATTGCTTAGATCTTTCTTTGTTTTATACCCGAAAAATGCCATACCACCAAATAAAACTGCACTTGCTACAAATAGCCATACAATAGAATTTAGTTCAAATAAAATAAAAGTTGTAGATAGTGTTACACCATTTAACATAGAATACAAAAAAAACAAAATGCCAACCACCACAGGTGGTAATTTCTTAAATAAAAACGAAAATAATAAAACAACTACAACTTCAGCAATTAGTAATAGTCCCCAGTAGTTTCCTAAAATAATAGAAATAAATAAACCAGATGAATATGTGTACCATGCAACTATTGCTGTTCCTAATAAGCCAAGAAACATCCAGAAAAATGTCTTAGAAATTAGGTTTCCTCCATTTTCTTCTTCCATTTTAAATCATTCCTTTCTAAAATATTACTAATATTATAATACAAAACTTAAAAGAATACCACTAATATATAACCTTTTTTTAAAAATGCGAATATACTGTAGTAGATAGGTGTAAAAGGAGGAAAAGATGAAAGACATATTAAAAATAAAAGAAGTAACAAAGAAATATCAGGCTAAAAATGGTGAATTAGAAGCAATTAAAAATATTAGTTTAAATGTAAAACAAGGAGAATTCATTAGTATTATTGGACCAAGTGGATGTGGAAAATCAACTCTTTTATCTATTATTGCAGGACTAGAAGAAAAAACATCAGGAGAAATTTGGGTAGAAGATAATAAAATAGATGGAATATCAGATAAAATAGGATATATGTTACAAAAAGATAGTTTACTAAATTGGAGAACAATTTATAATAATGTTTTATTTGGATTAGAAGTATCAGGAAAAAAGAACGAAGAAAACAAAGCCTATGTAGACATGTTACTAAAGAAATACAATTTATATGAATTTAAAGATAAACTACCTTCGCAACTATCCGGAGGAATGAGACAAAGAGCCTCTCTTATAAGAACTCTAGCAGTAAAACCTAAAATATTATTACTAGATGAGGCATTTTCTGCATTAGACTATCAAACAAGACTCATGGTAACTAAAGATGTGTACGATATTTTAAAAAATGAAAAAATGACAATGTTAATGGTTACACATGATATTTCAGAAGGAAGATTCCAAAATAGACAGAAAAAAATGCTTGAAATAATTTGAATTCATACAATATTATATAAAAAAAGATAACGAAGGTTATCTTTTTTTATAGAGTTGTTTATAGAAAAGAGGTATTACTATGATTATAGCAAGTTTATTAGCAAGTAGTAGCTTTATAATGACAAATAAAGTTTTAATAAAAGCTGTTGGAACTGATGCGGCTATCTTATTAGGAGAATTATGTGCAGAATATAATTATTGGGAACAAAGAAATCAATTAACTAATCAAAATTGGTTTTATTCTACTCGTGAAAATATTGAGGATAATACAGGTTTATCAGAGCACAAGCAAAGAGTGGCAATCAATATATTATTAAAAATGGAACTAATTGAAACAAAAAGAATGGGTATTCCTTGCAAGACTTACTATAAATTGAATGAAACTAATATTTTAAATTGTTATACTGATACACAAAAAAATCTAATAGAAGTAGCAAAAAATTCAGTAGTTGAAAATTTAGACAACAAGACATTGAATAATTCTTGTTCAAGTTATGAAAGTCTTGAAGAACCAGATATTGAAAATTTGAACATAAATAATAATAAAAATAAAAATAATGAAGATCACACACACGATGCGCAGCCAGTAGAAGAAAAAAAGGAATATGCAGTTAAAGTGACTATGACAGAAAAAGAATATAATGATTTAATTAATTACTATGGATTAGATATGACAAAACAACTCATAAGGCAATTAAGCTTATATAAACAATCCAAAGGAAAAACATATGAAAGTGATTATGCAGCAATTTTGTACTGGGTAACTGAACGAGTGCATGAAATTGAGAAAAAGGATGCTAATTATAAAGCATTTAAAAACAAGACAAATAATAGAAAATCAAGTTTTGACCAGAAAGAATATCCTTCTGGTTTTTTTGATAGCTTATATGCAAATGAAATTAGAAAATAAAATTATGTGGAGGTAATTATGAAAAGAATATTAAAAAAATATTATGAAATGAATGATAATGAGAAAGCTGATATAAGAGATTTATGCATTTTACATGAATTAGAAGAACAATTAAGTAAATATGAAGATTTAGGGTTAGATATTGCTGATGAAGAGATTATATTTGAACAAACAAAGAATATTTTGGCATGTAGCAATATTAAAGATTCAGAAATAATTTCAAGATTATTAGAATTATTAAAGTGTAGAGATATAACTATTGAAGATATTATTGGTGCTGAAATAGACGAATTAATAGAACTTATAACAAAAGATAAAGGAGATTTTAAAGAAACTGAAAATGAAATAGTAAAAGAGTTTTCATGTGGACGTTATTACTGTATGTTTATAAAACAAGGAAAAAAGTTTGTTTTAACGTTTGAAAAAGATGATAATATGCATGTTGAAATATTCAATACTTTCGAGGAAATATTGCGTTATGTAATAAAAA
Source organism: uncultured Clostridium sp. (assembly GCA_947565445.1). Lineage (GTDB taxonomy): Bacteria > Bacillota > Clostridia > TANB77 > CAG-508 > RGIG8482. The sequence continues at coordinate 13,797 of CANOGC010000009.1, read as the reverse complement.
ACAAATTATTATCAGAAGGAGAGTCTATTGTATAATCCAACTTTTAGAAAGATTGAATATTATTTATATAGTTATGAGTTTATTGATGTGCATATAGAAGATTTAAAAATGGATATATCAGATTTAGATTATAACCAAAACTATACAAGATACATTAAGAACAAAAGTAGCAGTTTAGAAAATCAAGTAATACAGAACATTAATCTTGAAACAAGAATATTAAAAATAAGAAGATGGCAAGATTTAATTACATCTATATTGAAAAAGTATGAGCAAACTAATATATTATATTATCGTTTCATTGATTTAAAATATTTTCGTAAAGATAGTTATTTAAAAATACAAGAAAAATTGAATCTAAGTTTAAAGAAACAAAAAGATATACGAGATGAAATATTGCAGTATATCTTTTTTGTTGCAAGAAAAAACAATATGCTAAGGGAGGTGAAGTAGAATTTAGTTATAGTTGTTCAATACAACAATTAAAAGAAAACACTTATAATAGAAGTTTTTCAAGAGTTATTTTAGGAAGGAGGAGAAAATAGATAAAATGTAATATATTTATAATGATCATATTTATATGTGTGTGTATATTTGCTATAGTATCACATTTGCTAATTTGTGATTTTTTAGAAAACCAATATAGTAGCCAAGATACAGAAGAATTAATTGAAAAAGCAATAGAAAATGTAAATCCTAATATACAAGAAAAAAGTATAGATTGGGAATATTTAAAGTCAGTCAATGAAGACATAATTGGCTGGATTGAGATTGAAGATACAAATATTAATTATCCTATTTTAAAGGATAATAACTTATTCTATCTAAAACATTCCTATAATAAAAAAGAAAACAAAAATGGTTCAATTTTTACAACAAATGTTAATCCGTTTGAAGACGAAGAAACTGTAATATATGGGCACAATATGAAAAATGGTAGTATGTTCTCTAATTTGGATAAATACCTTAATAGAGATTTTTTAAATTCTCATCTTAATTTGAAAATATATACTCCTACAAAAAATTATGAAGGAACTATTTTTAGTGCATACTCTATTGCCATAGAAACGGAAACAAATAATATTAAACAACTAAGTTTTAAGGAAAGAGTTGAATATTATAAAAAAATCGGTAAAGGCAATGTAGACAATAGTGATAACCCCACTAAAATAATTAAATTATCAACATGTTCTTATATAAATGCTAAAACAAGACCAACTAACCAACGATATTATATAATTGCTAGTATTTTTCCTATTAAGTAGATAATTTGTGAAAAATAGCTGACAAATTTATAAAAGTACGTTATTATAATGTCAATAAATACCAATACCATATTTTAGCATTGTTTAAGAATGAAAGGAGGAATTGATGGTAAAAAAAATAATGCAAAAAATACAAGTTCAGGAAAAAAAGAAACAGAAAAAGCTTGAAGAATTATCAAAAAAACAATCAGAAGTTGATGAAATTGATTTGAAGCTAAAAAAATTAAATTCATTTAAAAAAGATTATGAAAAGTTAGATAATAATGTTACAAAATTTCTAAATGATATATAAATAGGATATATAACAGTGAATGAGCAAGATGAAAAAATTTTAATGTTATACATAAAAAATAGAAGAAAAAAGAGAATAGCAATACTTATAATAACTATACTATTTGTATTATGCAGTATAAATGTATTATGCATATACGTTAAAAACAACGAATTTATAGATATTATAAGTAATACTATTAATTTTCAGAATACAAAGAATTATTCTATTGTAAACGGATTACAAGGTATGTATTACATAAGTAACAATTATCAAACGATTCCCAATAATTTAGAAATGAATAATAGTTTTATAGAAAATAAAATAGATGATATGAATGAGGATAGTCAACAAATAACATCAACTGAATCTGGTAATAAAAAACAGAAAAATAATATGCCAAAAACAAAATCAAACAAACCTTTAAATAAAGATTTCTTGTTTAAAGATGGTTATAATATGGAAAATGTATATCAAGCAGCACGAGAATATATGGAATCTACAGGGCATGCAGGTAAATGTGTTCCAATTAAAGACGAAGAAGGCATATGTATTGGTATGAGAGTAGTTTTTAACTAATTATATAGTATTAATTATTATGGGGGAATAAACATGAAAAATATAGTAATAAAAATAGTAGGAGTTATGGCAATAATTACATTTATTATCATAATGATAGTTATAAGTATTAACAAAAACCAAATAAAAAATGATGAGATAGTAATGCCAATAGCAAATTTAGAAAATCAAAATATTATTTTTGAAGAGCCAAAGATTCAAGAAAAAGACAATAATATAGAAATGCGACAAGAGATTAATACAGAGGAAGTTAATGAAGTAACTCAAACAGAAACAAGAAAAGATACTAAAGAAAAAATAAAGCAAGAAACTAATACCAAAACAAAGCAAGTAACTAAATCAAATAAAGTAGAAACAAAAGAAGAAAATAAACAGGAGAAACAGAAAGAAATTAAGACAGAAACTAAAGAAAAAACAGATAAGCAAGAACAAACATCAGTAAATGAAAAATTAGCAAATACAACATATAGAAAGGTTAATAATGAAGTAGTACCCAAAATAATAAATATACTAAACGATGAAATTGCAAAGCATGAAGAATTAAAAAAATATGAAACAAAAGCAATAAAGGCAAGTAAAGAGCAAGTATATAATAATACAAAAGGATTTACATATATGTTTGTAAAAAGCTTAGAAAAAGGTAAAGTATCTGGAAATTATACAGTTTTTGAAGAAAGAGTAAGAAATACTGTTGGAGCATTTGGAAAGTATCAGGTGTATGCAGAGGATGAATATAAATATGACTCGACAGGAAGTAAATCATACTGGTATCAAACGCTAGTATGGGTTTATATAACATTTTAAAAAATAAAAATATGAAAACACAGAATCATCTGTGTTTTTTTTGTGGAGGTAAAAATGAAAAAGAAAAAATTATTAAGTATAATAATATTATTGGTTATGCTAATAACCAATATAACACAGACTTATGCAAAATTTTTAACAGAAAATGAAACACTAAACCTAGTAAAAGATCATACTTGTGCATCATTACTAAAAATAAAGGGTAGTGATATGATGAAAACAGTGGTATATGTGGTTTATCGTGTGGATGGCAAGAATTATCCTGCATTTTGCGTTCAACCAGAAAAAGACCGGTGTACGGCATGGGTGGAGGCGATGCATATGATGTAACTGTAAATCAAATTCAAGATAATGTCTTGTGGAGAATGCTATACAAAGGATATATGGGAAGTAATTATAGAGATTGGGGACTTGAGTGTGATGATGATTTATATTATGCTACAAAAACAGCAGTTCACAGTATGGCAGAAGGAATAGCACCAGTTGACAAATATGAAATTGCTACTCGTGTTCGGTAAATTTGATCCACATTTAAGTTTAGAAGAAGTGCAAAGACGTAGTGCTAAAGTTTTACAAGTTGCACAATCAATTTACGATTTTGGATACGCGGGAACAGAAAATTATATAAGAGCAGAAGTTAATCTTACTCAAAATGGAGATATTGAAACAAATACAATAGGTGGCATAGAGTATGCTATACAAAATTATACAACTACAGCTAATAAAGAATTAGGAAGTTATAAAGTATCAATATCAAATTTCCCAGAAGGCACAAAAATATTAAGCAATGCAAATGTAGAAACACAAAGAATGAGTAATTCTAATTTTAAAATTGCTATTCCAATAGATAACTTTATAGGGAATTTTGAAGGACTTATAAATATAACAGAGGCAGAAGTAAAAACATACCCAATCTTTTACGCAGACAGTAGAAATAGTAATACACAAAACTATGTAACATATGCAGATCCGACAGAGGTTGGAAGTGCAACAGCAGTTCTTAATTTAGATGCTAATAAATCAAGTTTAAAGATAGTGAAGACTGATGAAAATGGAAAAGCTATAAGTGATGTAGTATTTAATATTAAATATACAGATGGTACAGTTATAGGAAACCATAAAACTGATGATAATGGCGTAATAGAAATTAATGATTTGAAATTAGGAAGTGTGATAGTAAAAGAAATTTCTGCACCAGATGAGTATGTTTTAGACGAATCTGAAAAAACAGTTAAATTAAAGTATAATAATACAAGTACATTAAATATTACAAACGGAACAAAGAAAGGTTATTTACAAATTGTAAAGAAAGATACCGAAACACAAAAGATAGTAAAACGTGCAGGAACAATTTTTGAAATATATAATTCAGATAATGAAAAAGTATCTTCTATAACTACTAATTCAACTGGTATTGCTACATCAGGATTGTTAAATTATGGAACATACTATGTGAAAGAATCAAAAGCACCTTTTAAATATACTATAAATCTTGAAGAAAGTGAAAATATTGATATTATCGAGGATGGAGAAACATATGAAATTTCATTTTCAGATGTTAGAACTAAAGGTAGTGTTACAATTTCAAAAGAAGATAATATTACAGGAAAAAATCCACAAGGTGATGCTACTTTGAAAGGTGCAGTATATGGATTATATGCAAAATCACCAATTCTTGATCCAGCAGATAATGAAGTTATATATGAAGCAAATGAAAAAATTGGTGAACTAATTACTGATGATAATGCAAATGCTACAATGAGCGAATTATATTTAGGAGAGTATTATATAAAAGAAATAAAACCAAGTAAAGGATATAATTTAGATACAACAAGATATGATTTTGTGCTAAATTATGAAAATCAAAATGTGAAAGTTGTTACTAAAAGTATGGAAGTAAAAGAAAGAGTAATATCACAAGCATTTCAAATTATCAAAGTATCAGTAAATGAATCGGTTGAGGCTGAAAAATTAGAAGGTGCTGAATTTACTATTAAGCTAAAAAGTGATGTAGATAAATTTGGCTCTTGGGAAGATGCACCAATTGCCAAAAACGCAAAAGGAAAACAAGCAGCCTTATTAGTAACAGATGAAAAAGGATTTGCTACGAGCGAGAAAATTCCATATGGAACTTATATTGTAAGAGAAACTAAAGTACCAGACGAAAAAGAAAGGACAGAAGACTTTATAGTAAAAATAACAAAAGACAGTAATGAACCACAAGTTTGGAGAATTTTCAATGATAAGGAATTTACATCTGTGTTAGCACTTATAAAAAGAGATGCAGAAACAGATAAAATAGTACAAGTAGAAGGTGCAAAATTCAAAATAAAAAATGTAGATACAGGAGAATATTGGGGTTATTGGGATTGGAATCCTTTACCACACTATGTGGATGCTTGGACTACAGATGCAACAGGAACAGTAATGACAGGTGAAAAATTACCAATAGGAAATTATCAACTAGAGGAGCAAAAAAGTCCAAAAGGTTATTTAATTAGTAAAACACCAGTGCCTTTTAAAATTTCTTCTCATGTTGCATATGAAATGTTGCCAGATAATAATACAAGTGTTATTACAATATCTCAAAGAGATATACCAGTAAAAGGAAAACTAAATATAGAAAAACGTGGTGAAGTGTTAGTAGATTTTCGAGATGGTAAATTTATCTATGAAGAAAGAGGATTGGCAAACGCAAAATATGAAGTATTTGCTAAGGAAGACATAATGGATCCTTGTAATGATGGAACAGTTATTTATAAAAAAGGAACAGTAGTAGATACAATTACTACTAACTCAGAGGGAAAAGCTACATCAGAAGAATTACCTTTAGGTGAATACTCTGTAAGAGAAATACAAGCACCAGTGGGATTTGTTTTAAGTAATGAAGTTAAAGATGTTTCACTAACATATAAAGATGAAAATACATCTATTGTTTATGATGATAAGACATTTTTAAATGATAGACAAAAATTTAAGCTTGATTTAAAGAAAGTTTTAGAAGAACAAAAGATTTTCAAAAGTGATATAGCATATGAAGATGTTAAGTTTGGTTTCTATGCAAGAGATGATATATACAACTACAAAGAAAATTTAATTGTTGAAAAAGATACATTAATTGCAGTAACTGGAATTAATAAAGAAGGACAATTAAAAGATATACCAGATTTACCTATTGCAAAATACTATATTAAAGAACTAGAAACTAACGAAAAATATATATTAGATGAAAACACTGAATATGATTTTGAACTTTCATATCATGGGCAAGATATAGCAGAATATACAATTAAAGTTGGTAATGGAATTATTGAAAATAAATTGGCTAGAGGAACAATACAGATACTTAAGAAGGATAGTTTTGATGAAAATAGGAAATTAGAAAATGTAGAATTTAATATATCTAGTAAATCAGATATGAGCGAAGTTATAATTACAGAAAAGACAAATAATGAAGGTATTGCTACATTTAAAGAACTTGAACTTGGAACTTACTATATTCAAGAGGCAAAACAAATAAATGGATATGCACTAAATGATTACATTTATGAGGTTAAAGTTACAAAGAATGGAGATATGTTAATAGTAGACTGTGAAAATAAACCTACAGAAATGACATTTTCAAAGGTAGATGAAACAGGAACACAAGAGTTACCCGGTGCAACCATTCAGATAATTGATAAAGAAAATGGTAAAGTAGTTGAAGAATGGGTATCTACAGAAGAAAGTCATATTATTCGTTATCTAATTGAAGGAAAAGAATACATTATGAAAGAAGTAACTGCTCCTTATGGATATGCAATAGCAGAAGAAATTGTATTTGTAGCAGGAGATAGACAAAAAATAGTAATGAAAGATATGCCAATTCTTTGTTCTGTTAGAGTTGAGAAACTAGATAAAGCTACAAAAGAACATATAAAATCAAATAAATTTGTTTTTGGCATTTATGAAGATAAAGAATGTACAAAATTAATAAAACAAGCTGGTGCAAACGAATATGAGGGAACTGCTTTATTTGCAGATTTAAAGTTTGGAACATATTATATTAAAGAAATAAAAGCACCTTTAGGATATAAACTTTCAAATCAAGTAGTAAAAGTTGAAATCAATGAAAAAGGTGTATTTGCTGATGGCGTTTCTTTAGAAGAAAAAGATAATATTTATAGCTTTGAATACTATAATGATTTACTTCCAAGAATTCAAACAGGTAATGAAATGAATTATATATTATTATTTAGTTTATTAGGTATTTCTCTATTAGGTATTACATCAGGAATTATAATAATAAAAAGAAAAAATAAGGAAAGTGAATAATTAAAGAGTGGGGTTTTCCCACTCTTTTCTAATAAAGGAGTGGTTGACTATACAATCTAATATTATTTACAGTTTTGAAAATTTACGAACTTTATTAATTGATAAAACTAAGAATGGTGCATATTACTTAGTATTAGATGATATATACTTTGAAGAAATAGAAAAAGACACAATAATTAATAGAGAAATATATTTTTTAGCTAGAAAAGAAATAAAACCTCTAAGCATTATTAAATATATTACTTTTAATGTTAAAGAAAAATATTCTACAAAACAGATATATGACTTAATACAAATATTAAGAAGATATACTAATATAATAGTAACTATTTTTAATCCTAAAATGAAGGAAGTTTTTTTATTGTTTGTAAGTAATAAAGATGATTCATTATTAGAATATTATATAAAAGATTTTTTAGAATTGGAGGAGGATTAAAATTACAGATTATAAAGTAAGGTTAGTAATAAAAAAAGAAGGATTAGAGTTTTTAAATACAGAATTAAAAGGAATAGATAATAAAACTCTTAAGAATATTTTGTGTAAAGCAGATATTAATAAATCTATTGGTTATATGGTATATCTTGGATGGAATAAATTAAATTCTGAATCTTACGTTTTTTTACAAGATGTAGTATTGGAATTAGAAAATAATGATATGTCTTACAAAATGACTAGTATTGGAGAGGATTTAACAGATATACAGGAAGATTACTATACTGGATCTACAGATGAAAATATGAATATAGTAATTCCATTTCCTCCTATAATAAATACATTTGATGATATGGATATGGAGCAACAATTAGCTAAATATGAAGAGTGGCAAATGATTAATTCAACAGATATAAGATTGATATTACAAAATGAGGGAATGGAATTTCTTGATCTTATAGTAAGAGAACAATCTAATCCGGATTTAGCAAATATTCTAAATAGTGCAGAAACAAAAATTGAGCTAAGTAGTTTAACATATTTTGGTTGGAATAAAGCAAATGAAGATGAAATAAAGCTAATTAAAGAGTTTTCGACACAATTAGAAAATAAAGATTGTTCATATTCACTTTATATTAAAAGTCCTTTTTTAAAGGAAGATTTAAACTTGCAATATATAAATAAAACTCGTGAATATGTATTTATACCGGATGCAAAGAATACTATTTCATTAGATTATCATGGTAAACAGTTGACAAGTTGTTTGCATTATGCAGACGACAGTGCGCCACGCGCGTATATCCAAGTAGCGTGAGCTACTTGAAGATACAAATTAATTGTATAGATGATGGTAGTAGGTCTACCGAAAACGCCATACAGGTGGAGTTTTCAAACCACTCTAAGGTGCTGTATTCAAAAGGTATGGTATTGAGCGTTAGAGAAAAGGTAATATTAAAATTATCAGGTGTGTGTTAAGAAGATGAATGAAGGTCAACCACTTACGAAAGTATCGAAAGCGTAGAGATTTCATCAAAACCAGAGGGTTGTCGTTAATCTGGGATAAGTCTAGAGGAAACCTGTTTACTGACTAGACGGTGAACGGTGCAAAGGTGGCATGAGCTTAACATAGGCGTCTATATGAAACGTGGGAACCTACGGTCTAATGTTAAGAGAGGATATCAAGCAGAAGAACTGTAAGATAAGAGTATCGATGTAGACATAGGGGCAGATGAGGTCGTAGTAGTGAAGAAGTTTCTGTAATGGAAATGGAGCGAAGGACTGAAAATCATTAGTTTGAATAAATAAGTCAACTAGAAAAGGAGGAACTTATGGAAGAAACAAAACCGTTTAATATTTCAAAACAACTAGTAAAAGTAGCATTTGAAAGAGTAAAAGCCAATAGGGGAACATATGGAATAGATGAACAAAGTATAGCAGATTTTGAAGAAAATTTGAAAGATAATTTATATAAAATCTGGAATAGAATGTCATCAGGAACATATTTTCCAAAACCAGTAAAAGCAGTAGCAATACCTAAAAAGAATGGTGGAGCTAGAACTTTAGGAATACCAACAGTCGAGGATAGGGTTGCACAAATGGTAGCAAAAATGTATTTTGAACCAAAAGTAGAGAAAATATTTTATGAAGATTCGTATGGATATCGACCAAATAAATCAGCGATACAAGCAATAGGAGTACTAAGAGAAAGATGCTGGAGAAAAGATTGGGTAATAGATTTTGACATCAAGGGGCTGTTTGACAATATCAGACACGATTATCTAATTGAAATGGTCAAAAGACATACAGATGAAAAGTGGGTAATTCTCTATGTAGAAAGATGGCTCAAAACACCATTTAAAATGCAAGATGGAACAATAATGGAGAGAACAGCAGGAACTCCACAAGGAGGAGTAATAAGTCCAGTACTAGCAAATTTATTTATGCATTATGTATTTGATGACTATATGAGTAAAGAATTTCCAAATATAAATTGGGTACGATATGCTGATGATGGTTGTTTAAACTGTGTATCATTAAAGCAAGCAAAATACATGATAAAAGTTTTAGACAAAAGGTTCGAATTGTTTGGATTAGAACTGAATTTATCAAAGACAAAAATTGTATATTGCAAAGATGATGACAGAAAAGGCAGTTATGAAAATATATCATTAGATTTTCTAGGATACACATTTAAACCAAGAGGAGCAAAGAACAAATATGGAAAATATTTTACATCATTCCTACCTGGAATGAGTGGTAAAGCCCAAAAAACAATAAGAAAAGAAGTAAGAAGTTGGAAATTGCAAATAAAAGTAGATAAGACATTAGAAGATATATCAAGAATGTTCAATAGTAAAATACAAGGATGGATAAATTATTACACACACTATTATAAATCTGAAATATATGACACACTAAAATATATAAATAGGTGTTTAACTAAATGGGTTAGAAGTAAATACAAGAAAAAGAACTCTAGAAGAAAAGCAGTAAACTGGTTAACAGGAATAGCAAAAAGAGAACCAAAGCTATTTGCACAATGGAAATTTGGAATATTGCCAACGGCATGATAATTGGGAGCTGTATGAGCTGAGAGGTTCACGTACAGTTCTGAGAGAAGCTTGAGGGGAAGTTCCTCAGGCTTACTTACTTAAATTGTGAGGATAAAGAATATGAATACAAAGATATATGAAGAAATTTTAAATAGTTCTAATATTCAAACTATACTAGAATATTATGGGTTAAAAATAGTTAAAAAAACATGTACTTGTCCTTTTCATCATGACACTCATCCTTCTATGAGTATTCATCAAAATAAAGGAATAGCAAAGTGCTTTGTATGTGGAGGAGGGGGAAATGCTATTTCCTTCATACAGAAGTACGAGAATGAAATAAATCATAATCCTATTGGGGTAAGAGATGCGATGCGAAAAGCTATCGAAATTCAAGGCTTAAATATTGTTATTCCAGAAAAAAATAACAAACCACTAACAGAAGAGCAACGACGAAAACAGAATCTCAATAATATATTAAAAGATGCGATTTCTTTAAATGAATACAATTTGAATGTGAACAATAATGAAAGTAATATGGCACTTCAATATTTGCAAAATAGAAAAATATCATTAGATACTATAAAACAATTTCATATTGGATATGCTCCTTCTAATAAAACATATACTACAGAGATTATGCTTAAAAAATATAATATAAATGATTTAATTGAAGTTGGTATATCTAAGAAAGATAATAAAAACAATCCTATCGATGTTTTTCACGAAAGAATAATTATACCTATTTTCGATAAGAACGGAAACCCAGTAAGAATAAGTTAAGTACACTTTATGAAAATTTGTATTTATAGACAGCTTTAGCAGATATAAAATTATAGTTCTAAAAGTAGTGAAATTAAATTTTAGGAGGATTTGATTATGATAGAGATAACTTATCACAAAGAGGGAGATTTTTTTCTTCCCAACTTATATTTGGAAAAAGAAGATTATGAAAATGATTATATCATTGGAAAGTATGGTCATTTAAGATTAGAGTATTTGAAAAATCATAAAAAGGCTGAATATATAATAATGTTTATGAACAAGACTTTAAGAAAACATATTGTTGAAACTGATAAACAAGCTAAACAAAGATCTGAAATACTTATGAAACAAATGCTAGAGAAAAATCCTATTGATGAAAACTTGAAGAATACTGACCCTTTAAAATGGACTGGACTTATGAATAATTATAAACATATAGCAGAAGAAGTCATTTTTAGAGAATTAATATATTGTTAAAATTAGTAATAGCAGAGTTGAACAACTCTGCTATTATCTTTCTATTTAACTACTTATCTTTTTTTGTATACCTAGTCCATTTCCACTACATATCAATGTTTCAATTTTTTTCTCTTTTTTTTCTGTAATGGTAGTTCTTAAAGATTGAATGAAATTATCTTTACTATCTATACTTATAACTTGTTTAGGAGCTACTAATAATTTTACATCTTCTTGTTTGTTAAATATATTTTTAAAAAACAAAATTATATTTTTTATAATATTCATCTTTCATTTCCTTTCTCTGCAACTATTTTTCCAGAGCTTCTAGATAGATCTATAGTTCCTTGTTCATGCTCTTGGTTTTCCCATGGTCTAACTCCGTTTACTATTTTTTAAGTCTTCGTCATAGCATTCAAACTGATTAACAAATTCTTCTTGTGGTAATTGTATAAATTCTCCTTTACTTTCATTTGCAAAATAAAATCTTTTACCTAATGAATCTCCAAAATCAATATAAACAAATAAAATAGGCTTTTTTTCTTTGTCTGTTCTAGCATAAACTCTATTAATAGCACATTTATCAAATTCTAAATTTTTGCTACTTAAAAGTATATCTTTCAAGATAGTTGTAGTTTCTTCAGGGCAAGTAGCAAATTCAGGATATGTCTGTGCAAGTAATAAAAATTGTTTGCTAACATTTTGCTCTGGTTCTTTTGCATAGAAAGTATGCAAAATTTCAGATTTTTTTTCTAAATCGCTTATTGGGAATTTACCATCTTTATCTGCTAAACCAACACTTGCAAATAATTGCCTCAGACTTTGTTCATCTAAACTTAAAATTGCATCTTTTAATTCTTCATCATTTTTATGGCAATTATGGTCTTTGCCATCTGTGTCAATATCGTTTCTTCTTGCTTCTTCATAACTTATACAAAAACTATCAGGTTTTCCACCAAATTTATTGCTAGTCAAATTCCAAGTTGGGTCTAGTATAGTATTTCCCTTTACAATTTCGCCACTTGCAAGAGGTAGTTCAATATCTTTAAGTTTTAAGAATGCATGATTAGCACTACGGATTATTTCACTTGATATTCCAATTCTTTCAAGCATATACTGTTCAACCCTTGCTATTCCATTACATACACCATAGCCAGAACTAATTATTTTCCACAATGCTCTACTATCATATTTATCAAATACTTCTGTGCCCATATCTGGACTATAACTTATTCTTTTACCTATGGCATTATCAATTACTGCTATTTTTTGAGCATTTGAATATTCTGGGTCTAAATTATCAAGTATAGATGTTATCCATTCTTCAGCCTCCTTATATTCAGCTCCAGTTGAAGCTACTCCATATTGATTATTTACAGAACTAAGTACTTGTAAATTAGGGCAAATATCACATAATCGCATAAATGTAATTCTTTGTTCTTCTGTGAATTGTTCGGCAAATATTGGTCTCATTAATTTATCTAATCCACGATAAGTCTCTAGTTCTATATTGGGATCTAGTAAAACTTCTTTTCTATTATTTCTATATTTAGTAGGTATTCTAATTGTATTTTTATATTCTTGTGAAAAATCTCCACTATCAATAGTTTGTTTAACATCATCATTTAGAGTAACTAAAATCTCCTTTTTTTCACTTAATGTTAAATCCATAGTTTCTAACATTGATACAAACTGTATTTGATTGTTACTGTCCAATAAGCTTACAATTTCGTATGGTTGAATATTATTTTCGTTATCTTTATTAGCTTTCAAAAAACTAACTAATGTTTGAGTATCTAATGTTTTTAACATGCTTATCTTATCATCTTTACTAGCACATTTTTTCCTCAATACTATTTCTAATACTTTAATCTTTATATTCTCATCTGAAATACAGCCAATTATCCCCGATTCATAACCTTGAAAATGTGGACAGATAAATAATCTTACCTTTTCTTCATCATTTAAAAATTCTCTGATTAAATCCCAAAGTTCTTGTTCATTAAAATTATATTGATTCAATATTTCTAAACTGGTAAATATACTTAATTTATTATCTGCTTTTTCTAATAATGTTCTTAAATTCTGTGCGTTCATTATTCCTCCTCATTTGTATTTACAATTTCCATCTCCATTATGTTTATATTATCATATCTTCATAAAAATTAAAACTATTAAAATAAAAAAACTTGCAATATGTTAAAAATTTCCAAATTTTGTTGACTTTCGACACAATTCATGGTATATATTATGTGTATTCAATAGGAATACAAGAATATTGATGTCTTCTTGGGAATTTTACAATTCCTCAGATGCCAGGCGAAAACGAGTCGCATATAGGATTGCGAGCTGGTTATT
>CANOGC010000008.1 GCA_947565445.1 uncultured Clostridium sp. | reverse complement strand
TTAACATCGGAACAATCGGTCACGTTGACCACGGAAAAACAACAACAACAGCAGCTATTACAAAATACTTAAGTTTATTAGGAAAAGCACAATTTGAAGCATACGATCAAATCGACGGTGCTCCAGAAGAAAAAGCAAGAGGAATCACAATCAACACAGCACACGTAGAATATGAAACAGACAACCGTCACTATGCACACGTTGACTGCCCAGGACACGCAGACTACGTTAAAAACATGATTACAGGTGCTGCACAAATGGATGGTGCAATATTAGTTGTATCTGCAGCAGATGGACCAATGCCTCAAACAAGAGAGCATATCTTACTTGCAAGACAAGTAGGTGTTAAATACATCGTTGTTTACTTAAACAAATGCGATATGGTTGACGATCCAGAATTATTAGAATTAGTTGAAATGGAAGTTAGAGACTTATTATCAAGCTACGACTTCCCAGGAGATGATATTCCAATCGTAAAAGGATCATCATTAAAAGTATTAGAATCATCAGCTACAGACCCAAATGCACCAGAATATGCATGCATGAAAGAATTAATGGAAGCAGTTGATAGCTATATACCAACACCAGAAAGACCAGTAGACCAACCATTCTTAATGCCAGTTGAAGACGTATTCACAATTACAGGACGTGGAACAGTTGCAACAGGTAGAGTAGAAAGAGGTATCGTAAAATTATCTGATGAAATCGAAATAGTAGGACTATCTCAAGAAAGAAGAAAAACAGTTGTTACTGGTGTAGAAATGTTTAGAAAATTACTAGACCAAGCAGAAGCTGGAGATAACATTGGTGTTCTACTAAGAGGTATTGATAGAAAAGACATCGAAAGAGGTCAAGTACTAGCAAAACCAGGAACAATCAATCCACATACAAAATTCACATCAGAAGTATATGTTCTAACAAAAGAAGAAGGAGGACGTCATACACCATTCTTTAATGGATATAGACCACAATTCTACTTTAGAACAACAGACGTTACAGGAGTTATCGAATTACCTGCAGGAACAGAAATGGTAATGCCAGGAGATAACATCTCAATGACAATCGAACTTATCACTCCAATCGCTATCGAAAAAGGATTAAGATTCGCTATTCGTGAAGGTGGACGTACAGTAGGTTCAGGAATTGTTGCAGACATAATTGCATAATTAAATAACAAAATATAGAAATAGCAAGGGTTACAGAGTTTTGTAACAACCTTGCTATTTTTGTATACTAGGAAAATACTCTATTTTAAGTTAGAATTGTAGGGGCGAGCATTGCTCGTCCGCATGGCGAAGCTATAAACAAAAAAGAGGCCCCATTAAAATTGGGACCCAATACATACAACAATAACCAAAATAATGGCCAATATAAATTTGAAATGTTGATGTATAAAAATTCTCATATTGCAATACCTCCTATGTAGTATATAAAAATTATACTATAAAATGCAGTAATGTGCAATAAAATAATAACTTGTTACAATTTAGCCTACATAATATAAAATATATTTAGCATTCATTAGCAGAGGCAATGGTACTTAAATTTTGACCTAATGAAGACAAAAAATCACCTATGGTATTAATATCATCATTATTCAAATTTTCGCTAATAACAATGGCAAGAATACTTGATAGCAAAACTAATTCTGCACCAGATAAATTATTTAACATATCAATCAAGAACCTCACCCCATACAAATAATGTATGAAGTGGGGCTTATTTTTGTGTTAGAGTTATTTACTATAGATATCTTATCCCAATAAAATATTACAAATATCCTTACTAGAATTCTTCTTAGCAAGAAGCCTTGCATTTACCTTCATTTTTTGCATTCTATCAGGTGAAGAAAATAAATTCCTTAAAACCTCACCAACATTATCACGTTTTTTAATCCAAATAGCAACACCTTTATCCTCCAAAAAACTAGCATTTTCTTCCTCTTGGCCAGGAATAGGATTAATAACAATAATAGGTAAACCGTGATGCTAAACTTTCAGAGATAGTAAGACCACCAGGTTTTGTAATAACCAAATCGGAAATACTCATTAATTCAGGTACTTTTGTAGTGTAATCTAAAACTTTAATAGAATCTTGCTTATGTTCTTGTTCCACCAAATACTCAAAACTACGTTTCATCTTAAGATTTCTTCCAGAAATTGCAACAACCTGTAAATTATTAAAATCTTTTGCAAGAGTACGTAATAACTCATAAGTTTTTGACTTGCCTAGACCAAATTCACCGACCTGCAAAGAAAAGAATAGTTTTTTTATCGGCAACCAAACCTAATTCATCCAAAATTTCTTTTTTAGGGTAGCTAGTCAAAAAACGATTAGATAAAGGAATACCAGTAGCAAAAATTTTATCCTTAAGAATACCTTTTTTAGTTAAATCTTGTTTCATACCATCATGAGCAACAAAAAAATAATCAACTAAATCAGAATTTACAAGCCATTGATCATGTGGTGCATAATCTGTCATAACAGTTGCAATTTTTGCATTTGTTCTTCCTTTTTTCTTTAAAATAGTACACATTTGTGAACCAAAAGGATGTGTAGAAATAATAAGGTCTGGGTTATAATCTTGTAACAAATTATCTAACTTTCTAGACATTAGTTTATTTGAACTATTACTAATATTACCTAAAATGCCTTTTGCAGAATTTGAATAAATACTACCCCATAAATGAGGAGCTTTTTTTGCCATCTCATTATATGCTGTAGTCGTAAGCTTATCCAAAGTCTTATTAATATATTTTATACAATCAACTAAATTAATTTCTACATCATTATAATTATTTTCAATATACTCTTTAATTGAGCGAGCAGCAGATAAATGACCTCCGGCCATAAGCTGCATAAAAAATTAAAACTTTTTTCATAAATAAACTCCTTTTACTAAAAATAATACCACAAAATAATTAATATTCAAATAAATTTATAAAAATTTGCGAATAAAAAATGAAAAAAATAGCAAAATATAAATAAAAAACTAAATGGAGGGTAATACAATGAAAAAATTAACAAAAATAGCTATAACTATAATTGGTATATTATTAAGTATATTTGCATTAATAGAAATATTTAACATAGAAATAAATGGAGACAAAGTATATGCAGCAAGTAATAATAGTTCAGATCTACAACTTATAGCAAGAGCAATTAATGGAGAAGCAAGAGGAGAACCTTATGAAGGACAAGTAGCTGTGCGGTGCAGTTATTTTAAACCGAGTAAAAAGCTCAAAATTTCCAAACACAATAGCAGGAGTTATATATGAAAAAGGAGCATTTACAGCAGTGGCAGATGGGCAAATTAATGTACCAATAAAAGAAGGATCTACTGTACTAAAAGCAGCACAAGATGCAATGAATGGATGGGATCCAACAAATCGGATGTATATATTACTTTAATCCAAATACTGCAACAAACAAATGGATTTGGTCAAGACCACTTGTAAAAACAATAGGAAAACATAGATTTTGTAAATAAAAGAAAGGAAAGATGATATGAATTTAAAAGAAAAAGTATATGATTGGAAAAATCGTTTAAAAGACAGGCACATGCTAAGTGTTATAGTAGTACTTGGTGCCATCGTTATAGGATTAGGACTATTTACCTACAAAAGAGAACGAGACTTTAGGCAAGCCTCAGAAAACTCATACAATATGGCATTTTTTGAACTAGTAGACTATGTACAAAATGTAGAAACATATCTTGCAAAAGCACAAATATCTACAACACCAGAACATGGAGCAGAAACCCTAACAAACCTATGGAGAGAAGCAAACTTAGCTGGGAGTTATTTATCACAACTACCAATAGGTTCAGAAGAACTAGCAAACACATCAAAATTCTTAAACCAAGTAAGCGATTACAGTTACTCATTATCCAGAAAAAATATATACAATGAACCATTAACACAAGAAGACTTAAACAATTTAAAAAATTTACACGATTATAGTGTCGATTTAAACAACACATTAGTGCAATTGGCACAAGATATGTATGATGGAAGAATCAGTTGGGGAGAGCTTACAAAAAAAGGAAGTGTAGCATTTGCACAACAAGTAAGCAATATATCCAAAGATAGTTTTGGTGGAATAGAAGAAAACTTTCATGAATATGCAGGGTTAATATATGATGGAGCATTTTCAGAGCATATGACAAACCCAGAGAGAAAAGGGTTAACAGGAGAAGATATTAATGAAGAACAAGCAATGAAAATAGCAAAAGACTTTTACGGAGAAAACAAGATAGAAGAAATCACATCAAATGGATTATCTGAAAATGGGAATATTCCTTCATTTGATTTCTACATTAAATTAAAAAATGAAGAAAAACAAGGAAATGCAAATATTTCAATATCACAAAAAGGTGGACATGTAGTATTATCAAACTTTAATAGAAATGTAGAAACAGAAACAATATCACAGGAACAAGCAAATGAAATTGGCAAAAATTTTTTAGCACAAAAAGGATTTCCAAACATGAAAGAAACCTATTATCTAAAACAAGAAGGAATTGTAACAATTAATTATGCATACACACAAAATGATATTACAATATATTCAGACCTTATAAAATTAAAAATTGCACTAGATAATGGAGAAATATTAGGAATAGAAACAACGGGATATTTAAATTCACATGAAGAAAGAAAATTACCATCTCCTAAAATATCAAAAGAACAAGCTAAAAAAGCTCTAAACAAAAACTTACAAATCGAAAGTGAAGGTTTAGCAGTTATACCAACAGAGTACAGAACAGAATTACTATGTTGGGAATTTAAAGGAAAAGTAGATGATACTGAGTTTTTAGTCTATATAGATGCTACAAATGGAAGGGAAGAAGATATATTAGTAATACGAGATACACCAAATGGAACATTAACAATGTAATATATAATTTATATCACAAGTAATAGTATAAAAATATTGAAAAACCGTCGCCATTCCCCAATGAAACTGTACCAAATGTGTAAACACATTCGGACGGTTTCTATTGGTCCCCACTTATGGCTCCGAGATTCTTTTTCAATATTTTTATACTATTACTTATGATTATAGCATTGGATAAAAAAGGGCATATATTAAAAATTTACTTGCAATAAAAAAAGATATAATACACATAATAGAAATTGAAAGTACAAAAAATTAAAAATCGTCAAGTTATATAAGATTAAAATTATATATAAAAAGAGGGTTTTTAAGTATTTTCATATATTATAAAATCCTAAAATAGGAGGTATGCATTATGTCTAGAAATTCGAAATTGATTTCAAATGAGCTACGTGAAGAAATAGCAAAAGAATTAGGAGTATATGAAACAGTAAAACAAGACGGAGGTAGCTGGGGAAATGTTTCTGCAAAAGATTGTGGAAGCATAGTATCAAAAGCAATTGAGATAGCA
This sequence comes from uncultured Clostridium sp., assembly GCA_947565445.1. Lineage (GTDB taxonomy): Bacteria > Bacillota > Clostridia > TANB77 > CAG-508 > RGIG8482. The sequence goes on along the minus strand of CANOGC010000008.1, from coordinate 31,800 downwards.
AACAGAAGCGTACAAAAATAGGAATTAAAAAAAGAGTAAATCTATATAGGATAGATTTACTCTTTTTCTTGCAGAAAATAAAAAATAAGTATATACTATAAAACAAGGTGAGAAATTATGAAATATGAAGAAATAGAAAAAATCGTTAAAGAAACTTTATCAGAAAAAAGATACATACACTCATGTGGTGTAGCAAAAAGAGCAGTAGAACTTGCGAGTATTTATGGAGAAGATGAGGAAAAAGCAAAAATAATTGGAATAGCACATGATATTGCAAAAGAAATGCCAAAACAAGAAGCATTAAAATATGCTAAAGAAAATGGAATAATATTTGATGAAGTAGAAAAATTTGAGCCAGGTCTATGGCATTCTAAACTAGGAGCAGATATAGTAAAAAAGAAATTTGGGTTTAGTGATGATATGGCTGAAGCAATTCTATATCATACTACAGCAAACATAAACATGAACACAATGGATAAAATAATATATATAGCAGACAAAACAGAAGAAGGTAGAACAATTGTAAACTTACAATTAGCAATAGATATAAGCAACAAAGACTTAGACGAAGGAGTACTATATGTTTCGAAATTTGCAATGGAATATAGCCTAAAGAAAGATAGTCTAATTCATCCAGATACAGTAAATGTAATAAATAGAATAATAGCCAAAAAAAGGAATATAAATTTATAGAGGTAATGTTATGAAAGAACTAAAAGTAAAAGATATACTACAAATTTGTAATGGAAAACTGATTTATGGTAATGAAGAAGAAATATGTGAACACTTTGTAAAAGACACAAGAGATGTAAAAATAGGAGATGTATATGTTGGAATAAAAGGAGAAAAAGTAGATGGAAGTCTTTTTTATGAAGAGGCTTTTAAAAATGGTGCTAAAATTTGCCTATTAGAACAAATTCCAATACAAAAAGAAATCTACGAAAAATATCCAGATACTACAATAATAGTAGTAAAAAATTCTATAGAAGCAATACAAAAATTAGCTACATATAAAAGAAGTCTATATAATATACCAGTTATAGGTGTAACAGGTAGTGTGGGAAAAACAAGCACTAAAGATATAATTGCAGGTGTAGTTAGCACAGAATACAACGTACAAAAAACATATGGAAACTATAATAATCATATAGGTTTACCACTTACAATATTAGGATTAAAAGACCATACAGCACTTGTAGTAGAAATGGGAATGAACCATTTAGGAGAACTAAGAAAACTAACTAATATTGCAAAACCAACAATATGTGTTATTACAAATGTAGGGACAGCACACATTGGAATTTTAGGCTCTAGAGAAAACATATTAAAAGCAAAATTAGAAATATTAGAAGGGCTTACAAAAGATGGAATAGCTATAATAAATAATGATAATGATTTACTACACAATTGGAACATGGAAAATAAAGAATATAAAGTAAAAAGCTTTGGAATAGAAAACAAAAGTGATATAATAGCAGAAGATGTTAACTTAAATGAACATGAAAGTAATTTTACAAGCTATATATATGGAGAAAAAACAAAAGTAGAAGTGCTAGTTACAGGGACTCACTTTGTATATAATGCATTATGTGCAATTTGTGTAGGAGAAGCTTTAAACATTTCAAAAGAAAACATTTTAAAAGGAATTAAAGAATTTGAACTTACCAAAAATAGAATGGAAATACTAAAAAATAGCAAAGAAGTTACAATTATTAATGATTGCTATAATGCAAGTTTCGATTCTATGAAAGCAAGTTTAGAGGTTCTTTCTAAAACCGAAGGAAAAAGAAAAATAGCAGTATTAGGAGATATATTAGAATTAGGAGACTACTCAAAGAAAATACATGAGGACGTAGGAAAGGAAGTTACTAAAAATAATATTGATATATTAATTACAGTACGGAAAAGCCTCGAAAAATATTTCAGAAATAGCAGTACAAAGTGGAATGAATGCGGAGAATGTACATGAGTTTGAAACCATAGAAGAGGCTGTAGAAAAGATAAAAGAAGAACAAAAACAAGGTGATGTTATTTTAGTAAAGGCATCAAATGGGATGCATTTTAAAAAAATTGTAGAAGAAATAGCTAAGTAATAATAACTATAAATTGTACTAATAAATATTAAAATTTGAAAAGAAGCGTCTTGAAAGTAAATTTTGTATACGTATGTTTTAAAAATTTGTGGGAGAATCTCACACCCTTGTGAGAGGGGCCTACAAATTTTTATTACATACTGTGCAAAATTTATCTTGAACGAGCGGATTTGAAAATTTTACATATTTATTAATACAATTTATAAAATAATAAGGAGGTAGATTATGTCTAAATTAAAGGTAGCTGTCATATTTGGAGGAACATCAACAGAACACGATGTATCAGTAGTATCAGGAACATCAGTAATACAAAATCTAAATAAAGAAAAATACGAAATATATCCAACATACATAGATAGGGAAGGAAATTGGTATAACTATACAAAAGAAATAAATAATATAAAAGTACTACCAATTGGAACAAAACTAGAAGAACTATCTAAAATTGATAATATAATAGAATATTTAAAACAAAAGGACATTGCTTTTCCAGTATTACATGGATTAGGGGGAGAAGATGGAAGCATTCAAGGATTATTTAAAATAATAAATCTTCCTTATGTAGGATGTGGAATACTAGCATCTAGTGTAGGAATGGATAAAGTTTATACAAAAATTGTTTTTGAAAAAGCAGGAATTCCTCAAACAAAATATGAATACATAAAAGCAAATAATGAAAAATTCACCTATGTTTATAAAGACTTCAATGAAGAAAAAATGGAGTTAAGCAATATAGTAGAAAAAATAGACAAAAATTTAAAATATCCAATGTTTGTAAAACCATCAAATTCAGGTTCAAGTGTAGGTGTAAAAAAAGCAGACAATAAAGAAGAACTAAAAAAAGCAATTATTAATGCATCAAAATATGACACAAAAATTCTAGTAGAAGAAGGAATTATAGGAAGAGAAATAGAATGTGCAGTATTAGGAACAAATGAAGTAATTTCTTCACCAGTAGGAGAAGTATTATCAGCAGAAGATCACTATAGTTTTGATGCAAAATATAATAACCAAGAATCAAAAACTGCAATTCCAGCAGACATAGATAAAGAAATTTCAAATGAAATACGAGATTTAAGTATAAAAGCATTTAAAGCAATAGATGGAAAGGGCTTATCAAGAGTAGACTTCTTTGTAGAAAATAAAACAGACAAAATTTATATAAACGAAATAAATACTTTACCAGGATTTACAACTATAAGTATGTATCCAAAATTACTTGAGCAAATAGGAATATCATATACAGAAATTTTAGATAAACTAATTGAACTAGAAAGGGCATAAGATTTATGCAAGTAATAGTAGAAACTAAAACAGAACAAATAATTGACGGACAAAAACAAATAATACAACAAAAAGGAAATGGATGCCTTGTAATTCACGAAAAGGGTTCCATTTTATCATGGAATGTAGAAGAAGAAAAACAAGCATTTAAAATGACGATTTTAGAAAATAAAATAATACTAAAAACAAACAACCAAACGAGAATCTTTGAATTAGGAAAAGAAACAAAATCAGTATTACAAACGCAATATGGAAATATGAATATGAATATTACAACACATCAAATTCAAATTATAAAAGAAAAAGAAGAACTAAAAGAAATTAACATGGAATATGATATTGAAATACAAGACAGCATAAAATATCCAAATAAAATTGAAATAACAATAACTAAAGGAGCTAAATAGATAGCTCCTTATTTTGAATTTTATGTAGATTTCTATTGAAAAATCCAAAAGAACTTGATATAATAAACATACCTTTTTATATGGGGAGGACGTTTAAATGATTTTTAAAGATTATTATAAAATACTTCGGTTTAGAAACAAACAAAGTAACAGTAGAAGAAATAAAGCGGAGCATACCGTGAGCAAGCCAAAAAATATCATCCAGATGTAAATGTTGGAGACCGAATTTCAGAAGAAAGATTTAAAGATATTAATGAGGCATATCGTGTTTTATCAGCACCTGTTCCAAGAAGAAAATATGATAGAATGTGGGTAAGTCGTATTGGAAATAAAAAGAAAAAACAAGCATATGAAGAAAGTAAGCGAGGTAAAAATGCGGTGTTTAGCGATTTCTTTAACATGTTTTTTGGAAGTGATTTAGGAGAAGAAAAAGACGAATCTACCCCAAAAAGTAAGAAAAATCCGCCAGTAAAAGGTGAAAATATTGAAACCGCAATATCAATTTCAATAGAAGAAGCATTTTATGGTTTAAACAAAAAAATATCTCTAAGAACAGTAGATGGAAAAATGAAAACATTTGATATTAAAGTACCAGCAGGAATTAGAGATAACGAAAAAATTAGATTAATAGGACAAGGAAAAAAAGGACAATTTGGAGGAAAGAATGGAGATCTATTTATTAAAATCCAAATTGAAAAAGACACAAAATTTGAATTAATAGGATATGATTTATACACATCACTATGTTTAACCCCATGGGAAGCAGCACTAGGAACAAGAGTAAATTTAAGTGGAATAGATGACATGGTATCTGTTTACATACCAGCAGGAATAGAAAGTGGAGAAAAACTTAGAATTCCAGGAAAAGGATATAAAGATGGAAAAGGTGGAAGAGGAGATTTAACAGCAACAGTAAAAATAATGGTACCAAAACAATTAACAAAAGAAGAAAAAGAATTATTTGAAAAACTAAAACAAAAATCAAAATTTAACCCAAGAACTAATGTAAATAAAAATAAGAAAATAGAAGAGGCATAGGAATAATTTTTGCTAGTCTAAAACAGTAGAGAAGAGGCCCCTTTATTTAAGGGGGCTGTCAGTGAAGCTGACAGGGGGTTCTTATAAGGGTAAGTGAAAAGGTAGGTAATAGTATATACTTTTTTGCAGTAAACATAAAATAAATTACATAAGTATTGACAACTAGCTGAAAACATCGTATAATTAAGTATAGTGGAAATAAAAAACGAACTACTATACATAAGATAAAAGGAAAAAAGAGGGGTGTAAAACATGGAAACATGGCAAGGAAAACACTTTAGCATAACAGATCCGCAAAATGTAAACACAGTAATTTACCAAATTAATAGAACAGAAAAAGAATTTTTAGAAAATTCTCCTAAATACACAGTTCAAAGATTGGACTATACAGAAGAAATAAGAGGAGAATTAAAACAAAAAACCTTTTTTGTAGATAATCCATCAGACGATTACGATCAACTGGTTATATTATCATTTGGTAAAGAAAAAGTAGTTATAAACATGGCACTTTTAGAAGGAAGCAAAATAACCATATCTAAAAAACCAATGCCATTAAAATTTGACACAATCTATTCTGAGGGCGAATCAGTATATAAAGAGTTCAAATATACGCCAAACTTAGAAAGACCAATATCAATTATAGACCCAGAAACAACAGAAGAAATCAAGCCACTTGTGTATCTTGATGAAGAAACAAATGAAATAAAAGGAAAATGTAAAATAAAAGCCAATAAGCCATATTTTGCATTTGAAATTAGAGATAAAAAAGAAGATTAGAAAAAAGGGAGAGGTAAAATGAAAACTACAAATGTAGAGAATAATCCAGGACCAGCATCAATGGTAATAGTGGAAGGAGATAGAGGACTTCAAGTTATAGGAGCCACAATAATAGGTAAGGATAATATAATAGAATTTCCTTTAAACTTTCCAACAGAAGCTAAATCACATACTTGTGAATTTGATGCAGATAAAAAAGTTGCAAGAAGAAAATATGATGGAAAAATAGAAAAAGCAGATTTTTCCAAAATGAAAGAAACAAGAAATAAAAGAGTAGAGCAAGGTAGAGATATCAAAGAAATTGTAAGCTATTCTGAATTTGAAAAAAGAAAAGCACAAAAAGAAGGAAAAATTGAAAACATTGAAGAATATAAAGCTTCTAAGAAACCTGCAAAAGTATCTGGAATGGAAATTGGAGACTAATACATATACAAATGAAGAGGTGAAACCTTATGAACTATAAAGTAGAAGGTACAATAAGAAGGAATAAAAAGAATTTTATAATATTTATAGTACTATGGTTAATTTTAGCCATAGTACTTGTTATGCCTATAAGTTTTAGTATAGTAAATGCTACAATAGATGGAGTTTTTAAATTTGATAGATTTATAGGAGGAATAGCGGGAGCATTTACCAATATAGGTACAACGATAGGAAAAACATTTACGGAGAATTATATCGGAACATATTTTTCTACGCTTTTAAAATTTAGTGTCTTATATGCAATATTTGTATTAGTAGGACTAATTAAAACAGCACCAAAACACGAATTTGCAGACATAGAACATGGTTCTAGTGATTGGTCAAAAAATGGAGAACAATATAGAGTATTAAGTGATAAAAAAGGAATAATACTAGCACAAAACAACTATTTACCTGTAAATAAAAGAGGAAATGTAAATGTACTAGTAGTTGGACGGTTCAGGTTCTGGTAAAAGTGCATCATACTCAATACCAAATGCAAGCCAAATGCTAGGTTCATACATATTTACAGACCCAAAAGGAGAACTATATGATAAAACAGCAGGGTATTTAAAAAGCAATGGATATGAAATAAAAGTATTAAATCTAGTACGTCCACAGCTTAGTGATGGGTATAACCCATTAATGCATATATCATCAGAATTAGATGTTGACGTTATTGCAAATACAATTGTAAAAGGGCAAAAATCAGAAGGAGGAGCAAGTTCAGAACCATATTGGGACGATATGGCAGAAATGCTACTAAAAGCTTTAATATATTATCTAATTGCAACAAGACCAGAAGCAGAGCAAAACTTAGCAAGCTGTGCAGAATTAGTAAGAGCTGCAAACAATAATGGAGGAAGTAACCTATTAACAGAACTTATAAACCAACTTCCATTTGACCATCCAGCAAGAACAAACTATAAATCTATAGAAATAGCACCAGAAAAAACATATGGATCAATATTATCATCTTTACAATCAAAACTTGGAAAATTTGATTCAAAAGAAATTGCAGAATTAACATCTACAGATACAATAGATTTTGAAGAAATTGCAAAAAAGAAAACAGCACTATATGTTATATCATCAGATACACATACAGCATATGATTTCTTACTAACAATATTCTTCTCACAAATGATACAACAATTATATGACTTTGCAGATAAAAATGGAGGAGCCCTACCAGTTCCAACATACTTTATACTAGATGAGTTTGCAAACATTGGTAAAATACCAGATTTCGATAAAAAAATATCAACAAGTAGAAGTAGAAAAATATCATTTAGTGTTATTTTACAAAACTTAGACCAATTAGAAGCAGTTTATGAAAAATCTTATGAAACAATTATCGGTAACTGTGATACACACGTATTTTTAGGAAGTAACTCGCAAAAAACAGTAGAATACTTCTCAAAAGCATTAGGAGAAAAAACAATAGATAGAGAAAGCATATCTGTAAACAAAGATAAACACAACTGGAGGCAAGGACAAAGTGTATCAGACCAAGTTATGGCAAGAGCACTTATGACACCAGATGAGCTTAGAAGAATGGATAATGATTTATGTATTATATTTGAAAAAGGTGTAAAACCAATAAAAGCAAACAAATACTACTACTTCCAAACACCAGTAGCAAAAAAATTAGCAAGCAGAGCTATTTCGCATAATGATATACCAGAAATAGATAGAGGAGTATGGAGAAAATATAACCCATACAATCCATATGTAGAAGAAGACAAAAAACAGCAAGTAGAAAACTTAAAAGTAGAGTCATTAGATGACTTATTTGATGAACCAGAAGAAAAGAAAGAAGAGCCAAAACAAGAAGAATTTACAGAATTAAAAATAGATACACCAACACAAAACGAAGCACCTATGTTACCAGTAGAAGAAAAAGAAGATGAATTAGATGAAGATTTACAAAAAGAATTAGAAGCAAAATTTGATGAACTATTTGGACCATTAGATGATAATAATTGACAAAGCAATAGAGATAGAAAAACTTTCCCTAACGCATAAGCAATATAAGCTTATGCGTTTTCCCTTAGGAAATAAAATGCATAAAATTTTATACAGAGCATATATATAATTAAAAACATTTTAGGTAGGAGAAAAGGATGATTATAATACAAAGAAAAAGAATAATGCTTATAATAGGGACAGTTTTTATATCAATATTTAGTTATTTATTAGGCTCAAGTCATATGTATGAAGTAGTAGAAACAGTAAGTACGCCAATTACAGGAAAAACAGTAGTATTAGATGCTGGGCATGGACGGAGAAGATGGAGGAGCAGAGTCTAACAATGGTATAACAGAAGCAAAAATTAACTTAAATATTAGCTTAAAAGTACAAAAACTTTTAGAACAAAGTGGATGTAATGTAATTTTAACACGTTCAGATGATAATGCAATTTATGATTTAGATAAACAAACATTAAAACAGAAAAAAGTATCAGATATAAAAAATAGAGTAAAAATTGGAAATGAGTCATCTGCAGATATATTTGTAAGCATTCATTTAAACAAAATACCAGAGCCACAATACTATGGATGGCAAACATTTTATAAAAACGGAAATGAGAAATCTCAAAAGCTTGCTACAAATATACAAAATAGCTTAAACGAGTCAATGCCGAAAGAAAATAAAAGAGTTCCGCTAAAAATAGATAATGTATATATAATAAAAAATGTAGAAATTCCAACAAGTATAGTAGAATGTGGCTTTTTATCAAATCCTGAAGAAGAAAGACAATTATTACAAGAAGAATATCAAAATAGAATAGCATGGGGAATATATACAGGAATAATAGAATATTTTTATGAATAAAGATAGTACATTTTTTAAAATCCTTTATTTATATCTTGCAAAAACCTACGGAAGATGATAGAATGAGACAAGAAAAAATAGAGGAGGTAAATATATGACAATTTTACTTAAAAACGGAAATGTAATAGATTATGCATCAAGATTAAATCAAAAGGTGGATATCTTAATAGAAGACAAAAAGATAAAAAAGATTGAAAAACAAATTAATGAAGTAGCAGACAATACAATTGATTGTACTGGTCTTATGGTAATTCCAGGAATGATCGATATGCATTGTCATTTAAGACAACCAGGATTCGAACATAAAGAAACAATAGAAACAGGTTCAAAAAGTGCTGTTAAGGGTGGTTTTACAACAATTTGTCCTATGCCAAATACAAAACCAACCCCAGATAGCGCTATTATTTTGCAACAAATTATTGATGAAGCAAATAGAGTAAATCTTTGTAATGTATTACCATATTCTAGTGTAACAAAAGGAGAAAAAGGAGAAGAACTAGTAAACTTTGAAGAAATGAAACAAGCAGGAGCAATAGCATTTTCAGATGATGGAATGCCAGTTGTAAATTCTAATATAATGAGACAAGCAATGATAAAAGCAGATGAAAAAGGTACATTTGTTGCATCACACTGTGAAGAAAAATCAGTAGCAAAAGGAGCAATAAATGCAGGAGAAGTAGCTAAAAAGTTAGGGGTAGAAGGAGTACTTCCAGAAGCAGAAGAAATAATGGCAGCAAGAGAAATAGTAATTTCTGAAACAAATAAAATAAGAGGACATATATGCCACATAAGTACAAGAACATCAGTAGCAATGATTAGAGATGCAAAAAAACGTGGTGTAAAAATTACATGTGAAACATGTCCACATTATTATAGTTTTACAGTAAAAGAAGTATTAGAATCTGAAACAAATGCAAAAATGAACCCACCACTAAGAGAAGAAGAAGATAGAAAAGCTATAATTAAAGGATTACAAGATGGAACAATAGATGCAATAATTACAGACCATGCACCACATTCAGAAGAAGAAAAGAAAAAGCCATTATCGGAAGCACCAAATGGAATTATAGGATTTGAAACAGCGCTTGCAGCAACCATCACAAACCTAGTAGAACCAAAATATATAGGGTACTTAGACTTAGTACGTCTAACATCATATACACCAGCAAAACTACTAAACTTAAAAACAAAAGGACAACTAAGAGAAGGATATGATGCAGATATCACTATATTTGATCCAAACATGGAATATGTATATGAAAAACAAAGTATAGTATCAAAATCAAAAAACACACCATTTATTGGTAAAAAATTAAAAGGAAAAGTAATGTATACAATAGTTGGTGGAAGAATTGTATATGAGAAATAAAATATATCTTTTATAGTAAATAGCATAATTGTAATATATAATCTTTTAAATAAAATATAGTAAAATTTTCAAAACCGCTCGTTCAAGATAAATTTTGCACAGTATGTAATAAAAATTTGTAGGCCCCTCTCACAGGTATGTGAGATTCTCCCACAAATTTTTAAAACATACGTATACAAAATTTACTTTCAATACGCTTTTTTTCAAATTTTATATATTTTATTTAAAGATTATACTAAATATAGATAAGGAGATAGAACAATGGAAAATGCAATGGACAAATTAATTGATAAAATAAAACAAATGGACAACCCTACAGTAATAGGGCTAGACCCAAGATTTGGCATGATACCAGAATGTATTACAAAAAAATATGACAAAACAATAAAAGGTGCATGTGAAGCAATATTAGAATTTAATAAAGCATTAATAGATGCCACATATGACATCATTCCAGCAGTAAAACCACAAATAGCATTTTATGAAATGTTTGGAACAGATGGAATAGAGCTATTTAATAAAACATGTAAATATGCAAAAGAAAAAGGAATGATAGTAATAGCAGACATAAAAAGAGGAGATATAGGCTCTACAGCAGAAGGGTATTCTAATGCATATCTTGGTAAAACACCATTAGAAAATATAGAACAATCAATATTTGATGTAGACTTTGTAACACTAAACCCATATTTAGGAATAGATGGAATAAAACCATTTATAGAAGACTGCAAAAAATACGGAAAAGGAGTATTTATAATAGACAAAACATCAAACCCATCATCAGGAGAACTACAAGACCTAAAACTAGAAAACGGAAAAACAATATATGAAGAAGTAGCAAGCTTAATAGAAAAATGGGGAGAAGACCTAAGAGGAAAATATGGATATAGTAGCATATCTAGTGTTGTAGGAGCAACATATCCAGAACAATTACAATCTTTAAGAAAAATAGCACCACATACATTTTTTTTAATTCCAGGATATGGTGCACAAGGTGGAAAAGCAGAAGACATAGCCCTAGGTTTTGACCAAAATGGAATAGGTGGAATAATAAATGCATCAAGAAGTCTAATGTGTGCATATAAAAAAGACACATGGAAAGAAAAATATACAGAAGAAGAATTTGCAAAAGCAACAAGAGCAGAAGCAATACGTATGAAAGACGAATTAAATAATGCAATAAAGAACATGTAGGGGGCAGATATGAAAAAAATGTAAGAACCCTCCGTCAGGGTTACGCCCTGACACCTCCCTTAGGTAAAGGAGGCTTTCCTCTACCTTTCAAAATATACAGTGCTAGACTAGAATAGTAGAGTAAAAGCCCCTTTGAACCAAGGGGGCTGTCACCGTAGGTGACTGGGGGTTCTTAAAGCAATATTAAATAAAAGAAGGAGAAGAATAATGAAAATAAACTGTAAAGCAGAAATTGTAAAAATAGAGCAATTAAACAAAGATATATACAAATATAGTATAAAAGCAGACGAAATAGTAAAACAAGCACGAGCAGGGCAATTTATAGAAATAAGAGTTGTAGACAATATAGAACCATTACTTAGAAGACCAATAAGTATATATAACCTAGACAAACAAAATGGAATACTAGAATTCATATTCCAAATAAAGGGAAAAGGAACAACACTATTAGCAGAACGTAAAGTAGGAGAAAAATTAGACATTATAGGACCATTAGGATATGGAACATTTAGTATAAAAGAATACAAAAACGTAGCAATAATAGGTGGAGGAATAGGGACATTTCCACTATACGAACTTGCAAAAGAATTAAAAGAACAAACAAGTACAAACATACATATTTACATAGGATTTAGAAACAAAGAACTAATCACATTAGAAGAAGAGTTTAAAAGTGTATCAAACGAATTAACAATAACAACAGATGATGGAAGCTACGGAATACAAGGATTTGCAATAAATGAACTAAAAAAAGACTGTGAAAAAGAAAAACCAGACAAAATATATGCATGTGGACCACTACCAATGTTAAAAGCAGTTCAGAGTTATGCAAATGAAAACAATATACCATGTGAAATATCACTAGAACAAAAAATGGCATGTGGAGTGGGAGCATGTTTAGGGTGTGCAGTAAAAACTGCAAAAAGCCCAAGTGATGCACCAGAATATTGGCACGTATGTAAAGCTGGACCAGTATTTAACGCAAAAGACGTAGAAATATAGGGGAATTGAAAGGAGAAAATAAATGAATACAAGTGTAAATCTAGCAGGAATAAAAATGAAAAATCCAGTAACAGTAGCATCAGGCACATTTGGATATGGAAGAGAATTTGAAGAATTTATAGACTTAAACAAACTAGGAGGAATTTGCACAAAAGGAACATCATTAAAACCAAAAGCAGGAAACAAACCACCAAGAGTATATGAAACACCAGCAGGAATGTTAAATGCAATAGGGCTACAAAACCCAGGAGTAGAATACTTCATGAACAATGACTTACCATACCTAAAAAAATTTAACACAGCAATAATCGTAAACGCATGTGGAAGCACGATAGAAGATTATGTTGAACTTGCAAAGGTATTAAACACACTAGATATAGACGGAGTAGAACTAAACCTTTCATGCCCAAACGTAAAAGCGGGATGTTTAGCATTTGGAACAACATATGAAGGAGTAAAAGAAGTAACATCTCAGGTAAGAAAAGTATTAGATAAACCATTAATAGTAAAACTAACACCAAATGTAACAGACATAACTGCACCTGCCATGGGAGCACAAGATGCAGGAGCAGATGGAGTATCACTAATTAATACATTATTAGGAATGAGTATAGACATACATACAAGAAGACCACATCTAGCAAACAACACAGGAGGGCTATCAGGGCCATGTGTAAAACCGGTAGGAGTTAGAATGGTATACCAAGTAGCACAGAAAGTAAATATTCCAATCCTAGGATTAGGTGGAATTGTAACAGGAGAAGACGCAGTAGAATACATGCTAGCAGGAGCAAGTGCTATATCAGTAGGGACAGGAAACTTTATTGCACCAGATACAGCAATTCAAGTAGTAGAAGGAATTGAAAACTACATGAAAAAGTACAATATAGAAGACATAAATGAAATCGTAGGAACAGTGCAAATGAACTAAAAAGGGGAAATAAATATGATAAAATTAATTGTAGGAATCCAATGGGGAGACGAAGGAAAAGGAAGAGCTTCACACTTTGAATCAAAAAATGCAAAAATAGTAGTAAGAGCAACAGGAGGAAACAATGCAGGACATACAGTAGTAGCAAATGGAAAAAAATACAAAATGCACTTATTACCTTCATCAATAATTAGAGAAAATGTAAACTGTATTATAGCACCAGGAGTAGTAATAGACCCAGAAGTACTAATATCAGAAATAGAAGAAATGGAAAAAGCAGGAATAACAATTACAAAAGATAGATTTCATATTAGTGAGAGAGCACATGTCATATTACCACACCATAAAAAATTAGACGGACTATATGAAAAACTAAAAACAAAAAAAATAGGAACAACAAAAAGAGGAATAGGGCCATGTTATGCAGAAAAATGCAACAGAACAGGAATCCGTATGTTTGATTTATGCAATACTAGTACATTAAAAAAGAAAATAGAAGAAGATTTACTATTAGCAAACACAATGTTTAAACAATATGGAGAAGAGCAAGTAAGTCCAGAAAAAGAATATGAATTATGTGTAAAATGTGCAGAAAAACTAATACCATACATATGTGATACAGGTGCGATTCTTATACAAGCAGATGAAAAAAATGAAAACATCATAGTAGAAGGAGCACAAGCATTATACTTAGACCTAGACCATGGAGATTACCCATATGTTACATCATCAAACTGCAATGCATCAGGAACTGCATCAGGAGCGGGAATAGGACCAACAAAAATAGATGAAGTAATAGGAGTTATGAAAGCATATTGTTCAAGAGTAGGAGAAGGACCATTTACAACAGAACAAGAAAATGAAATAGGAGACAAAATAAGGGAACTAGGGTATGAATATGGAACAACAACAGGAAGACCAAGAAGATGTGGATGGTTAGACTTAGTAATGGTAAAAAATGCTTGCTTTATTTGTGGGCTAACCAGTCTATGCGTAAACCACATAGATACAATAGGAAAACTAGAAAAAATCAAAGTATGTGTTGGGTACGAATATAAAGGAAAACAAATAGAATATGTACCAATAGACAGAGAAAATTGTAAACCAATATATAAAGAATTTGATAGTTGGGAAACAAACGAAACAATGACAGAATATGAAAACTTACCAGAAAATGCAAAAAAATATATAGAATTTATAGAAAATTATACAAAAGTAAAAGTAAAATACATAGGAATTGGAGCAGACGAAAAACAAACAATAGTAAAATAAACACACAATTTTGTATTGTATTTGTGTATAAAATGTGATACAATACATATAATATAATATAATATGGAGGTGTTTACCATGGCTAAGACAGATACTTTGCATATACGAGTAGAACCTAGAGTTAAACAAAAAGCAGAAGAAACATTAAGTGATTTAGGTTTATCTATTACTGAAGCTATTAATGTGTTTTTAAATCAAGTTATATTAAATGATGGAATTCCTTTCGAGATTAGAAAACCCAAGTTTAATAAAGAAACAATACAAGCGATAGAAGATACAAAGAATGGCAAAAATTTAAGCAAAACTTTTGATAATGTAGACGAAATGTTTGAGGAGTTGGATAAATAGTGCTAAAAGTAAGATACAGTAATCAATTTAAAAAAGACTATAAACTAATTCAAAAAAGAGGTTATGACATTAATAAATTAAAATATATTGTTAAGTTATTATCAGAAGAAAAGACATTACCAGCTAAATATAAAAATCATAGTTTAGCTGGTAATTATAAACGGCTTTAAAGAATGTCATATTGAACCGGATTGGCTTCTAATTTATATGCTAGATTGCAACCATGGTATGCATCACAAGGTGGTGGTGTAGCCCCAGGATTTTGTATTTAAAATAATATAAGATAACCTAAGTAGATTAAAGTAATTTACTTAGGTTCTTTTTTTAAATACCTTTTTAATAGAAATGTTAAGAAATAAGGAAAAGTATAAAATTTTCCATTAAAACCTATATTTTTATACCCTAACTTTATTCCATATTTAATATCCTTATAGTTTTCACTATTTATTAAATTATTTAGAGAAACAGTGCTTCCATCAATTGCTTTTACCTCAACTGGAATTAGAGAATCCTTATCTCGAACGAAGAAATCCATTTCTATTGTACCTTTCTTATTTTTATAAAAATACAAATTATATCCTTCTTTTACAAGCATATCTCCAACAATATTTTCATAAATTGCACCTTTATAAGTATTAAAATTTTTATTATTTCTTAAATCTTCTTGTGCTTCCTCATCAAGTGAGCCAATTAACAGTCCGGTATCCCTAAAATAAATCCTATAATTATCAGGATTAAAATTACCACTAAGTGGAAGTTCAGGCTGTTCCAAACAATAGCAAACATTAATAATTCCAGCATCTTTTAACCAATCTATTGTTCCAATATATTCTCTATTTCTTGCACCATGTTCTAATTTTGAAATTTGAAACTTTTTATTTTCATTTCCTAAAAATACAGGTATTTTACGATATACATTAAGAATTTTGCCATGATCTAATCCGACCAGCATATTTAGTTATATCTTCTTCATAATCAAGAAGAATTTGTTTTTGCATTTTTAATGTTCCACTATAATTATTATTTTTTACAAAAGAATTAACAATTGCAGGCATTCCGCCTATTATCATGTATTCTTTAAAGATATCAAACATTACTGAAAGCTCAGTGTTAGATAAAGGAATTAAATTTTTCATGTGTTCATATAAATTTTCTATTTGTTCTTCTTTATATCCTTTTGCCCAAAGAAACTCTTCAAAATCCATAGAATACATTTCATAATCTTCTTTATTTCCAACACTATTTGATTCAATTTCGTTATAATTAATTCCCATAAGTGAACCTGAACAAATTACATCATACCTTCCATCTTGACTAAAAGACTTTAAAGAAGTTGCACAATTAATACAATCTTGTAATTCATCAAAAAATATTAAAGTATTGTGTGGTATGAATTCAAGATTAGGATTTCTTAAAGAAATATTCTTAATTATAGTATCGACTTCAAATCCGTCATCGAAAATGTCTTTATATTGTTTTTGAAGTACAAAATTTATTTCAATTACACTTTTATAGTTATTTTTTGCAAAATTTCTAATTGATTCAGTTTTACCTATTTGACGTGCCCCTTTTATTATAAGAGGTTTTCTTTCTGAATTATTTTTCCATTCTATTAAGTAGTTATCAACTTTCCTTTTTAATAAATCCATAATATGTCACCATCCTATATACAGTATATCACAAAAATCCAATAGTATGCAATACTGATTATCACAAAAATCCATAAAAAATAACATGCAAATATCACAAAAATCCAAATTTAAATTGTATTCTAAAATAGCAATTACAAAACTATTATGATTTAGCATTATAGTTTACATCTAAATATTTACCATTTCCGTAAGAAAAACGTCAAAAAATCTTGTAAAAAAATGCAAAATATAGTATGATAAAACATATGAAAAAGAAAAAGGAGAGTCTCTTATGGAAAAAAGTTTTAGTAATAGTTATAAAGAAGCGGGAGTAGATGTAACAGCAGGATATAAATCTGTTGAATTAATGAAAAAATCAGTACAAGCAACATACACAAGTGGTGTTGTATCAGACCTTGGCGGTTTTGGAGGTTTATTTGCTATAGACAAAGACAAAATGGAAGAACCAATTTTAGTTTCTGGAACAGATGGTGTCGGAACAAAACTAAAATTGGCTTTTTTAATGAATAAGCACGATACAATAGGACAAGATTGTGTCGCAATGTGTGTTAATGACATTATCTGTTGTGGTGCAAAACCATTATTTTTCTTAGACTACATATCACTATGGAAAAACATACCAGAAATGGTAGCAACAATTGTAAATGGAGTAGCCGAAGGATGTATTAAAGCAGGATGTGCCTTAGTAGGAGGAGAAACAGCAGAAATGCCAGGGTTATATTCAGAAAATGAATATGATTTAGCAGGTTTTAGTGTTGGTATAGTAGACAAGAAAAAAATGATAAACCCTAACTCAATAGAAGTAGGAGATGTAGTAATCGGACTTGCATCATCAGGAGTTCATTCAAATGGATTTTCATTAGTTAGAAAAATATTTAATGTAAACGAAGAAAACCTAAAAGAATATAGAGAAGAATTAGGAACAACATTAGGGGAAGCACTACTTACACCAACAAAAATATATGTAAAACCAGTATTAGAACTAATATCAAAAGTAAAAGTAAAAGGAATTTCACATATTACAGGAGGAGGTTTTTACGAAAACATGCCAAGAATGCTAAACGAAAATGTAGCATTAAACATAGATAAAAACTTATATGAAGTACCAGCAATATTTAAACTACTACAAAAAGAAGGAAACATTCCATTAAGAGACATGTATAACACATTCAACATGGGAATAGGAATGAGCTTAATCGTTTCAAAAGAAGAAAAAGAAAAAGCACTACAAATACTAAAAGAAGCAGGAGAAACAGCATATGTAATAGGAGAAGTAGTAAAAGGAAACAAAGAAATAAACATAAATTTGTAACAAGGCGATATGTAGCTCCACGTGTAGGTTACGCTTTTCTTTTCGAAACCTGAGAGAAAAGAAAATGCCTAACCGACAGCAAGATGGAGCGGATTTATAACAAAAACTAAAATTAGGAGGAAAAATTAATGGTAAGAAGAATTTATGTACAAAAAAAAGAAGGATTTAATGTAGAAGCAAAAGGAATCCTAACAGACTTAAAAGAAAACTTACAAATAAAAGAACTAGAAGAAGTAATCATATTAAACAGATATGATGTAGACGGAATAGATGACAAAACATATGAAAAAGCAAAAAACACTGTATTTTCAGAACCACAAGTAGATATATGTTTTGACGAAAACTATGAATTAAAAAAAGAAGACACAATATTTGCAGTAGAATTTTTACCGGGGCAATTCGACCAAAGAGCGAATTCCCTAGAAGAATGTTTGCAAATTATTAGTGGAGGAAAAAGACCAATAGCAAAAACTGCAAAAGTATATATACTAAAAGGAAAACTAAACGAAAACCAAATACAAAAAATAAAAAAATACTTAATAAACAGTGTCGATTCAAGAGAAGCAAGCCTTGAAAAACCAAGTAATATAGAAAACCAAACAGAAGAACCAGAAGATGTAAAAACAATTGAAGGATTTATAAACATGACAGAACAAGATGCAGAAAAATTCTATGAAAAATATGGTTTTGCAATGGATATAGAAGATTTAAAATTTTGCCAAAAATACTTTAGAGATACAGAAAAAAGAGACCCAAGCATGACAGAAATGAAAATGATAGACACATACTGGTCAGACCATTGCCGTCATACAACATTCCTTACAAAATTAGAAGTAGTAGATATAAAATGGGATTTACTACAAAAAGTATATGAAGACTATATAGCATCTAGAAAATATGTATATGAAGACCGTAAAAAAGACATATGCCTAATGGATGTTGCAACAATTGCAGCAAAAGAATTAAAGAAAAAAGGAATATTAAAAGACCTAGACGAATCAGAAGAAATTAATGCATGTAGCATAAAAGCAACAATTGAAGTAGATGGAAA
The DNA here is from genome assembly GCA_947565445.1 of uncultured Clostridium sp. GTDB lineage: Bacteria > Bacillota > Clostridia > TANB77 > CAG-508 > RGIG8482. Next base: position 12,770 of record CANOGC010000008.1, on the reverse strand, counting down.
ACCAGAAGAATATCTAATAATGTTCAAAAACGAAACACACAATCACCCAACAGAAATAGAGCCATTTGGAGGAGCAGCAACATGTTTAGGGGGAGCAATAAGAGACCCATTATCAGGACGTGTATATGTGTACCAAGCAATGCGTGTTACAGGATGTGCAGACCCAACAGTAGCAATAGAAGACACACTTCCAAACAAACTACCACAACGTAAATTAACAAACGAAGCAGCAAGAGGATATTCATCATATGGAAACCAAATAGGGCTTGCAACAGGACAAGTAACAGAAATCTATCATCCGGGATATGTAGCAAAACGTCTAGAAATAGGAGCACTTATAGGAGCAGCACCTGCCAAAAATGTAATTAGACTTCGCCCAGAACCAGGAGATAAAGTTATCCTATTAGGAGGAAGAACAGGAAGAGACGGATGTGGAGGAGCAACAGGCTCATCAAAAGCACATACAAGCAGTTCACTTACAACATGTGGAGCAGAAGTACAAAAAGGAAACGCACCAGAAGAAAGAAAAATACAAAGGCTATTCCGTAATCCAGAAGTAACGAAACTAATAAAACGTTGTAACGACTTTGGAGCAGGAGGAGTATCAGTTGCAGTAGGAGAATTAGCAGATGGATTAGTAATAAACCTAGACAAAGTACCAAAAAAATATGAAGGATTAAACGGAACAGAGCTTGCAATATCAGAATCACAAGAAAGAATGGCAGTAGTAGTAAGAGCAAGTGATGTAGAAGAATTTGAAAAGCTAGCATCTCTAGAAAATATCGAAACAAGCCTTGTAGCAGACGTAGTAGAAGAACCAAGAGTAAAAATGTATTGGAGAGGAAAATGCATAGTAGATATAAGTCGTGAATTCTTAGATACAAACGGAGATGTAAAAAAACAAAATGCAACAATAATTAAACCAGATGAAAATAGAAACTACTTTGCAAAAAAAGAAGTAGCAAATAAAGTAGAAGAATGGAAAAAAATAGTTCAAAACTTAAACTGCTGTTCACAAAAAGGATTAGTAGAAAGATTTGATTCTACAATTGGAGCAGGAAGTATAATAATGCCATTTGGTGGAAAATATCAATTAACACCAGCAGAAGGAATGGCAGCAAGAATACCTTCTACCAAAGGATATAGTGATACAGGAACAATTATGACATATGGATACAATCCATACCTTGCAAGCTGGAGCCCTTTCCATGGAGCGGTATATGCAGTAGTAGAATCTGTTACAAAATATGTAGCAATGGGTGGAGACTATAAAAAAGCATGGTTAACATTCCAAGAATATTTTGAAAGACTAAGAAATGAAGGGGCAAGATGGGGAAAACCATTAGCAGCACTTTTAGGAGCATACTTAGTACAAGAAAAGCTAAATATTGCAGCAATTGGAGGAAAAGACTCTATGTCTGGTTCATATAATGAACTTGATGTACCACCAACACTAACATCATTCTGTGTAGGAACAATAAAAGTAAAAGACGTAACTTCAAATGAATTTAAAAAAGTAAATTCAAAAGTAATGATACTAAAAACAAAAATTGACGAAGACTCACTTCCAGATTTTGAAGACTTAAAACAAAACTATGAAATAATAAATAAACTAATAAAACAAGGAAAAGTTCTATCATGTAGCACTATAAGACATGGAGGAATTGCAGACACAATTACAAAAAGCGCAATTGGAAATAAAATAGGATTCAAATTCACAAAACAAGAAGATTTATTTGAACCTATGTATGGAAGCTTTATAATAGAATTAGATGAAAAAGTAGAAGAAACAAAACTAGAGGAATTAGGACAAACAATAGAAGAAAAAGAAATACAAATTTCAGAAAATGAAAAACTAGATTTAGATGAGCTAATTACACTTTGGGAAAAACCACTAGAAAAAGTATTCCCTACACGTGTAGGGATTGCCCAATCACAAAACATAGACATACCTATTCATAGTGTTGTAGCGGAGTCTACCCATTCAAAAACAAGCATAGCAAAACCACGAGTATTTATACCAGTATTTCCGGGAACAAACTGTGAATACGATTTAACAAAAGCATTTGAAGATGCAGGAGCAGTTGTAAGCACAAAAGTATTTCGTAACTTAAAACCAGAATACTTAGCAGAATCAATAGAAATATTTGAAAAAGAAATAGAAAATGCACAAATAATTATGCTACCAGGAGGTTTTAGTGCAGGAGATGAACCAGACGGTTCAGGAAAATTTATAGCATCTGTATTTAGAAATCCTAAACTAACAGAAGTGGTACATAAGCACTTAAACGAAAAAGATGGTTTAATATTAGGAATATGTAATGGATTCCAAGCACTTATAAAATTAGGACTATTACCATATGGAAAAATTATAGACATGGATGATACTATGCCAACACTAACATTTAATGACATAGCAAGACATCAATCAAAACTAGTAAACACAAAAGTAGTATCAAAGCTATCACCATGGTTTAACAAAGTAAACATAGGAGATGAATTCGTAATTCCAATTTCACATGGAGAAGGAAAATTTGTAGCATCAGAAGAAATAATGAAAGAACTAATAAAAAACGGACAAATAGCTACACAATATGTAGATTTAGAAGGAAACCCTAGCCATGATATAAGATACAATCCAAATGGTTCTACATATGCAGTAGAGGGAATTACAAGCCCAGATGGAAGAATATTAGGAAAAATGGGACATTCAGAAAGAAGTTATAGAACAGATATATTAACAAATATACCAGGAAACAAAGACCAAAAAATATTTGAATCAGGAGTAGAATATTACAAATAATATTTGACAAATTGTAATATGAGTGATACAATATAAATATAAAAAGAGCAAAGGGGGTTACCCCTGCTCGTGGTTGTTGGAGGTCTCACTTGTTTGCTTTGGAGAGACCTCTAGTTTTTTCTCTGTAAGATGTACATAATAATTTGTAATGCTTGCAAAACCTAATATTAAGGCAATGCCAACACAAATACAAAGAACTAGAAAACCTAACCCTAAATATGTATAAACCATTCATATCACCTCCCAAGAAGCATTATACTAGCAGTTGTATCTAGCACAACTGCTAGTTCATACAACCAAGGTGATTGGTGATATATTCCAACAACAAAGATATAATATCATAAAATAGTCAAAAAGTCAAACAAAAATGTCAAAAAGAAAAAGGAGAAAGATATGGAAGAAAATAGTATATATAAAACACCACTTGCAGGAAGATATGCAAGTAGTGAAATGAATAAAATATGGTCAAATGACATGAAATATAGCACATGGAGAAAACTATGGATAGCACTTGCAGAAACAGAAAAAGAATTAGGGATAAACATTACAGAAGAACAAATAAACGAAATGAAACAAAATATAAACAACATAGATTATGATATAGTATCAAAAAGAGAAGCAGAATGTAGACATGATGTAATGAGCCATGTATATGAATTTGGAATAAAATGCCCAAGCGCAAAACCAATAATACACTTAGGAGCTACATCATGTTATGTAACAGACAATACAGATGTAATATTAATGAGAGAAGCATTAATGCTAATACGAAAAAAATTAGTATTAGTAATTAGCAACTTAAAAGAATTCGCATTAAAAAACAAAAATGTTACATGTCTAGGATACACACACTTTCAACCAGCACAATTAACAACAGTAGGAAAAAGAGCAACACTATGGCTACAAGACTTACTAGAAGATTTAGAAGAGCTAAACTTTGTAATAGACCATATGAAACTATTAGGATGTAAAGGAACAACAGGAACACAGGAAAGCTTTATGAAACTATTTAAAGACGAAGAAAAAGTAAACAAAATAGATGGCAAAATTGCGCAAAAAATGGGATTTGATAAAACATATGGTGTATCAGGGCAAACATATACAAGAAAACTAGATTCAAGAGTATTAAACGTCCTATCAAGCATAGCACAAAGTGCATCAAAATTTGCAAATGATATGAGATTACTTCAACACGAAAAAGAACTAGAAGAACCATTTGAAAAAGGCCAAATAGGCTCATCAGCAATGGCATATAAAAGAAACCCAATGAGAAGTGAAAGAATAAACTCACTATCAAGACATGTAATGGTATTAGCAAATGACCCTGCAATTACTGCAGCAACACAATGGCTAGAAAGAACACTAGACGATTCAGCAAACAAAAGAATATGTGTACCAGAAAGCTTCTTAGCAGTAGATGCAATACTTATATTATATGCAAACATCACATCTGGAATAGTAGTATATGAAAACGTAATAAAAACAAACATGATGCAAGAACTACCATTTATGGGAACAGAAGAAATAATAATGAATGCAGTACTAAAAGGTGGAGATAGACAAGAACTACATGAAAAAATCCGTGTATATTCTATGGAAGCAGGACGTGAAGTAAAAGAATTTGGAAGACCAAACGACTTAGTAGATAGGATTGCAAATGATAGCTCTTTTGGGCTAACAAAAGAAGAAATACTACAAGCCCTAAACCCAGACAACCTATGTGGAAGAGCACCAAAACAAGTAGAAGATTTTATAAACACATCTGTAAATCCTGTATTAGAAAAATATGGTGATTTAATAAAAGATATAACAGTAGAAGTAAATGTGTAAAAACATTAATATAATATATAAACAGAAAAAAGGGGAATATACCCCCTTTTTTTGTTAGAATTATTTTTAGGATTCAGAGTCGTCAAAACTTTTAATAAAAGGACTCTCCTCCATTATAGTGGATCCCCATAAAGGTTCTGTGTTAAAGGTGAATCCAGGAAAGCCTGAATGATAACCTTTTTCTTTTTTGGGGGGACAGAAGCCAACAGTTACTAAAATTTTTCTGCTTTCGTCTTGCATAACGTTAATCCTCCATTCTACACAGTTTTACGCAGATATTATATCAGCATTTCAGATAAATTGCAAATATTATAAATGGATTAGTATTTCTATTCAATTTTTCCAAGTTTAATGTTTAAAATGTCTCATACCTGTAAATACCATTGCCATATCATACTCATCACATCTATCTATAGATAACTGGTCTTTAATAGAACCACCAGGTTGAATAATAGCACGAATTCCAGCATCATGTGCAGCCATTACACAATCATCAAAAGGGAAAAATGCATCAGAAGCAAGAACAGCACCATGAGCTGCATCTTTTCCAATTAATTCGACAGCATGTTCAAAACATTGCTTAGTAGACCAAATACGGTTTACTTGTCCAGGACCAATTCCAACAGATTGTTTATTTTTACCAATAACAATAGCATTAGACTTAGTATGTTTTACAATCTTCCAAGTAAACAATAAATCCTCAAGTTCCTCTTTAGTAGGAGCTCTTTTAGTAACTACCGTATATGAATTATCTTCATCTAATAACTTAGAATCAATAGATTGAATAATAATACCACCATTAATTTTCTTAATATCATAAGAAGAAGCAGGTTGCTTTACAGAAATTTCAGGTAACTCTAAAACACGTAAATTCTTCTTTTCTAAAAGAATATCTAATGCTTCTTTTTCATAAGAAGGAGCAACAATTACCTCTAAGAAAATATTTGCCATTTCAGTAGCAATTTCTTTTGTAAGTTCTCTATTTAATACAACAATACCACCAAAAATAGAAGTAGTATCAGCTTTATATGCTTTCTCCCAAGCCTCATAAATATTATCACTACTACCAACCCCACAAGGGTTACCATGTTTACAAGCAACAACAGTAGGTTCATCAAATTCTTTCAATAACTCTAAAGCACCATTTGTATCATTAATATTATTAAAAGATAATTCCTTTCCATTTAGCTGTTTTGCCGTAGTTAAAGAACCCTCGCATTTACCAACTTCTTTATATAAAGCACCAGTTTGATGAGGATTTTCACCATATCTCATTTCTTGTACTTTTTCAAAAGTAAGAGAAAGTTCTTGAGGATAAGAAGTATCATTTCTTTCACCACGTAAATAATGAAAAATCATTGTATCATAATTCGCAGTATGTTCAAAAACCTTTTGCATTAAATAAAACTTAGTATCTAAACTAACACTACCATTTTCCCTTAACTCATTTAAAACTTTTTCATAATCATTAGGGTCAGTAATAACACTTACATCTTGATAATTCTTAGCAGCACTACGAAGCATTGTAGGACCACCAATATCAATATTTTCTACTGCGTCTTCACGAGTAACATTATCCTTTAAAATAGTTTGTTTAAAAGGATATAAATTAACAACAACAAAATCAATTGTACCAATACCTAAATCTTCTAATTGTTTCATATGTTCTGGTTTTGAACGCATTGCTAAAATTCCAGCATGAACAATTGGATGAAGAGTTTTAACTCTTCCATCTAAACATTCTGGAAATCCAGTCAACTCTGAAATTTCCATTACATTAACACCATTCTCCTTTAAAACTTTATATGTTCCACCAGTAGAAACAATCTCTATACCAAGACTTTCTAAAGATTTCGCAAATTCTACAATTCCAGTTTTATCTGAAACACTAATTAACGCTTTCATTAAAATTCCTCCAATATTTAAAATTTATTAAACAAAAATAGATAGACAATACTTAAACATTCTTAGGTAATAGTATAAAAATATTGAAGAAGAATCTCGGAGCCATAAGTGGGGACCAATAGAAACCGTCAAAATGTGTTTACACATTAATTATACTGTAGGAATTTTCTCCCAGTGGGAGAAAAGCTCCATACAGTATGAATATGGGAATTATTAGAATTTCTTTGCGGTTACTACCGTTTAGAAATTCTTAAATTCGTTTTGTACAGTTCCACCCATGAATGGCGACGGTTCTTCAATATTTTTATACTATTACCTAAAGATATAGATTAAATCTGAATAGTAGCAATACTTATGTAATTTAAAATTTCTTTCCAGTTAATAATTCATATGCCTCTATATATTTTGCAGAAGTAGTAGCAATTACATCATCAGGAATAGGAGCCTTAGTTTCAGGGTCATAACCAGAAGACTTAATCCAATCACGAAGATATTGTTTATCAAAACTTTTTTGACTTCTTCCTACTTCATAATCTTTTGCTGGCCAAAAACGGCTAGAATCTGGAGTTAATACTTCATCACCTAAAACAAGTTCACCATTTTCATCTAAACCAAACTCAAACTTAGTATCAGCAATAATCACACCACGAGAAGCTGCATATTCTGCACATTTTGAATAGACTTCAATTGTTTTATCACGTAATTTAGTAGCCAAATCTACTCCTATCATTTCACACACTTGTTCAAAAGAAATATTTTCATCATGGTCACCAATATCAGCTTTTGTTGAAGGAGTAAAAATAGGTTCAGGAAGTTTTTCAGATTCTTGTAAATTATCTGGAAGTTTAATACCACAAACAGTACCATTTTCTTTATAACTTTTCCATCCCGAACCAGTAATATAACCTCTAACAATACATTCTACTGGAAGCATTTTTAGTTTCTTTACTAACATGCTTCTTCCTTCAAACTCTGATGTTTGAAACTCTTCAGGAAAATCCTTAATATCTACGGAAATAACATGATTTGGAACAATATCCTTTACAAAATCAAACCAAAAAGCAGATATTTGGTTTAAAACTTTTCCTTTGTTAGGTATTGTATTAGGGAGAATATAGTCAAAAGCAGATATTCTATCAGATACTACTAATAATAACTTATCATCATCTACTTCATAAATTTCACGAACTTTTCCACTACTAATCTTTTTCATAAAAACCTCTTTTCTTTGTCTTATTAAAACAATTAATTATTTAGAAAATGAAAATATATAAATTTTGAAAAAATGCGCCTTGAAAGTAATTGAGCTAGAAATTCTTAATAAATTTTATGGAAAGAGTTCACGTCGCGTGGAAGGGTGCCATAAAATTTACTTAGAATTTCTGTGATAATTATCTTGAACTAGAATTTTTGAAAAATTTCATATATTTTTATTTTCTATAAAAAATTTAAACTACTACATTTGCTCTAAATAAGAAACATAGCCCAAATCTTGTAACTTTTCATCTTTTTTAGTAACAGCATCTTTTAAAGAATTTTTAAAATTTGCTAGCTTTTCTTTTACTTCATCATTTCCAATAGCAAGCATAGAAGCAGCTAAAATACCAGCATTTTTTGCACCATTAATTGCAACAGTTGCAACAGGAATACCGTGATGGCATTTGAACAATAGAATAAAGTGAATCCACACCAGATAAAGTCTTAGTATGAATTGGTATACCAATAACAGGAACAGTAGGAACCATAGCTGCAAAAACACCAGGTAAGTGAGCAGCACCACCTGCACCTGCAATAATAACCTTTACACCATTCTCATTTAACTCTTTAGCATACTCCATTGCCTTTTCTGGAGTTCTGTGAACAGACAAAATCTTCATCTCATAAGAAATATCCATAGAATCCAAAAACTTAGCAGCATCTTGCATAATACTTAAATCTGAATCACTACCCATAATAATTGCTACATCAAAACTCTTCATATTCTCCTCCTCGTTATTAAATTAGAAACATTATATCATTTTTATCGAAAATTGTCAGTATTTTTGGAAGAGTTTGTAAAAATAATTGTGTTAAATATAATATTGTAGGATTTTACATTCTATGGTAAAATGAAATTGAATAAAATTAAAAGGGTGATATAATGAAAGATTTAAGTGATGAACAAATTAAATTAATAGAAAAGAATGGTTGGATTATATTTGGCACAGCAGATAAAAATAATCAACCACATTGTGTTATAGTTTTACCAAGTAAAATTGAAAAGCAAAGAATAATATTATCAAATATTCAAATGAAAACATCAATTAAAAATTTAGAAGAAAATAATAAATGTTGTATAAATGTATATTCGCAAGAAGATGATACTCAAATTAAAATTAATGGTTATGCAACTATCGAAGATTCAAGTAAACTATATACAGAAATTAAAGAATATGAAGAAATTAATAATCTTCCACCAAAACTAAAAGTAAACTCTATTATTATAGTGAATATTCAAAGCATAGAAGTTTCACAAGGGTAATTAAAGAAAAATAATATATACGAGGGGCACTGTTTAAAGGGAATACCCAAAAGATGCGACATCACGGTGCCCTTTTACTGACTACAAATATTTTTTTAAAGTCTCAACACTATCTTCTTGCATAACAACAAAATCATTCAAAATATTCTTAACATCTGTACCAATATCATGGTTTTGGTTTAACAATCGTCTACCCTCAATAATACCCATATTAGTACCTTGCATTAATAATTCAGATAACTTAGAAGTAGTATCATCTACCATAGTTCTCATTTGAACACCATACCAAGTCATCATTTTATTCATAGCATTAGTCTCATGAGGCTCTTTATCAGAATAATTACTATATAAATCATTAACTCTAATAGAAATATCTTTGTACTTATTATACTCTGTATCCAAAACCTCTTTAAAAGTATTATCCTTTACTTTTTCAGAAACAATAGAAATAGCATCCATTCCCATAGTAGCCCCTTTATTTACCTCATCTAAAACATTCAAATTTTGATTTTCCATAAAAATCCTCCCATAAAATAATTTAAATATAGTATTTACAAAAGTATGAACCATATACTAAAAAATAAAATTAGAATTGATAATTATCAATTTTAATGATAAGATACGAATAGAAAAAATTAGAAAGGTAAAAAGATATGAAACAAAACAAAAGAAATAATAAAGGCAAAATGAACATGTCAAAACTAATAATTACATTAATAGCTATAATTATATTAATGGCATTAAGTTATATTAGTAATAATCCATATATTATCCAAAACGATAAAAAAATAACCACTACTTACTCCAGAATGGATGAAATACCACAGTACTCTGGTCAAATCTATGTAGAAATAAATAATAATAATCCATATTTTACTGAAGAAGATTATACTACTAAACCTTTTGAAAAATATAGCAATTTAGATGAAAAAGGAAGATGTGGAGTTGCATATGCCAATATTTGCAAAGAAATAATGCCACCTGCCGGAGACAAAAGAGGAGATATAAGTAGTATAAAGCCAACTGGATGGATTCAAAAGAAATATAATGGAGAATATTTATACAATAGATGTCATCTAATAGGTTATCAGTTATCAGATGAAGATGCAAATGAACTAAATCTAATTACAGGAACAAGATACTTTAATGTTAATGGTATGCTACCATTTGAAAATAAAATAGCAGATTATATACAAAAACATAAAAATAATCATGTCTTATATAGAGTAACACCAATTTATAAAGGAGAAAATCTAATTGCAAGCGGTGTACAAATAGAAGCATATTCTGTAGAAGATAAAGGAAAAGAAATATGCTTTAATGTATACGTATATAATGTACAACCAGGAATTACAATTAATTACAAAACAGGAGAAAGCAAAGAAAATTAACCAGTACTATTGAAAAATAGACTTAAATAATATATACTAAATTCAAATTTAATCTTATTGCTAAATGTCTTTAGCAATAAATTTCCCAAAAACATATAACAAAATAGGAGAGTGAAGAGTATTGAATTTAGATTTACTTAATAATTTAGTTAATAGTATAAAAGAAAATAATGTTGTACAAAGCTTCATAAAAGAACTATCAAATTATTTAGAAAAGGAAAACAATAATGAGCGTAATAGGAAAGATAATAATAATCTAAAACAAGAAAACTGTATATATCAAGTAGTAGAAATGGATGTAGACGGTGTATATTTACAAAATACAAATAATAATATTATATCCAAAGAAACAGACATTTCAAGAGAAATTTTAAATAAAATAGGTAATGATAGTGTACTTAGATTTAAAAATGGGACTTACATTTATGAAGAAGAACTAACTAAAGAATTTTATGACAGTTTAATAGACATAAAAGAATACAAACATATTCAAGATAAATTTGTTAAAGAGAGTAATATACTAGAAAATGATTCAAATACTACATATAAAATTGAATTACGTGAAGATAATTATTGTTTATTAAGTTATGACAATAATGGTAAAAACACAATAGAAGTACCTAAACAGTTAATACCATTTTGGGCTAAAAATGGAGATAATCTGTATTATAAAAATGGAAAATTTAATAGGGAACTATAAAACAGCCCCCAAAACCAAAATACCTAAATTATCCCTATAAATCTCGTCAAACTGAGAAATAGGAAGAGGATTTTCACCAAAACCAGCCTCTATAGTATAGCCGAGGACGGTCAAAATTCTGTATAAACCAATCCTTAAAACCAGCAAAACTAGAATTATAAGGAGTTTCACTTAAAACATATCCACTTACATCAGAAAAACGCTTAGCAATTTCATAAGAATTCTCAGGTAAATAATCTTGAAACCTCCAATAAATCTCTTTACCTTGTGTATGATAAGCCAAAACCAAAGAAAAAGAATAAGAAATAGTATAATTATAAACAGCCAAAGCTTCAGGCTCAGTTAAAGGGCCAAAACCAACAAAATCACGAGGAGCAGGAGAAGTAAAACCCTGTGCAAACTTAATCTCCCTTGCCTTGTACCACTCAGCAGGAAATTGCAAATTTAAATCTACACCTGTGAAGTTGATTAACTTCCATATAAGAAAATTTAAGAATAAAATATAAAAATATTTACAGAAATAAGTCAGAATTTTATATCTATATGTTGAGTAACCTAGTATTTTGTGATATAAATACAAATAATAATACTATAAAATAAAAAAATAAGAATAGGAATAAAAATGAAAAGATTATTTAGAGTAAGTTTTGATATATTAATAACATCAATAGTTCCAATAATATCATGGTTTTTGCTAGGAATTATATTAGATAATCATTTAATTAATGTATTTTCTTTAACATATCCTTTGCAATGTCTAATGGGAATGATCATAGCAATATTTGGTGTAGGAGCTAATATTAGTATTTATAAAGATAAAAACAAACATGCTGCAGACAATGGGATTTTTTATGGGACTATTATAAGTATATTAATATTTGGTTTTATAATTTTTAATAGTAATAAATATATAAGTTTTATGAATATGGATAATACAATATATAAAACATTTTGCATATATTCTATCTTTCAAATATTTTGTCATACAATATTACAACTTATATTAACAAAGTTATATTATAAAGAGGAAAATAAGAAAGCAAATAAAATTTCTGTAATATTTAATAGTATTAATTTTATAACATTAATAGGTACAGCAATTATTACAAGAAATCAGTTAGTTACATCATTAATAACTGGAATTATAATACTTATTATTGATATTATTTTATATGTAAAAAATATAGAAAAAATTGATTTTAAACTTAATATAAAAAATTGTTTTAAATACAATTCAGTATCGTTTAGTGTAAGTTTCATGTTTTTTGTAATGTATTTGTTTGGATTTAGCAATGCTTTTAAATATGGAGAAAAATATATGATAGCAATTACATTTGCTACATTAGTTACAGATATGCAATGGGATATTACAGATGCTGTAAAAACAGTTGCAAAAGTAGATATTGCAAAAAAGAAATTTGATTATAATGCACACTTTAGAAATGCATTAAAATTATATTCTTTACTAATCTCATCAGTAGTATTAATGTCTTTGATTGCATATCCGTTTTACAAACCAGATTTAAAGATTGCAAGTATCTTTATTTTCTTACATATAGTAGATTTTATGTTAGGACCATTTATAGAGATAAAGATTTGTTTTTTACAATTAGAGGATTC
>CANOGC010000007.1 GCA_947565445.1 uncultured Clostridium sp. | reverse complement strand
AGAAATCATATACAGGAAGTAAAAAAGCAAGAACAAGTCAATATTTTGCAGATGCATACTGCTCATGGCAAAGAGGAACAAATGAAAATATAAATAAAATGATAAGAAGATTTTTACCGAAAGGAACAAGTTTTAAGAATTTAACACAAGAAGAAGTAAAAAGAATAGAAAAATGGATAAATAATTATCCGCGAAAGATATTGAATTTTAAGACATCTGAGGAATATTATCAAGAAGAAAAAGAAAGAATAGAGAAATTTGAGTATAGTATTTAATGGAGGAAAAGTAATGAATATCAATATAGGAAATAAAAATAATAAAACAGCATAATCACATTAATGATTGATTGTGCTGTTTTTATATAAAGTTCAAAGTAATTTATTTACTTGCTCTTTTAAAATATATACATTTTCCATCTTCTAATGTCATTCTAATAATATTAGTATTTTCATTTACAAATTCTACTATTTTTGTTTCTTCATTATTATTAGTTAATAATGCATTTTCTCCATTTCCATATACTTTGTATTTTCCTATTAATCCACGTTCTGTTTCCTTTGAATAAATGCCTATAAGTTCTGAAAATGTTCCATCATTTTCTAGTATTAATTCCCCTCCATATTCTGATATTCCTGAACCATATACTTCTCTTAAGTTTATTTCTTTTCCATTTTCTTCTGCCATATATGGTCTCCAGTGCCCTACAAATCTATTTTGATTATCTATATACCCTGTATTACTGGCATTTGTTTCATTAAAATTATTGGTATTCAGATATTTATAATATTCTTGTGCTTTATTTTCAATTTTTTCTTCACTAACTTTTTTGCTACTTGCCTGTATTTTTTCTCTTATGTTTTTGGGAAATATCTCATTTATTGAACTTATATATCTTTCTCCATCTTCTGGTATTTGATATTCTTTTATTTCATTGTCTCTTATTCTAAATTTATATGGCATTGAACTTCCACTACTTTGTAATTCTCCATTTTCTACATAGTATGTTTTAATTAGTACCCAAGCATATGCAATAATTTCTTCATCCTCTTTTTTTGTTCCCATCCTTTGTATATCTGCATAAACTTTAAAATCATCACTTTTATTTTCACTATTTACTTGATGATTTTTTTCTTCTAAATTAATAAGATATTTTTCTATTTTTTTATATATGTTTTCCTCTTCTACGCTACTTATTTTGATTGGTTTTAATATAAATGGAATGCTTGCACAAATTACAACTAATAAAATTAAAATCATTATCGATATTCTATATTTATTTGATGTTGCTAATGCTTTTATTTTCTTTATTCTTCTTTCCATATTTTTACTATCATCTGTTACACATAATGTTTTTGCTACAGTTCTTGGGTTTTCGTATGTCTGCAATAAACTTATTAATGTTAAACCATATTTTTTCTTTTCTTCTTTATCCATTTTCCCTAATGCTATTTCATCTGTTGCAAGTTCCATTTCTTGTCTCATTTTTCTAAAAAACCTATATACAAATGGATTAAACCAATGTATAGATGTCATGATTAGTAGAATATAATTTGTTATCATATCTTTTCTTTTGTAATGTGATAATTCGTGCATAAATACATTTTCTATTACTTGTGCATCTTTTTTTATGAATTCATTTGATACCAATATTTTAGGTCTCATTATTCCATAAATGCACGGAGATACATCTTTATTTTGTATTCTTATTTCTACCTTTTTGTTAATTCCTAGCTTTCTTTTACATTTGATTAGTATTACTTTTATCGTGCTATCTTCTAGTTTTTTTGATTTACCAATTCTATATATTAGGTTTATGTTTCCTATAATAAATATTGACATACTTATTATTATTCCTATTAACCAAATTATTGGTATAACAGTATAAAATGTAATACTTTCTTTACTATTTGTGTTTTTTCTTTCTTCTTGTTTAATAGAACTTCCTTTTTCCATAGCCTTTTTTGCATTAGCTATTTTTTCTTCTTCTATACTTATGTTATCATAAGTTAATGTATGGACATTATTTAAAGTTGTTTCTACTTTATCTATTGCCAAAGTTAATGCAAAATTGTTTTCTATATTAACTTGAATTCTGCTTACTGGTATAATAAGAAAAAGTATAGGAATTAATAACATATAAAATTTCCATTTTGCGCAAAGTTTATTATCTAATAACTTTGTTAACCCCAATATTAGTATTCCTAATACGCTTCCAATGATTGACATATATAGTATTTTGTAAAAAATTGGAGCTATGAAGTTACTTATATTTATTAGTGCTTGTACCATAGCTAGTCCTCACTTTCTAATATGTCAATTAATTTTTGTAATTCTTGTTTTGATACTTTTTGGTTTTCTACAAAGTTTAATAATAAATTATTTGTTTTACCATTATATAGTTTTTTTAAAAAACTTTCATTCTGAGTTTCTAAAAATTCATTTTTACTTACCATAGGAATATAAATAGTATCTTTTAAACCTACTTTTTTAGATTTAACTGAGCCTTTTAACATTAATCTTCTTAGTAGTGTTTTTATTGTATTTCTATTTTTATCTTCCTTGTTATTTAGCTCTTGCATAATTGTGTTTAAATCACATTTTTCATTTTTCCACAATACTTGCATAATTTCTAGTTCTGCATCTGTTATATCATATTTATCTTGCATATATTCCTCCTTTTAGAT
This sequence comes from uncultured Clostridium sp., assembly GCA_947565445.1. Classification (GTDB taxonomy): domain Bacteria; phylum Bacillota; class Clostridia; order TANB77; family CAG-508; genus RGIG8482. The sequence continues at coordinate 35,213 of CANOGC010000007.1, read as the reverse complement.
TACATATGTAACCACACAAATAGATTACTCTATTTTAATTGTTTTGTCAAGAGTTTTGTATGTGTCTAAAAAGAAAATTTCATACCACTTTATAAAACAATATACTGCCCATACTTTCTTATAGTTATCCTTTTTATTATTTTTGTGTTCTTCTAATAGTTTAATTACATATTTTTGATTAAAAAATTCCTTTACAAAGTCCTTATTTATTGTTTGTTTAATTTCATTATACACATCCTCTTCTTTCATCCATTCTCTTAGAGGAACGGGAAAACCTAGCTTTTTCTTTTTATATGATTCATTCGGTATATCTAATTTTGCTGCATCTCGTAAGGCAATTTTTGTATTATCTTTTGATACTTTGTATTTAAGTGGTAATTCACTTGCTATTTTAAATACTTCTTTATCTATAAAAGGTGTTCTTGCTTCTAGTGAATTTGCCATTGTCATTCTATCTACTTTTAAAAGAATATTTTTTATAAGCCAGTATTTTATATCAATCACTTGCATTTTAACTATATTGCTTTGTTCTTTATATTTATCAAATATTGGTTTTGTAATTTCTCTATTTTTTATTGTATCTTTAAAGTTTAGAATCTTTTTTCTTTCTTTTTCACTAAATATTTTATTTACTCCTACATATTCATTTTCAAGTTTTTGTCCTCTTCTTACAATAAAGTTTCGTCCTCTACATTCTGGTAATTTTTCAAATAAAATTGATACTATATGTCTTAATATAAATGGTAATTTATTATATAATTTTAAACTTACCTCTTCCTTATATGTATTATACCCACCAAAAAATTCATCTGCTCCTTCTCCAGACATCACAACTTTTACATCATCGCTTGCAAGTTTTGATAAATAGTATAATGATGCAATAGAAGCATCTGGTGATGGTTCATCCATATGGTATAAAATATTTGGTAATTCTTTCATATATTCTTCTTTTGTGATTTTTTTACTTGTGTTACTAATTTTTAATTTACCACCTAAGTTTTGGGCATAACTTATTTCGCTGTATTTAGGTAAATCATATCCTATTGTGTATGTTTTTTTCGGTTTTGCTATACTTACAATATATGATGAGTCAATACCACTAGACAAAAATGAACCAACTTCCACATCACTTATCATATGATGTTTTACTGAATCTTTTATTGTTTTACTTATTTGCTCTATCATATTTGAATAATCTGTATGTTTTTCTCTAAATTCTATATCATAGTATGTTTCTAATATTATTTTGTTTTCTTTTAGGTATAGATTTGTTCCTGGCTCTAATGAATATACTCCTTTAAAAAATGTTTGTGCTGTAGGTGTAAAGCTAAAAGATAAATATGGTCCTATTAAATCTTTGTTTAATACCTTTTCAAATTTAGGATGTTCCAAAAATGCTTTTATTTCAGATGCAAACATAAAAGTGTTACCATTTTGATAATAATATAGTGGTTTTATTCCAAAATTATCTCTTGAGCAAAATAGATATTTATTTTGCTTGTCCCAAATAGCAAAAGCAAACATTCCTCTTAGTTTTTTAGGTAAGTTTTTTCCCCATGCTTCATACCCATGTAGTAGCACTTCTGTATCACTATTTGTTCTAAATTTATAGTTTTTCTTTTCTAATTCCTCTTTCAGTTCAATATAGTTATAGATTTCTCCATTAAATACTAAAACTAAATTATTATCTTCGCTAAACATAGGTTGTGTACCATTATCTAAATCTATAATAGATAATCTCCTATGCCCTAATGCTATATGTTCATCTATATAATATCCTTCTTGATCTGGTCCTCTATGAATTATTCTATCTGCCATTTTCTTTATAGTTATTCCTTTATTCTCTTCTTCACTACAAAATCCAACTATTCCACACATATTACTCCTCCTAAAACTACATATATTATTCGAGATTACAGATGTAATCCACATTATATAGATTACATCTGTAATCTAATTTTGTCAAGTACCTTAATAATATTTTAATTTTTTCACATAATACTATGTAATTCAAGGATTTACGGTATTTTTACTATTCATTAGTTTTCGTAAAATGTTTTTTAATATAAAAACAAAAGTGGCTTCGCCTCGCGGACGAGCAATGCTCGCCCCTACATTTAACTTAAAATAGCGTACTGTCCTAAAACAAAAAAGCCCATTTAAAATGGACTTTTAATTGTATTATATTTTGTATCATTTTATGGTTGCTCCTATTATTCCTGCATCATTTCCAAGTGTTGCTAGTTTTATTTGTAGATTTTCTCTTTCGTTTTTTGGTATTATTCTATCTAATTCCTTTTGTAATTTATTAAATAGAATATCTTTGAAATATACAAAACTTCCTCCCATTGCTACCATATCTGCACTACATATCCTTGCAAAATTTGCAACACCTATACTTACATATTCTATATAATTTTGTATTATATCTTCTAGTTTTTCTAAATTTTTAGTTTGTTGTAATAGTTCTAAAATTTCTTTACTTGATAAATCCATATTACCAAATCGTTCTCTTATTTCATGTTTTAGTACTTTCATAGATGCATATGTTTCATAACATCCTTTTCTTCCACAGTTGCACTCTTTTCCATCCTTTTGTATAATTATATGACCTGCACTTCTAACATTTTCTTCCAATTTTCCATTAATAAATACTGCTGTTCCAACTCCTGTACCAAATCCTAAAAATACACCATTTTTGCAACCTTTTAATGCTCCATATTCTTTTTCTGCAATTCCTGCACATATTCCATCATTTCTAGTAATAGTTTCAACATTCATTCTTTCTTTTATCATTTGTTCTATGTTTAGTCCTTCTACTTTTAAGTTGCACGCATTCCTAATATATCCATTTTGAGATCTTCCGAGGGGCACAAATTCCTACCATTTGTATCTCTATTTTTTCATTTAATATGTAATCTAATGTATTATTAATAAATTCTTTAATGGTCTTTTCTAAGTTTTCTTTTTCAATACTTGAAAAATTATGTTCATATTTTTTTATTATTTCTCCCCCATCTATTAACCCCATTGCTATATGGCTTCCACCTAAATCAATCCCTATTTTCATGCTTTCCCCCTTGTATAAATAGGGTGGACACAAGTTCCACCCATATCATAAATAATTTATTATTCTAATATCCATATGCAGAGAATAAGAAGTTACCCATATATACTTCTATACATGGAACAAGTACTACAAGTACTACAAATATTAGTAATGCACCTACAATAGAGTATACTATTTGTGGTAGTACTTTCATAATCTTTTCCATTGTATTATCAATATCAATATGCATATATTCTAATAGTTTTTCCATCATTTCTGCTAAATCTGTTTTCATACCTATTTTTAACATTTCTGTTATCATAGGTGATGGTAAACCAGATTTTTCAAATGGTTCAATCCATGATTGTCCAATTAAAATATTGTTTATAGATGTTTCAACTATTGAAAGCATTACATAGTTTTTACTAACATTTTTACTAACCTCTAATGCATCTTGTATTCTCATACCGTTATTTAAGTTTAATAGCATTGCTTGCATTAACCTTGAAAAATCTAATGAAAATATTAATTTTCCAAATACAGGCATCGTATATTTAAAATAGTCAAAATTATATTTTCCTTTTGGTGTACGTATATATGCTATTATACCTATAATAACCCCAAGTATTAACATTGTAGGTATATACCAATGTGCAATTACTCCATCTAAGAAATTTTTAAACCATAACGTAATTTCTGGTAAAGTATCTTTTGATCCAACTGCATCAAGAACACTTTGAATTGCTGGAATTGCAACTAATGTGCCAACCACTAACATAATTATTAATGCTACAAATTGTATAAGATTTGGTACTAATATACTTCTAATCTTTTTATTTAAACTTGCTGTATCATCTAGATATTTTATAGCTTGTTCTAATGAATTTGTTAAAGAACCCGATAATTCCCCAACTTTTATCATATTAATGTAGATATATGGAAATACATTTGAATAGTATTCCATTGTTGTATACATGTTTTCTCCTGCTTCTACACCTGCTAAGATATCTTCTAATATTCCCTTAAACATATAATTTTCTGTACTACTAATAATAGTGCTTAGGGCATGAATGTTATTAAAATTAGCTTTTTTTAGTAAATAAAATTTTTGTGTAAATATAACTATATCTCTGTCTGTTATTTTTTCTGTTTTCATTAATGCTTTATTAATTTTTTGAACATATGATTCTTGCTTTTTTTCTCTGTTTGCCATTATATTTGAAGTATTTACATTTTTCATAATGTCTTCAATATCTTTAATATTTCTTTTCTTAATTTTTGTTTGTGTTTTAGTTATTGCAATTTGTTCTGTAATATTAATTGGCACTAAATTATTTCTTTTTAGCTTTTTTATAACTGCACTTCGGTTGTTTTCTTCAATCTTATTACTAACAATAACACCATCTGAAGTTATAGCTCGATATTTATATACTGCCATGGATTCCTCCTTTTATTTATTCTTTTTAATTCTAAGTTGCATAATTGTTCTATTTAAAGTTTCTATATTCTTTTCTTCAATTTGTGCTTTTGCTTGCTCTAACGTAATTTTATCATCTACAAAAAGTTCTGCAATTGAATTAATTAATCCAATGCTTCCTTTTTCTAGGTTACTTTGAATTGCATCTTCTATTTCTGATACACTAATTTTGTCTTTACGAATTAAACCTGCTACTATGTTATCAACTACCATTACTTCTGGCACTAAGGCAAGTTTGCCATCTGTTCCTTTTAATAATCTTTGTGAAATAACTAATTTTAATAAAGATGCTATTAAATATTTAACAGTTTGTTGATCTTTAATATCATAGAAGTTAATCATACGGTCGATTGTTTCTGCACAAGATTTAGTATGAAGTGTTCCTATTACTAAATGCCCTGCTTCTGCTGTTTCTATTGCTGCATCCATAGTTTCCCTATCACGAATCTCTCCTACAACAACAATGTCACAATCTTCTCTTAAAGAGTTTTTTACACCATCACTATAACATAAAGAGTCTCCACCAATTCCTACTTCTTTTTGTACAATAATTGATTTTTTAGAATGATGTTTATATTCTACTGGACTTTCTAAAGTTAAAATCTTTTTATTTTGTGTTTCATTTATTTCATTAATTAAAGCATTTAATGTAGTAGTTTTTCCAGAGTTTGTTTTTCCTGTAACTAACATTAATCCTTGTGGCTGAAAAGTCATACGTCTTACTATATCTGGTACTCCTAAATCCTCAAATTTTGGTAATTCGTTTTTGATGATTCTTAATGTGAAAAGTGGAATGTCCTCTCCCGATGATATATTTACTCTAAAACGTTTTCCACCATATTCTAAAGAAGTGTCTAATTTTTTTGTTTTTGTATATACACTATCTTTATCTAAGTTTCCCTTTACTAAATAATCGTATATTTCATTCATATCTTCTGGTAATAATTCTTCTACCTCTTCAACAGGTACTAAATCTCTTATAATTCTAAGCATTGGCTTATTTCCACAAATAAAGTGAATATCTGATGCATCATGTTCTATTGCATAATCTAGTATTTTTTCAATTTGTATCATTTATATTTTTCCTCCTATGTATTAAAATATTACTAATTTTTTATTTAATTCATCTAGTGTTGTAATTCCATTTAGTACTTTATATATACCATCTATTATAAGTGGTTTATATCTCTTTTTTATTGCCTCTTCTTTAATTTTTAATGTTGAAGCATCAGATGAGATTAAATCTCTTATTTCATCATCAATATTTAAAATCTCGAATATACCAATACGATTATAGTACCCTGTATTATTACATTGTGAACATCCTACTGTTTCATATGTTGTTTTACCATTAAAATCGAATTCTACTCCATATTTTCTGCCTATTTTTGCCATTATCTCTATTTCTTCATTTGTAAATTCCCTTTTTCTTGCACAATGTGGACAAATTTTTCTAACTAATCTTTGTGATACGCTTGTTGCAAGAGTACTTGCAATATCATAATTAGATATTCCCATTTTTCTTAGCCTTGTAATAACTTCAATACTATCAATTGTATGTATGGTTGATAATACATAATGTCCTGTTTGACCTGCTTGCATTGCTATTTCTGCTGTTTCTTTATCTCTAATTTCTCCTAATAATATAATATCTGGATCTTGTCTTAGTACCGTTCTTAATGAATCATTAAAGTTTGTTTTTGCATCAACTTCAATTTGATTTAACCCAGGTATTCTAATTTCTACTGGATCCTCTATTGTTGTTACATTAATTTCTGGTTTATTTAAGTAATCAATAATACTATATAATGTTGTTGTTTTTCCTTCTCCTGTTGGAGCTGCCATTATTGTAATACTGTTTCTTTTATTAAAACTTTCTTTTAATATATTTTCTGATTTTGGAAACCCTAAATCAAAAATTTGCTTAATATCTTCGTTTTTCTTTAATAATCTTAAAACAAATTTTTCTCCATATACATTCTTTTGAGAAGAAACACGTATATTGTAATCTGGATATAGCAAAATTCTACCGGTCTTGTGCTTCTTGCTTTTCTTGGTGCATATTAGAAATTGCTTTTAATCTACCTATAATTTGTGTTTGTTTTTCATTGTCTATAGTTCCTGCTGTAAATAATTCTCCATCTATTCTATAACGAATTCTTAATTCATCTTCCATTGGCTCAAAATGTATATCACTTGCTCTTTTATCCATTGCTTTTTTTATAATTGTATCGATTAATCCTGTAATATCTGTAGAAGAACTAATTTCATCTGTTTTACTTCCTTGTAATGATATAAGTACTTTTTCAATATTACTGTCAAAAGTAATATATTTGTCCATAACAAGCCCTTTGTTTAGTAAAAGTAAACGAATTGTATCTACTGCTCTTCTATTTGCTGTATCTGAAAAGCAAACTTTTATCTTCCCACCCTCTAATTCAAATGGAATTGCTCTATTTTGTTTTAAAACATCTGGTGAAATATAATTTTCTATATTAATTTTTATATCATGTGGTTCAAGTAGCATAGCCTTTTCTTCTAATATTTCTCCTATTGCCTTAATTAATGTATATGAATCACATAGCCTAAGTTCATTTAATATGTCTCCCATTTTTTTATTTGGGTGACTTCTTTGATATTCTAATGCTTTTTGTATAGCATTTTCGCTTACAACATTTCTCCTTACTAGTTCAATTCCTATCGGTTGTCTTCTCTCCATATTTTTTCCTCCTTAGTAAAAGTATCTATATTAATTATACAATATAGTTTTACAAATTTATATATATATTGCTATATTCCAAAATTTACATATCCGCATTTAATACATAGCTAGTTGTTTTGGTGTACTCATTATTTTGTCCAATTTTTAATAATACTTTAATAACTGTCTTGTTATTTATTACTTCTTCCTTAAATTGTGCATTATATATGTTTTCACATATTTTTATATTGTTTATATAGATGCTATTATCTTGAAATGTAAATGTATTTCCACTTTTAAATGACACCATATTATCTGTTATTACATTAATTTCATTATCTTTTTTAGTAGTTTCCTCTAAAAAATACATATGAAATTTTGTTATCTCAGATATGTTATTACTATTATCATTAGCATTATTTACATTCGTATAAAAAAACGATGTAATAGTTGCAATAATACCTATTACTATTAGCATTGCCACTATATATATTATAATGCTTGTTATTGTAAGACCTGAATCTTTTTTCATATTTGCTCCTTTATTTTGTAATAAGTGTTGAAATTTCAATTTTCTCAGTTTTCTGCCCTACTAAATATTGTACTTTTACTTTTAATATTTTAATTATATCTTTTTTTTCTGTATTTCCATCTAATTCATTATATTTTTGTAGCTCTGCAATTACTTCATATCCATTAGGTATAGTTTTGTTTGATTTTAATGTACCTAACAATTCCTCTATTTTTGTTTGGTTTAATTCATCATAGTTTAATATTTTTGCTTCTTCTATTACATCAATTATGCAATTTAGTGCAATAGCATTTCTATTTTTTGCACTTGTACTAATATAGAAATTGTAAAAGAGTGTTGTTATAAGGCTCACAAATATAACGATAATGATTATACTAATTACAACATCTTGTGCCGTAAATCCTTTATTTTGCTTTATTTTTTCCATACTTCCTCCATTTTATTTTTTAGGGCACGATGGTGTCGTGTCTCTTAGGTATTCCCACAAACGATGCCCATACATTGCCTTACATATAATTTTGTATAAAGTTCATTCCAATTACTAAAATTATATTTGATATACATATATATAATGGAATTGGTCTTTTTTCTTTATTTATAAGTACTTTAGATGATTTTCTATATTTGAAATATTTTATAATATTTTCAATTCCCATTATTAGTGTAGTAAATACTAGTGTAAGTAACATTAATCTTTCACCTGTAATAATAATCATATATAAAATTAATATTATTAACTGTATAGTTTCATTATTTTTTAAGTTCTTTTTTAAATGCACTATATCAAGTATTATCAAAGTGATAATAAAGCTTAAGTATATCGCATATTTATACACATTTTTACTACCTAATGTGCATGAATATATGATATATATGATTGAAACAAAAACTCCAAAATATATAACTGATTTTTGTATAGTATCTTTTTCTTTGTTTATTCCAGCTATAATAAATAAACTCGCAAAATATAGTATCCCTATTACTAAATAAGCAATTTTTTGTATATCTAATGGATATATAGTTATTTTTAATGATAGTCCAAATAGAACAAAAACAATTCCAGTCAAAATCTCAAATAAAAAATACCTTATTCCTATTTTATTTTTACAATAGCGACATTTACCCTTTAAGAATATATAACTAAAAATTGGAATTAGATCAAATAAACCTAATTTATGATTACAACTAGGACAATATGAATGTTTATGTGTTATATTTTCCTTTTTAGGCAAACGGTATGTAGCTAATGTAAAAAAACTACCAAAATAGATACCTATTATAAATAAAATTATTGTTAGAACTATTGCTATCATTTATGCTCCTTTTATTCTTTAAACTAAATGGCATACACAATATTTTGCATATGCCATTTGAGTTTGATTTTATATGTTTTATAATCTGTTTAATGTGTTACATTATAGATAAATGCATTAGCATCTGATTCAACCTTATTTAATGCATTGTACTCATAATTTGCTGCGTTAACATAATTTTTTCCTGCTTTTTCTCCCATATTAATAATTCCGTGTTCTCCTAATGTTAAACTAATTGTAATACCTGCTAAAATTAATAATATGATAATTGTAATAACTAAAGCTATTAATGTAATACCATTTTGTCCTTTTAACATAAAAAATTCCTCCTTATAATTAATTTTTTGTTTGTATATATTTTTTAAAATATAACCAAAATTATTTAGTTCCATTGCTTGGTAAATAATTACCTTCTGAATTAGAACTATTATTTTTATCATTTGTGCTATTACTATTGTTGTTATTTGTATTATTTCCATTTTGTGTATTTGTATTCCCACCAGTTACTGTTCCACTAGATGTATCTGCAAATGGATTTACTTTACCTTTTTGATAATCTTTTGTTTTTTCATATAAGTTTAAGTCACTACCATTAATTTCACGTACAATTGGTGCAATTTCATCTTCTTTTTCTTCTACATTTTCTTCTAATTCTTCTTTAACATTCTTAGGTGGTTCGTATTGTTCTATTTTTGGTACTACTTTATTCATTGGGATATAATCATAAAAAAATATACCTAAAACTAGCACTATTGCTAGTATTAGTAGCAAAACAATTATAAATTCTTTAAAAATTGTTTTCATTATATTTACCCTCCTATCTTTGCTTATGAATTATTGCTAGCTTTATTTGAGGCTCCATTTTTTTCATTTTGTGATGAATTATCTTTATTTAATTTTGGACTTGTAATAGTATCAATTTTTATTGAAATTCCTCTTACCATAAATGTGGCTTGCAAATTTTCAGTATTTCCTTCAAATGGCATTACTTTAGTGTTTTCAATTTTAAAGTTTAATGATGAATCATTTTCTAAAGCAGCTATAAATTCTGAAATTGATACATATTTTCCAGTAGCCACAAATGATAAGTCATATAATCCAGATACTCCTAATGAACTTCTACTTACTGTGAATTTTAAAATTATATCATTCTTTGTTGCATGGTTTCCTACTTTTGTCCATAAGTATTCCATTTCATATTGCACTCCTTGAGTTGCTTCTTTTATTTCTTCTTCTGAACTATATAAAACTTTCTCATTATATTCATCTCTTGCTGTTACTAGTTGTTTTGCACTACTATTTAAATCGTTCATTGCTTTTGGTCTATCAACACTTGTTAATGTAGTTAACTTATCAAGTTCTGCATCTAAGCTATCACTTTTATCTTTTATTCCAAAAACAGAGGGAATCTCTATTCCAAATATATTTAGTCCTTTAAATATACTAAAGTACCCTGCAATCAATAATAGAACAATTAATACTATTATTAAAATTTTTCTCATATTTTAACAGTCTCCTTTATTCAATTGGCAATTTGCCTTCAATTACTGTTTTTATTAATCCTGTTTGTCCTTCTTTTTGTCCACTATCTGATTGTACATTTAAAAGTATTCCATCTTCTTTTATTTTAGATTTTAAATATCCTAGTTGCTCATATGTTGCAGATTGTGCATTAATTACAATATCTGAGCCTGATGTGTTTTCTATTGATGTAATTTGTACACCTCGTGGTATAATATACATTATCTGATTTAATAGTGTTGGAATTGAGTTCTTTCTTTTATTTCTGTCTTGTGTTTCTGATGTTAAAGATTCTAATCTTTCTTTCATACTAGTATATTTACTAGTATTATTTCTTAATTTTGTAATATCACTATTAATCTTTCCAATTTCTGTATTTACTTGTGTAGTTGCCATTTTAACTTCTGATTTTTTATCTTTTATTGCTCTATTTAAAAATAAGCTTATCCCACTATATATTAAAATCAACATTAAAAGCCCTACTGCAATTCTAGTTAATCCCTTTTCTGCTCTATCTAATTTCTCACCAAAATCTAACCCAAAACTTTTTCTTGATTTGCTAGTTTTTCCACTTTTACTTCCAATATCTGACGTAAGTTTAGATTTTAAACTTTCTTTTTTAAAATTTAAACCCTTTATTCCTTGTCCTAGTCCATCTAATGCAATAGCAATTGCAGAATTCACTTCTATATAATCTTTTATATTAATCTTCATCATTGGAAGATTATTTAAGAAATATGGCTTTAGAATTTCACATTTTATATCTTTTAAATATTCTTGAAAATATATATCTATATTATTTATAATACTTCCTGTACCTGTTATATATATTTTATCAATTCTATTTAAACTTTGGTCTATAATTTTTCTTGCTTCTGTTACAATATTATACAAAGTAGGCATTATATCATCTAAATATTCATTTTCTTCATATTGTAAGTCTTTTCCTTTTGGTGTATAAATAGTAGAATCTTTACATACATTATATGACTTTAAATACGAATTTTCTTTATTGTTAATACTAGATAATATTTCTTCTGCACCATATTGTATTGTTTGTACATTTATAATTTTTTTGTCAACAATTGTAGTTACTGTTGTTTTTTCCTCTATGTTTATGATTAATATATTTTCTGTTTCTTTATCTTCAATTAAGTTGGCAATTGATGCTCCTATAGGAACTTCAGATACAACTCTATATTTTTCTAAGTATTGTTCTTTTTTTGCCATATCTAATTTATTTGCAGAAACATGAATAGCTTTTACTTTTTCTTTATCTTGTAAATCATTTACTAATACATATCTTGTTTCAAAAGCATCTTTGTTTACACCATTATCGTAACAAATTGATTCAAATTCCGTATTAATAACATTTTCCATATCTTTTTTGCTAAGCAAACTAAATAGATAAAAATAATTATATTCTTCGTTAGATAAATTAATACTAATTGGCGTTTTATAACTATATGTTTCTTCTACTATTTGTTTAATAGAATCATTTAATTTATCATAAAATTTTATGCCAAAGGAGTCAATTTTAATATTGTCATTATCCTTAGTAACTTTAGCGTATTTAATTATATGGTTTTCAATATATAATCCCAAACAAGTAGCCATTTTTTTCTCCTTTGTTAATTTTATTATATTTATAATTTGCATTTTTTATTGTTTAATACGTCAATATTCTTCCAAGTATTACACTTTTTTCCTTTTTAAGTCGTTTTTTGTCATAACCTTATTTTATAGTTTTTTATTTAAAAGTCAATACTTTTTGACCAATTGTAATCAAAATGTAATATAAATGTAATATATGTCTTTTTAACCATTTTTCCTTAATTTACAGATAAAAAATCCATCTGTTTGACCATTTGGCAATATGTTGTTTTTATATATAAGTTCAAATTTTCCTTTTGTTCCACTTCTTTCTACTTCTAAAAATTTTTTAATGATATCTTCGTTTTCTTCTTTTAAAATACTACAAGTAGAATATACTAATTCTCCTCCTTGTTTTAAATATTTACTACATATTTGTATTATATTTTCTTGTATTTTTGTAATTTCACTAATTTCTTCTTCATTTTTTTGCCATTTGATATCTGGTTTTCTTTTACATACACCAAGCCCCATACATGGAACATCTAATAAAATTTTATCAAATTTGTTTTCATATTTCGAATCATATTTACATGCATCTTTTGTGCTTACTTCTATAATAGAAATTCCTAGCCTTTTGGCATTTTCTTCTACTAATCTAACTCTATTAGAATGTATATCCCAAGCTAAAATATGTCCTTTATTTTTCATAAGTTCTGCTAAGTGTGTAGTTTTTCCTCCAGGAGCACTACAAGCATCTAGTACTTCTTCTCCTTCTTTGGGTTTTAAAATAAGCCCAATTTTTCCTGCTCCTTCATCTTGTATAGCAAAAAAGCCTTCTTTGAATAAGTCCAATTTTGATACATTTTTTATGTTTTTTAAATACAAAAAATTTGGCGTTTCCGCTTCCTCCCATAAAATATTTCTTTTGTCTAGCTTTTGTTTTAGTTCTTCTACCTCATTTTTTAGAGTATTTACTCGAATGGTTATTGTTGGCTTTAAATTAGAATTTATGCATATTTCCTCTGTTTTAGTAATGCCATATTGTTTTACTAGTTTTTTTACTATCCACTCTGGCATCGAATACATTACGCTAATTCTTTTGTAATCATCTTTTATATTTTTAAATTCTTCATAATCATATTTATCTACTTTTCTAAGGATTGCATTTACAAATCCTACTGATTTATATCCATATTTTTTACACAAATTTACACTTTCATTTACTGCTGCACTTTTAGGAATTTTATCTAAAAATACTATTTGATATATTCCTGTTTGTAAGATAATTTTTACCCATTTTGATATTTTGTTTATTTTTATGTTTGAATGCTTTTGTAAAATCATATCAATAGTAAGTTTCCATGTTACTGTGCCATATACAATTTCAGATATCAAGCCTATATCTTTTTCATTTAATTTTTGTCTTTCTTTTTGCAAATATTCATCTAAAACCAAATTAGAATATCCACTATCTTCTTCAATTTTATATAATATTTTTATTGCTAGTTCTCTTGCAAAATCAGTTTTCATACTTCTCTCCTTGTCATTTTTTTGTATTATTATATCACAGTATATTAACATACAGTATAATAAAATCGGAAACTTTTTAGGTTTCCGATTTTCCATGTCTAATTATTTTTATCTTTATACATCTTCAAAACATCTTTTATATTAATTTTAGTTCCATAATTTAATATTGCTGATGAATAAATTTTTATTGAAATTCTAGCAATAATGAAAATGCTAACTAACATAATTCCAAGTGAAATAACTACTTGCCCCATTGTAGCCGTTCCCATCATTACTCTAAATGGCATACTAAATGGCGCTGAAAATGGAAACATGGATGCAAATACATTTATTTCACTTGTTGGATTCATCATTGAAAAATATGCTAAATAAAATCCAATTACTGCTAAAATTGCAACTGGTCCATTTGCTGAGTTAATGTCTTCTGGCTTTGATACAGTTGAGCCTGTTAAAGCATATAGTAAAGAATATACTGAATATCCTAAAATGAAATATATGATCGTAATAATTGCAAGTATTGGTGTTATTTTTGATAAATCGATAATGCTAGATAATAGTTCTGGATCTATAAATAAGTTGCAACAAATTACACTTACTATTATCATTCCTGCTACTTGTAATAACCCTACTATTCCAATTCCAATAGTTTTTCCAAGTACAATAGTTCTAGGTGTTGTAGATGTAACTAATGTTTCCATTATTTTTGATGTTTTTTCAGTAGTAATAGAGCTTGATACTTGATATGCACAAAAATAAATTGCATAAAATAGTACTATTGATAGTAGCATAATGGCAAAGACATTACCACTTGCAGGGTTTTCATTCGTTTCGGTAATATCTATACTAAACTCTGGATTTAGGCTTTCTAATTGCTCATTACTTAATCCCAATTTTCCAATTTGAATATCTTTATATAAGTCATTTAATATTTTTACTATTTCATTTGGTGCATCTCCCATTCCTACACTATCTGCTATATAGCTTACCTGTATTTTGTTATCTTGTTTATTTATTACAAATGCCGCATATATTTCTTCTGAATCAATTTTTTCTTTTATTTCCTCTTTTGTTAACCCATTATTTTGCACTTTAAAGGTTTTACCTAATTCCATTTGATTTAGATTATCTAGTGCTCCCATATATATATCATCTGAATCTATAATAAGAATTGTATCATTTGCTATTTCTTTATTATCTTCTCCTTTTACTGCATTTAGTATGTTTGGTACATTAAACCCAATAATAATTATTAAGAAAATAATTATAGTTGATATAATAAAAGATTTTCTTTTTACCATTTCTTTCATAGTAAAAGAGGCTACTGTAAATAAATCTCTCATTTGTTATTACCTCCTACCTTTTCTACAAATATTTCTTCTAGAGTTGGTCTTTTTAGTTCAAATTTGTTTACTTTTATATTTGCTTTTGTAAGTGATACTAATAGTTCTCTTGCTTTTTCTTCTTTAGTAATAGCAATTTTATATTCATTATTTTTAGAAAATTCAATTTCTAATCCACTTTCCTTTATATATGAATCTACGTTTTCCTCTGTTGCTAATTCTAAAGAGTTACATGGATATGATTCTTTAATTTCTTTTAGATTTCCTTTTAATACAGTAATACCTTTATCTATAATAACAACTTCTGTACAAAATTCTTCAATTTGAGACATTTGATGGCTAGACATTACTATATATTTTCCTTTTGAAATTAATTCTACCATTACTTCTTTTAATATTTGGCTATTTACTGGATCTAACCCACTAAATGGTTCATCTAAAACAATTAGTTCTGGATCGTGCATAACTGCTGTAATAAATTGTACTTTTTGCTGATTTCCTTTAGATAATTTTTCTGCTGGAAGTTCTAAGTATTCTTCTACTTCTAGCCTTTTTGCCCAATATTCTACTGATTTTTTTGCTTCTTCTTTATTCATTCCTTTTAGTTTTGCAAAATAAATTAATTGGTCTTTAATTTTTGATTTTGGATAAATTCCTCTTTCTTCTGGTAAGTATCCAAAACTAACATTTTTTCTAGAAACTTCTTTTCCATTCCACGAGATTGTGCCTTCTGTCTTTTTTAATATGCCAAGAATCATACGGATTGTAGTAGTTTTTCCTGCTCCATTTGTACCTAATAAGCCAAAAACTCCTGGTTTATCGATTGAAAATGAAATATTATCTACTGCTGTTTTATCTGCATATTTTTTTGTAACATTTTCTAGTTTTAATCCCAATCTAATCCCCTCCTTTTTTACATTGCTTATTATAGCACACATTAAATACAAAGTGATAATTTTTTGTAAATTTATCATATGTATTTAAAAACCGTAATTATCTTCTACTGAAATTTATGCCACTGGCATGAATTTCCTAGAATAAAAAAAAGAGGAAGAAACCTCCCTCTAAAAAATCACATATTATATACAAAATCCCGGTGCAACACCTAATGAATAATAATTTTTTCTCCTAGAACTATTTCCCGAAGATAAAACCGTATAGAATCCAGTATATCCATAAGTTCCAGAAGTTTGGCTTCTAAGCCACCACTCTTTATCAACATTTTGATAACTTTTCATACGATATTCTGCACTATTCATGCTTACATAATATTTATACTGTTCTCCCTCACTATTTCCAGAAAATACTTCTGAATTTGAAAGTAGCCATAGTTTATCTTGAACTTCATTTGTTGAGCCACCGTGAAAATTATCTATATATTTCTTTCTTACTTGCTTTATATATATATTATTTTCTAAACTACTTATTCGGTTATTCAAGGTGGTTCTTAAAGAACAGTCTCCCCAATTCTTAACATATCCTCCCGCCGATCCCCCTTTAGTTTCAGCCTGTCCCACATACCAAACCTCTGCAAATTCAAATGATATTCCTGCATAGGTGTTGTTTTTGCCTGCTCCATATGCATTAGTACTTGCTAATGTATCATGATTAAATCCCATTATTCGTACTTTATATCCTTCGAGTGTCGTATAATCTCCTACTCCTATTGTATAATTATTTCCTTTATAGTTTAATGAAAATTCTTGTGTATTATTTGTTATACTACTATCATTTGATATGATTTCTGCTATTTCATTTATTTCTTCCCATGTAAAATTTAATTTATTCCCTGCTCTTATTCCAGATGCAGTAGATGGATTGCTTATTGGTGGTGGTTTTTGTTTTGTTATTTTATGCATACTTATTTTCCCATCACTTGTTACTACTGATATAATATGTGTATGTCCAAACACTACACTTATTTCTTTCTCATAAGTAGTACTATTTACATCTTCTTGTATTATAGTTCCATCAACATTTTCTATTGATATTTTATCCATTGGTATATCACTTGTGAAATTTAAAGTTACTTTTCCTAAATCTCTACCATTTTCATCTTTTCCAACTGAACTTACAACTTCACTTGAAATATCTACATTAGCTTGTAATTCTGTATCTTGCATTTTATTTATTTTATTAACATTAGTTACTACAATTCCTATTACTAATAGTAGTACTATTAATATTAGTACTACTATTAATGTAATTTTAACCTTTTTATTATCTAATAAACTTTTCATTTGATTTACCCTCTCTACATATAAAATGTATATTATAGCTATAGTATTTCTTTTTTGTTAGTATGTATACATTTTATATTTCCTTACTACACTTGTCAATACTTTTTTAACATTAGTATACTACTCCTTCTTTTTTTGCTTCTTCTATCTCTTTTTTAGTTGCTTTTGCTAACCTTTGTATTTCTTTTAAACTCATTCCTTCTTTTAACATACTAACTATAATGCCTCTTCTTCCTTCTTTCATTCCCTCTTTTTTTCCTTCTTTTTTTCCTTCCTTTTTTCCTTCTTTTATTCCTTCTTTCATTCCTTTATTTCTTCCCTCTCTTATTCCTTCTTCCCATCCTTTATTCAGTGCTTCTTCCCATACCATCTCTACACATCCTAACATATCTTCATCTTCCCCTTTCATTTCTTTTATTAATTCTTCTACCTTTTCTTCTCCTACTTTCCCTTTCAAATTTGCTCTTATAATGCTGATTAAATCTTTCTTTTCTTCTTTTGTTAGTTGTTTTTCCACTTTTGGCAATATTCTTCTTAACTCGTCTACATTTTCAAACTTTTCTATTAAAAATATTTTGTCCATATATTTATCACTTTTTAATAGCTCTTCTTTCGTGTATTTACCTATATCTATTAAGTTATATTCTTGTAAGTTTAGATTTTCTAGCCTTTCATCTTGTACCATACTTAGTTTTCTTCTTACTGTCCATTTTTCTTTTCCTGTATATAATACTATTGGTATTACTGTTGGAACTTCATATTCTTTTGTTTTTATCTTATCTTTATCTATTGCACTTTTCATTATTTCTAGTTTGTATTCTTCTAGCCTAAAATTCATTGAATAATCTACACTACTTTGATGTTCTATCAAAAAGTATATTTCTTTATTTTTCATTTTGTATACTATATCTGTTTCTTTATCTGTATATTCATTTGTTATATATCTATTTGTATATTGTTCTATTTCTTGTTCTTCTATTGGTCTTGTTAAATTTAATGCTTTATTTATAACATATGTAGCATTTATTTTGTTACCTAATATTTTTCTAAATGTTTTATCATGTACATTGTGTATGCTATTAGAACTTATCGCTTCATATTTTGCACCTTCTTCTCTTATTTCAGAACAGTGTATTGTTTTTTGCCTTTCTATATACAAATAATCATAATATGTAAATTTTGCTATATCTTTTCTTTTAAATATATCATAATATATATTTGTTTTATTGTCAATATGTTTCTTAGTTTTTTTCTCTTTTTGACTATTTTCTATTTTAATTACCTCCTACATTTTACTTCTATTTTTAAACTTTCTTCTTGGCTTTTTTAAGAATCAGTTTACTTTTGTTTTACACTGATGTTTCGAATTTTAATTTCTTGAATTCTAATTTTTTAGATTTAATACTTTATTATTATACGTCTTTTTTTCTATTTTGCAAGAAAAACTTTTCGACATTTTTAGACAAAAATTACTAAAACGAACTCACATAATTAATATTTTTAAAAATTTACAATATTTTTTAAATTTTGTATAAAATTTAACATTTCGGAAAACATATGGTTAGATTAATTTTACGGAGGTTGATGATAATGAACGTTGAGAAACATTTAAAAGTAACTGGTACATCTGAAGTTTCATGGAAAGATGCTATTGTTCAAACAGTTAGTGAAGCTGCAAAAACTATTGATTATATAACTAGTGTTACTGTACTAAATCAAACAGCAAAAGTATGTGGTAAAAAGATAAGTGAATATTTAGTTGAGTTAGATTTAACATTCAAAATTGATAGAGATCGCGATTAAAGGAGGGATTTTCTTGAAACCTATTGAAACAAAAAAAGATTATCAAGAATATGTAGAAAAGAAATCACCTAATTCACCTATTATAAAAAACTGTTTTAATGCCTTTTGGGTAGGTGGTTTAATTTGTTCTATTGGTCAAATTATATTTAATTACTGCAAATATCGTGGAATGGATTTACAAATGTCAAATACTATTGTATCCATTATTTTAATTGGTATTAGTGCATTTTTAACAGGATTAAATTTATTTAATAGAATTGGAAAATTTGCAGGGGCAGGTTCTTTAGTTCCTATTACTGGTTTTGCTAATTCTATTGTATCTCCTGCTATGGAATATAAGTCTGAAGGATATGTAATGGGTGTTGGTGGAAAAATGTTTACAGTTGCAGGACCTGTACTTGTTTTTGGTATTAGTGCTTCTATTGTTGTTGGTATTTTATACCTTATTTTTAATACACAATCTATTACATTAGTATAAGGAGGGTTTTATAATGCAAAAAATTGGAAAACAAACTGTTAAATTTGATACACCACCAACTATTTTACAAACTGCGTCAATAGTTGGTCCAAAAGAAGCTGATGGTCCACTTGCAAGCTATTTTGACCAGTGTTTAGATGATGAATTTTGGGGAGAAAAAAGTTGGGAAAAAGCTGAAAGTAAAATTATAAAAGAAACTGTAAATATGGTAATTGCAAAATCTGGTATTCCTAGTGAGCAAATCGATTACTGTTTTGCGGGAGATTTATTAAACCAATGTATTTCTTCAAGTTTTGGTTTAAGAGAACTTAATATTCCTTTTTTTGGTATATTTGGTGCTTGTTCTACATTTGTAGAAGCATTATGTATGGGTAGTGTTTTTTTAGAAGGAGGAGCTGGAAATTATGCTCTTTGTGCTGCCTCTAGCCATTTTTGTAGTGCAGAAAAGCAATTTAGGTTTCCATTAGAGCTTGGAAACCAACGTCCACCTTCATCACAATGGACTGTAACTGGTAGTGGTGCTGCAATTGTTGCAAAAAATGGAATGGGTCCATATATTACACATATTACACCTGGAAAAATTGTAGATATGGGAATTAAAGATGCTAATAATATGGGAGCTGCTATGGCACCTGCCGCATTAGATACTTTACTTACTCATTTTAAAGATACTGGTCGTTCTCCTAGCTATTATGATGCTATTCTTACTGGTGATTTAGGATATGTTGGTAAAGAAATATTAATAGAAATAGCTGGAACAAAAGGATATAATATAAAATCAAATTATAATGATTGTGGTGTTTTAATTTTTGATAAAGAAAAACAAGATACTCATTCACGGCGGTAGTGGTTGTGCATGTTGTGCTACTGTATTTTCTGGACATTTATTTAAAATGTTACAACAAAAAAAATATAAAAAGATTTTGCTTATGGCTACTGGAGCATTAACAAATTCTACTACATCTCAGCAAGGTGAATCTATTCCAGGAATTGCTCATGCTATAGCAATTGAACTTTAGAAAGGATGTATGTCTATGGAATTTTTTAGCACAATTGATTGGATGCAGCTGCTTCGTTGTTTCATAGTTGGTGGACTTATTTGTATCATAGGACAAATTTTAATAGATAAAACGAAATTAACTCCTGCAAGAATTTTAGTTATATTTGTTACAACAGGTGCAATACTTGGCGGTATCGGAATTTATCAGCATTTAGTTGATTTTGCAGGATGTGGTGCAACAGTTCCTTTAACTGGTTTTGGAAATGCTCTTGCAAAAGGAGCTATTGATGAAGTTTCAAAATCTGGGCTTCTTGGTGCATTTATTGGTGGTACAAAAGCTGCTGCGCGGAGGTATTTCGGCTGCAATCTTCTTTCGGATACATTGCTTCATTAATTGCAAAACCAAAAATGAAGAAACAATAAAATTGTTGAAATAGAAAAAGAAAATACTATAATTTTAAGAATGAGTTTGACATTTTTAAAAATTATAGTATTTTTTATATTTATGCATTTTTTGCAGTTTCTGCAATTTTTGCAAATGCAGTAGGATCTGTTACAGCTATTTCTGCAAGCATCTTACGATTGATTGTAACATTTGCTTTTTTTAATCCTGCGATTAGTTTGCTATATGTTAAACCGTTCATTCTTGCTGCTGCATTAATTCTTGTAATCCATAATTTTCTAAAATTACTTTTTTTATCTTTTCTTCCTACATATGCATACATTCCAGATTTCATAACAGCTTGTTTTGCCATTCTAAATCTGTAATGCTTTGCTCCATAATATCCTTTTGCTTGTTTTAATATTTTTTTATGTTTTTTACGAGTAATAATTGCACTTTTAACTCTTGCCATCTCTTTTTCACCTTCCTATTCTATGTTTATACTTTTAGTTACCATATGGTAATAATTTTTTAATTCCTGCTACTACTGTTTTATCAGCATAAGCACTTTCTCTTCTAGACATTTTTTGTCTTGATGTTTTTGTTGCTAATCTATGTCTTGAATTAGCATGTGTTCTTTTTACTTTTCCTTTTGCAGTATTACTATATCTTTTTGATGCTGCTTTATTTGTTTTTAACTTTGGCATAATAATAAACTCCCTTCTTTTTATTAATCTATTATTTTTCAGCTTTTTTAGCTAATATAATAAACATGTTCTTACCTTCTAATACAGGTTTTTTTTCTGGAACTGCAATATCTGATAAAGCTTCTATAAATTGATTTAAGATAGTTTCACCTTGTTTTACATAGTTTAGCTCTCTTCCTCTAAAGCGAACTGTAATTTTTACTTTGCATCCATCTTCTATAAATTTTCTTGCATTTTTAGCTTTAAAGTTAAAGTCATGTTCCTCTGTATTTGGTGTAATACGAAGTTCTTTTACTTCATAAACTTTTTGTTTTTTCTTTGCTTCTTTTTCCTTTTTTGCTTGCTCAAATTTATATTTTCCATAGTTCATTATTTTACAAACTGGTGGATTTCCATTTGGTGCTACAAGAACTAAATCTAAGTTCTTTTCATATGCAATATCTAAAGCTTTTGTTGTATCCATAGTTCCTAATTTTTGTCCTTCGTCATCTATTACTTGTACTTGTTTATGACGAATTTGTTCATTAATTGGTAATTCTTGTTTTATCTAAAACACCTCCAAAAAAATAAGATTGACTTTGTTAAAAGCCAATCCACAAAATACTCCTATTACTGTTTGTAATAGTATAAAATTTTCATTTTATAACCTTTTTCCTTACTTGGATTAGGTGAGAAGTGGATAACTTCTTCTTTTAACTTTGTTATTATATACTGTTTATACACATTTGTCAATACATATGAACGATTTTTTGCAAAAAAGAGGTTACATTACTCTATTAAAGTAACCTCTTTAATTTTTTTATTCTTCTGTGTCTTCAACTGGTGCATCTACTGGGCAAACTCCAGCACATGTTCCACATCCAATACATGCATCTTTATCTATAACAAATCTATCTTCTCCTTTTGAAATACATTCTACTGGGCAGTTTGCAGCACATGCTCCACAACTAATACAGTTTTCAGTAATTTTATATGCCATATCTTTCGCCTCCTTTATTACTATGTATATTAATAAATTTAATATTTAAAACACTTTTTACATTTCTACTGCTTGATTTTTCTTGTCTTCTTCTTCTAATTTTTCTAGTTTTCGTAATTCTTTTAGTTCCTCTTTGTCAACACCTTCTATGTCATCTTTTTCTTCTACATCTTTAATAATTTTTAAGTCTTTTGCATCAAATTTTTTGTAGTAAAAACCTTCTTTATCTTTAAATTTAACTCTTACTTTTTCTTTTAAAGTTTCTACAGAATCTACTATTCCTTCTCCGTCTTCATCTGCTTTTACAATTGCTCCTACTTTAGGCAAGTTTTTTAATTTATCTAAATATGCTTCTTCTTCATATTTTAAGCAACACATTAATCTTCCACAATTTCCTGATATTTTAGATGGATTTAAAGAAATATTTTGTTCTTTTGCCATTTTTATTGAAACTGTTTCAAAATTTGGTAAAAATGATGTACAACATAATTGCCTTCCACAAATACCATTTCCACCTATTCTCTTTACTTCATCTCTTACTCCAATTTGACGAAGTTCAATTCTAGTTTTAAAAATTGCTGCTAAATCTTTTACTAAATCTCTAAAATCAATTCTTCCATCTGCTGTAAAGTAAAATAGCACTTTACTATTATCAAATTTATATTCTACATCTGTTAAATTCATTTGTAATTTGTGTTTTTTGATTTGTTCCTCACATATTGTAAATGCTTCTTTTTCCTTTTGCTTGTTTTCTTCATTATGCTTATAGTCTTTATATCCTGCTATTCTTACAATTGGTTTTAATTCATTTTCTATTTTTTCATCTGGAAGCATTTTGTTCTCTATTATAACTTCTGCAAATTCTTGACCCATAGCTGTTTCTACAATAACATGTTGCCCTTTTTGCATTTTACAGTGCTTGGGGTCAAAAAAATATATTTTTCCTGGTCTTTTGAACCTTACTCCTATTATTTCCTTCAAGTTTATTCCTCCCATATTTTGTATAACAATTTATCAATGCTCATATCAAAATTACTATTAGCTTTTAAATTCTTCTTTACTTCTTCTATTGTTTCTATATTAGAAATATATTTAGCATTATTTTTTGCTTTTTCTAGGAAGATTATTGTAATATAATCTAATAAGTCATTTATTATTTCTTTATTCTTATATAATGACTCTAGCCTACCTAGTACATCTAACAATGTATATTGCTCTATATTTCCAAATATCTTTTGTATTTCATCATATATTTCTTTTTTCTCTTCTATTTTTATCGCTTTTTCAATTGACCCATTAAATGCCCTTAATCGTTCTTTTGTTAATTCTTTTGTAATATTATTTTTTTCTAAATACTTTTGTAATTCTTTATCTTCTATTTTCTGAAACAGTACTTTTATGCATCTTGAGCGAATAGTATTTAAAAATAAGCTTTCATTAGCACCTATTAGTATGATTATAACATACTCTGGTGGTTCTTCTAATGTCTTTAATAAGCAATTACCTGCTTCTTTAGTCATATAATCTGCATCTTTTATAATATATACTTTTTTTGAAGAAATAATTGGCTTTTCTAGTACTTTTTCTTGCATTTGTCTTATTTTTTCAATTTTAATAGTTCCCTCTTCTGGTTCTATTAATGTAAAATCTGGCTGATTATTTTGTTCAAATTGCAAACAAGATTTGCATTTACCACATGGCTTTTTTTCAGATGTGCATAATATCATTTTAGCAAACTCTTTTGCAAATAGTGTTTTTCCGAATTCCAGATGGTCCAATAAATAAGTAGCTATGTGTAATTTTACCTTGTTCTACCATATACGATAATAAATTCTTTGTTTTTTCATTTCCTATTAAACTTTCAAAAGCCATAACAATTCCTCTTCATTTTGTAATTTGCTTTTTTAGATTATACAGTATTTTTATTAATTTAGCAATATATTTTGCTTTATTTTATTAGTATTAATATAAGGTAATAGTATATAAATACCTACGAACCGTCGCCATTCCCCAATGAAACTGTACAAAATGCTTACGCATTTTGACGGTTTCTATTGGTCCCCACTTATGGCTCCGAGATTCTTCGTAGGTATTTATATACTATTACCTTATACAACATATTTTAATTTCTATTCTACTTTTCCAAATAAATCAAATGGCCAAAAACGAATCCATACTTTGCTTTCTATTTTTTCTAATGGTATACATCCAAATCTTCTAGAATCTGTACTTTGTGGACGATTATCCCCCATAACAAACAGGCAATTTTCAGGAACTGTAATGTCTGTAAATACACCTTCTAATGAAGTTGTTACAACACCTTCTTGTAAATAGCTTTCATCTAGTTTTTCTCCATTTATAAATACTTTTCCATTTTCTATTTGTACACGTTCCCCTGGAAGCCCAATTACACGTTTAATATAACTTGTTTTTCCTATTTCTAATACATAATAACGAAATTTTGAAAATATATTTGTAATATTATAATCGTAAATAGCAACTGGATTTTCTAAGTTTGCTTCTACTGCTGATACATATGACTTGCTAGGTGCTTCAAATGTTACTATATCTCCTCTTTGGGGCATACTTTTTGTTGTTCTTATTGTTCTATTTAGAATTAATCTTTGTCCTTGTTTTAGTGTTGGATACATAGAAGGTTGTTGAACTATTGTTGGTGTTCCTATAAAATATCGCACTAATAATGCTAAAACAATAGCAATGACAATACAATAAACCCATTCTAATATTTCTTTTATATTTACTTTTTTCTCTTCGTTCATCTTTTTTCCTTCTTTCTAGCATATGTATATAATTATATATCTATTTTTGGTTTTTATCAATATATAAGGCTTATTTTATAGTTAATTTACTTGAATATGTAGTAATATAAAATTAAAAACGAGTTCGACCTGTTAGCCAAAGGCGTCATATTTCTTTTTCTCAAAGTATAGTGTGTATCTGTCTTGTTAAAACCAATTATACTAAAACGCCGTGGAGAATGGAATTTTTAATTTTATATTACTACATCTTCTTTATACTATTCCCTATTTGGTTGGTATTCTTATAACTACTTCTGTTCCTTTTCCTTGCTCACTTTTTATATCTATACTTCCATTATTTCTATCTAATATTTCTTTTGCAATAGAAAGTCCTAATCCTGTTCCTCCCATTTCTCTTGTACGTGCTTTATCTACACGATAAAATCTCTCAAAAATTCTAGATAAATCCTCTGCTGGAATACCAATTCCATTGTCTATTACTTTTATATATGCATCATTATATACAAAACCTACATATATTTTAATATGCCCATTATCTCCGTGTATATTTTATACTGTTTGTTAATATGTTTAAAACTACTCTTTCTATACCATCTTTATCTGCGTAAACTGGTGGTACATTTGCTGTTACAAAACATTCTACTTGATGATTTTTTTGCTTAATTTGCATTTGTACTTTTTCTTGGCATTTTTTAACAAGCTCTCCTAAATCAAATTCTTCTTTTTCTTGTTTTACTTGGTTATTATCAAACCTAGATAATGCTAATAAGTCTGTTACAAGTTTTGCCATTCTTCTTGCTTCACTTGCAATAACACCTAAAAATTTGTCTTGTGTCCCTTTGTCATATTCTCCTTCTAATAAAGTATCTGCATATCCCATAATAGATGTTATAGGTGTTTTTAGCTCATGTGATACATCTGCTACAAATTCTTTTCTCATATTATCTAGTTTTACATGTTCTGTAATATCTTGAATTACCACCATTACTCCTGCTGGTCTTTCGTTTTCTTCTTTTAATGGTGCAAAAAATAAGTTAATGTTCTTATCTCCTAAAGATACTCTTTCTTCTGATGATGTCCAATTATCTAGATATATTACTTTTTCCATGTTTATTTCAACATTTAGTTTTTCAAATATTTTTTCAAATGTGTCTTCTTCTGGCATGATTCTTAAAAGCCTTGTTGCTGCTGGATTTACTAATATAATTTTTCCTTCCATATTAAATGCAATAATTCCATCTGTCATATGTAGTAGTATAGTTTCAATTTGATTTTTTTGCCTTGAAACTTCATTTAAATTATCCTTTAGTTCTGTAGTCATAAGCCCAAATGCGCCTACTAACTCACTTACTTCTTTATCTTCCTTTTTTGTAATTTGTTTAATTTCTACTTCTTCTCCTGCTGCAATTCGTTTTGCACTACTAATTAGTTTGTTAATTGGATTTGTAACTTTTTTTGTAATAAATATTGCTATCACTGTTGCAATAATGCAAAATGCTACTATTGCAAATATTGTAAAAATAATTCCTTTATCTATTACTTGTTTTGTGCTATTTACTAATTGTTCTGCATTTTCTATTGCTGATGCTTGTGTACGTATATTTTGCAGATTATTTAAAAAGTATACACTAAATCCTGTTATTAAGATTACTGTTATTATTGTAAAAATTAATATGATTTTTAATTGAATATTTTTTATCATGATTATATCCCCTTGTATTCCATTCAAAAGACCAAAACTACAATAAAAAAGCCTGTATGATATACAAGCTCCTATTGTTTATTTTGATGCTATGTAATAGCCAACTCCTCTTTTTGTAATTAAAATTTTTGGAGCAGATGTGTCTTTTTCTATCTTTTCACGAATTCTTCTTACAGTAACATCAACAGTTCTAATATCACCATAGTATTCATATCCCCATACTTTTTCTAGTAATACTTCTCTTGTAATAACTTGTCCTGGTTGGTTTGCTAGATATTTTAAAACTTCAAATTCTCGTAATGTTAAGTCTATAACTTCTCCTTTTACTTGAACCTCAAATTTATCTAAATCTAAGCTTAAATCACCTACTACAATTTTATTAGTATTTTCCTTTTTTTCATCTACAGAACCTTCAGCAGATACTTCTACTTTTCTTAAGTTAGCTTTTATTCTTGCCATTAATTCTCTTACACTAAATGGTTTTGTAACATAGTCATCTGCACCTAATTCTAATCCTAAAATTTTGTCTATTTCTTCATCTTTTGCTGTTAACATTAGAATTGGTACATTTAATGTATGACGAATTCTTTTGCAAACTGCTAGTCCATCCATTTTTGGAAGCATTATATCTAGTAGAATTAAATCTGGCTTACTACTCAATGCAATATCAACCGCAGTTATTCCATCATTTGCTTGTAATGTGTTATACCCTTCTTTTTCTAAGTTATATACTAGAATGTCTACAATATGTTGCTCATCATCTACTATTAATATTGTTTTTTGATCTCTATTTGTAATTTCGTTTTCCATAAGGTTACACCTCTACTTTAAATAAATATATCAACAATATATCATAGATATTATTTTTGTACAAGTATTTTTTATACATTTTCTCCTAAAACCATATTAATTAATGCCATTCTTACAAATACTCCATTTTGTACTTGTTTAAAAATGCGTGATTTTTCACATTCTACAACATCATCTGCAATTTCTACATTTCTATTAAATGGTGCTGGATGCATTATAATACTTCCATCTTTCATTTGCTCTACACGTTTTTTATTTAATCCATATGCATTATGGTATTCTTCTACAGTTTCACTCATTTTTTCACTATGTCTTTCATGTTGCACACGAAGAAGCATAACTACATCTACTTTACCTATTATTTCATCAAATTCTACAAAATTAAATCCTTCTTCTCTATACTCTTCTGGTCCTGATGTATATACTTCAATTCCTAATCTTTTCATTACTTTAAAGTTTGTATGCGCTACTCTCGAATGCTTAATATCTCCTACAATAACTACTTTTAAGCCTTCAAATTTTCCAAATTCTTGCCTAATTGTTAGTAAATCTAAAAGTGATTGTGTTGGATGGTTTCCTGTTCCATCTCCTGCATTTAGTATTGGAATATTAACTTTTCCTACTAATTGGTTATAGTATTCATTTTCTGTATGTCTTATAACAACTGCATCTACACCAAACATTTCAAATGTTTTTACAGTATCATATAAACTTTCACCTTTTTTTAAGCTTGAATTACTAGCATCAAAATTTTGTGTTTTACAACCTAATTTTAGTTCTGCCATATCAAAACTATAATGTGTTCTAGTAGATGGCTCAAAAAATAAATTTGCTACTACTTTTTCTCCTTTATAATCTACTTTTTTACCATTTTTAAATTCTTCTGCTAAATCTAATATTTCATTAATTTCTTTGGTACTAAAATCATCTAAATTTAATACATTCATACTCTCTCTCCTTTTTAGACATTTTTTCTATTTTAGCACTACTTATTAAAATGTACAAGCATTTTTCTTTATTTTTGTTGTATATTTTTTAATAATGTGCTATTATGAATTATATTAATTAAAGGAGGATTACAAATAATGGGTTGGATTATATTAGCTATTGTTGTTGTTCTAATTCTTATTGTAATTAGTTTATACAACAATTTAGTAAGATTAAGACAAAAGGTAAGAAATGCATGGAGTCAAATTGATGTTCAGTTACAGAGAAGATTTGATTTAATTCCAAATTTAGTAGATACTGTAAAAGGATATATGAACCATGAAGAAGGTACTTTAACTAAAATTGCTGAGCTTAGGACTTCTTGGGCAAATGCTTCTAGTGTTGCCGAAAAAGCTGAATTAGATAACCAGTTATCTGGTGCTTTAAAAACTATTATGGCTGTTTCTGAAAGCTATCCAGATTTAAAAGCAAATATAAACTTCTCTGAACTACAAGAAGAATTACAAAACACAGAAAATAAATTATCTTTTTCAAGACAATTTTATAATGATACAGTTACGATGTATAACACAAAATTAGAAGTTATACCTTCTAATTTTATTGCTTCTATGTTCCATTTTGAACCAGCTGAACTATTTAAAGTAGATTCAGATGAAGCAAGAAAAAATGTAAAAGTAGATTTTGGAAAATAAAATGATAGAGTAGGATTCCTACTCTATCATTTTTGCAAATTTTCCTTCTGCGTCATCTGTACGAGCGCCTGTTGCCAGAATTACATCCATGATGTCTTGTAAGAACATTTCAGCTATCCTAATTCTGTTTTGTTCTTCTCGACGAGCCTTTGCTATTTCTATTTGCTTCAACCGCTCATCATTGTCTGAACTTACATACTCATCCAGACTGTAGTTATAATCGTCCATGATGTCCCTCCACCTAGCTCCAATTTCATACTTCCTTGTACTAGGATTTTTTTTGCTTGGTTTTCGCTACACTTTTATTATACTACATTATGTAATCTTTTGCAAATTTTTACAATTTTACCTTTTTATTTCAAATATCCTACAAGTATTATCATATGTAATTTTTGCTACCTCTTCAAGTGTATATCCTTTTACATTTGCTATTTTTTGCGCTATATATCTTACATTTCTAGAATCATTTCTTTTTCCTCTATTTGGTTCTGGAGATAAGTATGGACTATCTGTTTCAATTAACATTCTATCATCTGGTACTATATTAATTACCTCTTCTGCATTTTTAGAGTTTTTAAAGGTTATTGGTCCTGCAAATGAAATGTAAAAACCTAATTTTAATGCTTCTTTTACAAGTTCTACATTTAATGGGCAACAGTGAAATACTCCTTTTTTATTTACAGGATATTTTTTTAGTATTTCTAATGTATCCATTACTGCTTCTCTTGTATGTATTACTATTGGTAAGTTTAATTTATTGGCAAGTTCTATTTGTTTTATAAATGCAAATTTTTGTAGTTCTTTATTTTCTTTATTCCAATAATAGTCTAAACCTATTTCTCCAATTCCTATTACTTTTTCATTTTTGGCTAAAAGCTCAATTTCATTTATTTCTTGTTGTATGTTTTCCACATTTTCTCCAATATCGTTTGGTGATATTCCACTTACTGTGTATATTTGTGGATAGCTTTTTGTAAGTTCTAATGCTTTTTTTGAACTTTCTAAGCTATATCCTGCACTGATTAGTTTTGTAATATTTGATGAAAAGATGTTAGAAATAACATCTTTTCTATCTTCATTAAATTTTTCATCGTCTAAGTGACAGTGTGAATCAAACAATTCCATAAATCTAACCTTCTTTATATTGTATTTCTTTATGGGTACGCTTCGCCTCTCGGACGAGCAATGCTCGCCCCTACATTTCTCTATTTTAATAAAACAGTAACATTTGCTACTGCATAATTTTTGCAATGTGAAATGCTTATATCTATACTTTCTAAATTCGGTATTTTTTTGTTTAGAATTTCAACTTTAGGTCTTCCTTTTTCATTAGTTGTTATTTCTATATCTTTCCATGTTATTTCGTATTTATCAAACTCTTCTGAAATGGCTTTAAAAGCTGCCTCTTTTGCAGCAAATCTTGCTGCATAATGCTGATATTTCATATTGTTTTTGGATTCGCAATATTCTATTTCATTTTTTGTATATACTCTGTTTATAAATTCTTCTTTAGTAGTTTCAATTGCTTCTTTTATTCTATCTATTTCTATTATGTCTATACCACATTTTACTTGCATAGTATGTCTCCTTATTATTATATAATCTTAATTTATAAACATGTAGTAATATAAAATTAAAAACGAGTTCGACCTGTTAGCCAAAGGCGTCATATTTCTTTTTCTCAAAGTATAGTGTGTTTCAAGTGTTGTTAAAACCAATTATACTAAAACGCCGTGGAGAACGGAATTTTTAATTTTATATTACTACATGTTTTTTATAACAATAGCATTTACATCATTTTTAATAAAGTAACAAAATTTATAATATTTAGCATTAATGAAATTCCTAATATTACTAAAATAATTTTATTTACTTTACTTACCTTTTCAATGTTTAGCTCTTTATATGCTACATCAAACTTATTTTTTACTTCTTCATATAATTTTGAAACTTCACATACCTCTCTTGTCTTTTTGTATATGTTTGTTCCAACATCATCATTTGTTACTTCTCCTATCCATAGCTCTTTAGTAAATTTAATAAATTTGTCTCTTGTAGATACAGTCATATTTTTTTGTTTTGCTTCTTTTTCTAGCTTCTTTAAGTAAATTTTTTGATATTGTACAAGTATATATGTATATAAGTATTGATTTTCATATACATATGGTAATTTTGTATAATTATGAATATCAATTCCAGATGTCAATAACCCTACTCCTTCTTTTGTAAAACCTGTACGAATAAATTTCCATTTTGAAAGTACTTCCATATGCCTTTTATCAAAGTTTGATTTATATGAACTTGGAAATATATTTGCATATTTAAAAAACTCAAATTCAATATCTTGAAATTTCTCATCATCACTCCATGCATCTTGCTCAATACATGTATATGCATATGTTAAAAATCTGTTGGTATCTATGTTTAAAGCTTTTGCATCTTCTATTTTTCCTGTTAGTTCTTTTATTAAATCTGTTAGTTTTCGTACATCACTAAATGTAGCTGTTTGTAAACGAATATTCTCGTATTTTTTTAAACCATTTAATTCAGATTTAATATCACGAAATTTGTAGTTAAAATCTAATACATCTCTAAAATCTTTACTATCTTCAATATTGGTTTTCATTACTAAAAAGCAAATACCTGTATTAAAGCATATTAGCTCCATTTTTTGCATGTGAAAGAAAATTCCTTCTTCTTCTCCTGCTTTTCCTTGCATGTCATTTCCTAAATTATATTCGAATATAGTTACTGGATATTTTGAAAGAATATTTGCTTGCATTTCTTTATTAAACCCTTCAAAACTTCGAATTTTTTCTTTGTTAAATTCGAAGTTTTGAAACATAAATTCCTTTATTTTAGGCAGAAAATATGTGTATAGGTCAAAGTCTTTTTCTTTTTCAAAAAATTTTACCCTACAATTTTTATTGCTTAGTAATTTATACAAATATTTATTATATTTGTTTTCAGAAATTACGTATGGATAAATGAAGTATGTATATTGATATTTTATCTTTAGTTCCATAATCTCTCCTATTCATAGAACCCTCAGTCACCTTCGGTGACAGCTCCCTTGAATAAAGGGGCCTTTACTTTACTTTTCCAAATTAGCACAGTAAAAGGTTCTCTTTTATTAATCTGTATAGTAGTATGAATTTAAGTCTACACTTAAATGCCATTTACCAATAAAGTCTATCATTACATTTTCTTGTAAATTATAATTACAGTTTGCTACAACTGCTCCTGTTTTGTCTATTGCTCCCCATTTTCCGTCTTTTTTTACTGCAGCATAACCATATTCATTTAGTTCTTGAGCATCTTCATAAGTATAATCAATAACAAGATTTCCATCACGGTTTATATATCCATATTTTCCATCTTTTTTACTTAAAAGTAAGTTATTGTTTTGTAAGCATTCAACAGCTGTTTTTTCATCAAAGTTTAAGTTATAATATTTATATTCATTTCCAACATAAACACGAATATATCCTTTTTCGGCATTTATATCTGAAACAATTCCATCAAGCTTTTTTTCAAATTTGTTATTATATATTTCTCCCATTGCTACATTTTCTTTTTCTGCTACAACAAAATCTGCATCTTTTTTATATGTTATTTTGCTATATTCAGATGGTAATACTTGCTCATTTGCACTATTTATAATACCATATTTTCCATTTTTCTTTACCAAGTAATAGTCGTCAAACATATTAGAAAGTTCTTCATATTGTGGTTTTATCTTTTCTTCACCAGAAACTAATAATATTCCATATTGATTGTCTTTTTTTATTATAATTTTGTCTTCTAATATTTGTGTTACATCATTAACATTTTCTATTAATGTTTCTTTCTTAGAATTAATTAATTTCCATTTTCCATCTTGTTTTACAACATACATGTGGTTACCAGTTATTTGCTTAATATCTTCATACCCAGTTTCTACAATGACTTGTGAAGTGAAATCTATTATTCCATACTTATTTTCTTGGTTTACAACTATATATCCATTTTGATAATTATTTTCTATAGACTTAATCTCTTTATATTCTGGTTTTATTATGACATTTCCCTTATTATCTGATAAACCTAATTTATCACTTTGCTTTATTATTAAGCTATTTTTTGTTCCTTTTAAAGCATTAATTTCTTGGTATTTAGGTTCTAAAATTTCTTTTCCTGAAAAATCAATTAGCCCATAAAGTTCGCCTTTTTTTACTTTTAGTACGTTATCTTCATACCACATATTATTACTAGTATCTATATTCTCTATTGCTTCTACTAAATCATATCCTGTAAAGATTTCTTTATTTTCTGAATTTAGTACTTTTACATTATATGTATTTTCTTCATAATTTACATTTTCCATGCAAATAAAAATATCTTTATTTCTATTTGGAATAGTAATCATTTCTTCAAAGTTAGGTTCTATAATGATATTTCCTTTTTCATCAATTACTCCCCATTTTTCATTTGTAAAAACTGGATAGTAACTACTAATGGAAGTAGTTTTTTCATTTGTATTGGTTGTTAATAAAGTTCTAATTCCAATTATAAACATAATTACTACTGCAAACGCCATAGCCACTGCAAATACTTTTTTTATGTTTAATTTTGGTTCTGCATCATATCGCTTTCCGTCTACTCATAACTTTCCCTCCACAGTTTATTTTACATACATACTATATCATTTTTGTCTTAAAATGTAAAGAGGATTTTAGGGCTATCCCTAAAATCCTCTTTATAAATTTATGTATTTCTTAAATGAAAAATGGACCAGTTTGAACCAGTATTATAATTGAAATTTGGACCAGTTAGTTACATAACCATGTATTAAATTATATTAAAATTTATTAACGTGTCAATACTAAAATGCATTGATAAATCAAGTATTGACACTTATACTAAATTTTAATTTTAATCAATTAAGAGGTTATATATTAATTTTATGTTATTTAAAAATCTTAATTATAAGGTGGTCCATTTTTCACTCGTTAAATACACCATTTGAATTTGCATTTATCATTCTACTTGCCTGTATTTCATTTATATTGAATCCTTGATATATATTATCAAAGAAATTATCTTCTACATTTATATTTTTAGGGTTTGAATTACTTAGCATTAATTTTGCATTTTGCCCATTTAATTTTCTATAGAATATTGCTAATTCTTTTTGATTTTCATCATTAAAATCTTCTTTTGTATATGATGTGAATCCTGATGTCATATTTAATGGTCTATATGGTGGATCAAAGTATATAAATGTGTTCTTTGTTACATATTCCATACTTCTACTATAATCTCCATATTGAAATTGTACATTTTGTATTAATTGTGACAGTTGTCTTAAATTTTCTTCATCACATATTGTAGGATTCTTATAGCTTCCAATTGGAACATTAAATTTTCCATTTTTATTTACTCTGTATAAGCCATTGAAGCAAGTCCTATTTAAATATATGAATTGTGCTGCCCTTTGGACATTTTGCTCATTTTTCTCTAATTCATAGTTATTATATTCATCTCTTATATTATAAAAGTAATTTTTTCTTTCTTCTTGTCCTAACCCTAAATATTTTGTTTCCATTTGCTTTAAGTTAGCTATTAATTCTTCTACATTGTTTTTTATAACA
>CANOGC010000006.1 GCA_947565445.1 uncultured Clostridium sp. | reverse complement strand
TCTATTGAAATTTGGTTAGAAAATAAAAAATTGAGAATTTCGCAATTAATTTTTTTATTAAAAGTCTTTATCTTTTTGGAATAATGTAATATAATTGAAACATACATTTTTATTACAAAGGAGGATATTTTAATGAGTAATAAAAAAACTTCTAAAAATAATAACGAAAACGAAAAAACAAAAAAAGTAAAAACTGCAAAAAGTAATAATAAAGACAATAAGAAAGTAAAAGTTGGTAAACCAAAAAAACATCCAAAACTTATGCTAACAATAAAAATTATAGTAATATCTATTATTTTGTTATGTATTATTGGAGCAGGAGTTATAGCAGGAGTATTTTTTGGCATGTTTGGAAATGACATAAAAATAACAGCAGATGCCTTAAATATAAAAACTGAAAATAGTGTTTTAATAGACTTAAATGGAAATGAAGTTGCAACTCTAAACGGAGAAGAAAATAGGGAAGTAATTCTATTATCTGAAATGGGCGAATATTTACCAAAAGCATTTGTTGCAATAGAAGATAAACGTTTCTATGAACATAGTGGTGTAGATATAGCAAGAACACTTGGTGCTGTATCAAAATTTGTAACAGGAGATTCAAGTTATGGTGGTAGTACTATAACACAACAATTAATTAAAAATGCAACAGGAGATAAAGATAGAGATTGGAAAAGAAAAGTAAGAGAAATTGCTAAAGCATTTCAAATTGAAAGAGAAATGTCAAAACAACAAATATTAGAATCATACCTAAATACAATTCCTCTTGGAGGAGGAGGAAAAAATGTATATGGAGTTAAAGTAGCTTCAAATTACTATTTCGATAAAGCACCAGCGGATTTAACACTTGCACAAGCTTCATATATTGCAGGAATTAACCATTCCCCAAATGTATATAACCCATTTAAACAAACACCAAATACAGAAAAGATTAACAATAGAACAAAAGTAGTATTGAAAGAACTATTAGAACAAGGAAAAATTAATAAAGAAGAACATGATGTAGCAGTAGCAGAGGTAGAAGGAGGACTTGCATTTAAAGAAGGAAATATTACAAGTAATAATACCTTAACACAAAATGAGGAAGCAGCGGTTAATCAAGTTGCAAGAGAATATGCAAAAGAATATGATTTAGAATTTGATCTAGCAAAACAAAAAATACAAAGTAGTGGATATAAAATATATATTACTGAAAATAAAGATATACAAGCGATAGTAGATGATGCTTATGAAAATAGTAAAGACTGGATAAAAACAAAAAATGTAACAGTAAAAGATAATGAAGGAAATAACACAAAGAAAACAGTGCAAATACAATCAGGTATGGTAATAATTGACCATAAAACAGGATATGTTGTTGCAATAAGAGGTGTTCTAGGTGAAAAAACACCATGGGGAACAAACCGTGCTGCAGAGGCAGGGCATCAACCAGGTTCTTCTATAAAACCAATAGCAGTTATTGCACCATCTCTACAAGAAGGAATAATTACAGCAGCAACAGTAGTAGATGATTCACCAGTAAGATATGGAAGCTATGCACCAAAGAACTCTGGTGGAGGTTTTACAGGTTTAATGAATATACGTTCAATTTTAAGAGTATCTAGAAATATACCAGAAGTTAAAATGATGCAAAAATTAACACCAGCAAAATCAATGGAATATTTAAAATCTTTTGGAGTTAGTACAATTTCTGAAGGAGATGAAGGATTAGCTTTAGCATTAGGAGGAGTTGGAAAAGGTATTAGTCCACTAGAAATGGCAGGAGCATATTCTACTATTGCAAATGATGGTGTATATATTGAACCTACATTCTATATAAAAGTAGAAGATCAAAATGGAAAAGTTATTATGGAAAAGGAACAAGAAACACATAGAGTTTTATCAGAACAAAATGCTTGGTTAGTAAAATCACTATTAACAGAACCAACTGGAACAGGACTAACAGGAGCAGAAGGAGCAACAGGAACAAGAGCAAGAGTTACTGGAATGCAAACATGTGGAAAAACTGGAACAACAGATGATAGCACTTATACATGGTTCTGTGGATTTACACCATACTATGCAGCTTCTATGTATTTTGGATATGATGATGCAAATATTAGTAAAAATTCAGCACCAGGAAGTGGTACTGTAGCATCACGTTGGGGTATGATTATGAACAAAATTCATAAAGGCTTAGATTCTGCAAGTTTTAACAAACCAAATGGAATTGGAACAGCAAGAGTATGTAGAGATTCTGGAATGCTTGCAACAGCAGAATGTGAAGCGGATCCAAGAGGATCAAGAGCATATGGTGAATATTATGCAAAAGGAACAGCACCTTCTAAAACTTGTACTACACATGTAAAATTAAAAATATGTAAAGAGACTGGAAAATTAGCAAATGAATTTTGTAAAGATACAGAAGAAAAGGTATTTATTACAAGACCAAACAGCACAGAAGATTTATCATGGCAAAAAGCTGCTGATGCACAATACATGGCGCCAACAGAAAACTGTGATAAACATAATGCTTCACCAGATACAGAAAAGCCAGTTATTAAAGTAGATTGTAAAGATACAATTGAAATAAATGTGAATTCTACATTTACAATGCCAAAAGTAACTGCACAAGACAATGTAGATGGAGATATTAGTGATAAAATAAAAACAGAAATAAAGAAAGATGGTAAAGCCCAAGATAAAATAGATACATCTAAAGCAGGAACTTATACTATAACATATACAGTAGAAGATTCAGCAAAAAATGTAGCAACAAAGACAATTACAGTAAAAATAGTTAATAAATCTGAAAAACCAGATGATAATAATACGATTACAAATACAGTAGATTAGCAAGGGAAAAAAGTCACACGGGCGATTGATAATCGCCCCTACAAATTTTAATTTGAAACACTGCATAATAAAAAAGGAGTGATACTTAAAAGTGGATTTGAAACTATATAATACACTTACTAAAACAAAAGAGGTATTTAAACCAATAGATGAAAATGAAGTAAGAATATATTCATGTGGGCCAACTGTATATAAAAATGCAACAATAGGAAATATGAGAACAAATATATTTCAAGATGTTTTAAGAAGAGTACTTAAATATAATGGATATAAAATAAAACATGCAATGAATATTACAGATGTTGGACACCTAGTATCAGATGGAGATGAAGGTGAAGACAAAATGCTAAAATCAGCAAGAGAAGAACACAAGTCTCCTATGGAAATTGCAGAGTATTATACAAAACTATTTTTTGATGATTTAAAAAGCCTAAATATAGAAACACCAGAAATAGTATGTAAAGCAACAGATCATATACAAGAAATGTTAGAATATGTGCAAAAATTAGTAGAAAACGGTTATGCATATGAAACTTCAACTGCTATATATTTTGATGTTTCTAAACTAGATAAATATCCCATATTAACAAACTTAGATGTAGAAAACCAAAAAGCAGGAGCAAGAGTAGAAGTAGACAAAGAAAAGAAAAATCCATATGATTTTGCATTATGGATAAAAGCACCAGAAAATCACTTAATGAAATGGGATAGCCCATGGGGATTAAGCTATCCGGGTTGGCATATAGAATGTTCTGCAATGGGGCAAAAATACTTAGGTGAACAATTTGATATTCATACAGGAGGAATAGATTTAATACCAACACATCATGAAAATGAAATAGCACAAAGTAAAGGCAAATGCGGAAAAATACCAGCGAATTACTGGATGCATGGAGAATACCTATTAATTGATGGAGGAAAAATGTCAAAATCCTTAGGAAATGTATATTTAATAAAGGATATAAAAGAAAAAGGATATGATGCAATAGTATATAAATTATTTAGCTATTCATCTCATTATAGAAATAAACTAAATTTTACTTGGGAGGGAATAGACTCTGCATCAAAATCATTAGAAAGGTTACGTAATAGCTATAGAATACATTTAGAAGGAAATGATATTATAACAAGTGAAGATAAAGAAAAATTAACAAGTCTAGAAGAAAAATTTCATAGTGCAATAAATGATGACTTAAATATGCCACTTGCTATGAGCTTTGTATGGGAAGCCTCTAAATTTGAAAAGAAAAATAAAGAAATTGCAAATATACTTGCAAAATTTGATACAGTATTAGGACTTAAAATAGATGAAATAAATGATAAGAACGAAGAAATGCCACAAGAAATTTTAGATTTAATAGAACAAAGAAAAGAAGCAAGAAAGAATAAGGATTTTACAAAATCCGATGAATTACGTGATGAATTAATAAAAAGAGGGTATACTGTAAAAGATACAAAAGAAGAAATGATTGTTAAAAAATAGTTACGGTTAGGCTAAAAAGTGGAAAGTAGCTCCACGTGGCGGTTACGCTTTTCTTTTCGTGCTTTAGCCAAAGAAAAGAAAATGCCTAACCGCCAGCAAGATGGAGCGGATTTTAAAGCAAATAAACGAAGGAGAAAATTATGGCAGAAGAAAATGTTAAAAAAATAGGGTTTTTTAAAAGAATATTTTTTAGTGTAAAAGAATTTGAACAGTATGTAATACTAGCTTCTGAAAATATATCAGTTGCAATAAAATATTTACTAAAATTAATGCTTATATTTGTAGTGGTTGTAACATGCATATTTATGTATCAGTTTTATAACTATTTTCAAAAATCAATTACGTATTTTAATGAAAATATAAATGAAGTAAATTTTGTAAACGGCGAATTAAATATAGATAAAGGCGATAAAAAAGAAATTATAAATGAAAATTCTGTAATTCCATATATATTAATAGATACAAATGCTAATGCAGAAACAACAGAAGAATATAATAGAAAATTAGCAGGATATGAATCTGGAATTATAATTTTAAAAGATAAAATAATTTATAAAAATGGATTGTTAAGTAGTGGTTTAGAATATAAGTATAGTGATATTCTATCAAAATATAATATTACAGAATTTAACAAACAAGATGTATCCAATTTTATAAATACAGCTAATAATTTTAGTTCATATGCTAGCGTATTTATTGCTATGTTTATATGTTTATATATTATTTACACTTCGAGTACTATTGTAGATGTATTTATGTTAGCTGTTCTAGGATTCATTGTATCTAGAATTTCAGGAATGAGAATGAGGTTTAAAGCAACATTTAATATAGGGATATATGCCTTAACATTGCCAATTTTGCTAAATATAATTTACGTTGTTATTAATAATCTAACTGGATTTGAAATTAAATATTTTAGTTGGATGTATACAACTATCTCATATATTTATGTGATTGTTGCAATTTTACTAATAAAAACAGACTTTATAGATAAACAAGCAGAACTTATGAAAATTATAGAAGAACAAGAAAAAGTTAGGCAAGAAATAATTAGTAAAGAAGAACAAAAGAAAAACGAAGAAGATAAAAACGAAAATAAAGACAATAAAGATAACAAAGAAGAGAAGAAAAAGCAGAAAAAAGATGAAGAAGATGGTCTTAGTGATGATGGACTAGCACCACAAAATACAGAATAAAGGTAAAAACTT
The DNA here is from genome assembly GCA_947565445.1 of uncultured Clostridium sp. GTDB lineage: Bacteria > Bacillota > Clostridia > TANB77 > CAG-508 > RGIG8482. The sequence continues at coordinate 33,953 of CANOGC010000006.1, read as the reverse complement.
TTATAGAAAGGAAAAACAATGAACGAAAAAAATGGAGATAAGAAGAAAAAACAAAAACAATTATATGCATTTATAACTTTTGGTATAATAGTAGCCTTAGTTATAATAATAGCATTATTACTTGGAATAAATGAAAAAAACAATGACAAAGAACAAAATATGGCCTATACAGACCTGATAGAAGCAATTAATGAACAAAGAGTAGAAAAACTAGAAATGACAGTTGGAAGTACAAGTGCTAAAGTAAAACTAAAAGATGTAGAAAAAGAAAAAAGTGCAATTATTCCGAATACTCAAGCTTTTATGGAGTTTATACAAGAAAAAAAACTAGCAGGTAATGAAATTAATTTAATACAAAAACCACAAAATGTATTTTTTAAAATACCATCAACATTATTTACTATTCTACCAACATTACTAATGCTTGCTATTGTAATAATATTCTTTCAAATGCAAGGGTTAGGGGATAAAGGAAAAATTTATGATGGAACTGAAAATAAAACCAATGTAAAATTTAAAGATGTAGCTGGATTAGAAGAAGAAAAAAAAGAATTAGAAGAAGTTGTCGACTTTTTAAAACAACCAAAAAGATTTTACGAAATGGGAGCTAAAATTCCAAAAGGAATACTTTTATATGGAAACCCTGGAACAGGAAAGACATTAATCGCAAAAGCAATAGCAGGAGAAGCGGGAGTTCCATTTATATCAATGAGTGGTTCAGAATTTATAGAAATGTTTGCAGGGCTTGGAGCATCTCGTGTACGTAAATTATTTGAAAAAGCAAGAAAGTTTGCTCCATGTATTGTATTTATTGATGAAATTGATGCAATTGGTTCTAGAAGAACAAGTGGAAGCGGAGCAGAATCCGAAAACAACCAAACTCTAAATCAATTATTAGTTGAAATGGATGGCTTTGAGGATAACCAAACTATTATTGTTCTTGCTGCAACAAACCGTCCAGAAATGCTAGATAAAGCATTATTAAGACCAGGAAGATTTGATAGGCAAATTACAATTGCACCACCAGATGTAAGAGGAAGAGAAGAAATTTTAAAAATTCATTCAGAAGATAAGAAATTTGCGAGCAATGTATCTTTAAAAAGCATAGCAGAAGATACAGCAGGCTATACAGGAGCAGAACTTGCTAATATTTTAAATGAATCAGCTATTATTGCAACGATTAATGAGCATGATGCAATAGAACAAGAAGATATTGAAGAAGCAGTGAAAAAAGTAACAGTTGGTGTTCAAAAAAAGACAAGAGTAATTTCAGATAGAGAAAAGAAGCTAACAGCATACCATGAAGCAGGACATGCAATTGTAGGAAAATTCTTAGAAACAACAGAGCCATTAAAAGAGATATCTATAATACCAAGAGGTATGGCAGGTGGATATACTATGTACAAAACTAATGAAGATAAATTTTATAGGTCTAAAATAGAATTAGAAGAAAGATTAGTTGGATTACTTGGTGGACGAGCAGCTGAAAAGCTAGCATTAAATGATATTTCTACAGGTGCTAGAAATGATATACAAGTAGCAACAGAAATTGCAAAAGATATGATAACTGCATATGGAATGAGTGAACGTTTAGGGCCAATTTCATTAGAAGAAAGTGAAAATATAGCAATATTTGGAGAAAGTATACAAGATGTAATAGGTGTAGAAGTAAAAGCCTTAATAGATACAGCATATAGTGATGCACAAAAAATTTTAAAAGCGAATATGGATAAACTAGATACAGTAGCAAACTTATTATTACAAAAAGAAACTATTACAGCAGAAGAATTTGATAAAATATTTGAATAAACAATGTTTTAAGTTCTGTCTTCGGACAGAGCCTAAAACATATTTATATAAAATAAAAAAAGTCAAAAAAGTTGTAAAAAATGTTTGACTTTTTAATTATTATAATAGATAATAATTATATCAAAAGATAAATTATTTGTAGAAACTAAGGAGGAAATATTACAATGTATATGTTTAATCTAATTACAGTTAACCCTCAATTACCCAAGAGGATTAACCGTTTATCTGAAATTGCAAACAACTTATGGTGGGCATGGAATAGCGAATATTTAAGGCTATTTAAAGAAATTGATATTGATTTATGGGAAACTATTGGAAAAAATCCAGTAAAATTTTTAAAACAAGTATCACAAGAAAAATTAGAGAAAGCCGCTACAAATGAAGAGCTACTTAAAAAATATGATAAAGTAGTAGAAGACTTTGATGGCTATATGAATAGCAAAAATACTTGGTTTTCAAAAAAATATCCAAACAATAAAAATGATTTAATTGCATATTTTAGTGCAGAGTATGGATTAGATGAAATTGTGCCAATTTATTCTGGAGGGCTAGGAATATTATCAGGTGACCATTTAAAATCAGCAAGTGATTTAGGTTTGCCTTTTGTGGCTGTGGGTCTATTATATAAAAATGGATATTTTAATCAAAAAATCAACAGATATGGTGATCAAGAAAACATATACCACAATATAGATTTATTAAATCTTCCTATTTTACCTGTAAAAAACGAAAATGGAGAAGAATTAATTATTAATGTTAAATTTCCAAAAAGAACAGTATATTTAAAAGTTTGGCAAATCAATGTAGGTAGAGTAACATTATATTTGTTAGATTCTGATATAGACAAAAATACTAATGAAGAAGATAGAGAAATTACTTTAAGATTATATGGTGGAGACCAAGAAATGAGAATTCGTCAAGAGATAGTATTAGGCATGGCAGGAGCTCATTTACTAAAAGAATTAGGATTAAAGCCTACAGTTTATCACATGAATGAAGGGCATTCATCTTTCTTATTATTAGAAATAATAAAAGACATAATGGAAGAAAAAGAGGTATCATTTGATATAGCAAGAGAAATTGCATCATCTAAAACTGTATTTACAACACATACACCAGTACCAGCAGGAAATGATATATTCCCATTAGATTTAGTAGAAAAATATTTTAAAGATTTCTGGCCAAGATTAGGACTAGATAGAGAAGCTTTCTTAAAATTAGGAATGAAGCCATGTGACTATTTAGAACAAGGGTTTAATATGGGAATTTTAGCATTAAAAATTGCAGGAAAGAAAAATGGTGTTAGCAAATTACATGGTGAGGTTTCAAGAGAATTATTTGGAGATGTATGGCCAAATATTTCAGCAGATGAATCCCCAATTACACATATTACAAATGGTATACATACTTGTTCATGGCTTGCTCCAAACTTAAAAGAATTATATAACAAGTATTTAACACCATTCTGGCAAGATTCTATTTATGATGATGAAACATGGAAACAAATTGCAGATATTCCAAATGAAGAGCTATGGAAAGCACATGTTGACCGTAAAATAAAACTATTAAAACTAGTAAAAGATAATGTAACTAATCGCATGAAAAGTGCAGGGTATGGATATGATGAAATAAAAGATGTTGTTTCAAAATTAAATCCAAATGCATTAACAATAGGTTTTGCGAGGAGATTTGCTACATACAAAAGAGCAACATTAATATTTAGAGATTTAGAAAGAATTACACAAATACTAAATGATGAAAATCGTCCTGTTCAAATTATTTTTGCAGGAAAAGCACATCCAGCAGATAAAGAGGGGCAAGATTTAATTAAATATATACATGAAATATCATTAAAGCCACAATTTAAAGGCAAGATATTTATATTAGAAAATTATAATATTCAAATTGCAAGGTATTTAGTAAGTGGTGTTGACGTATGGTTAAATAACCCAAGAAGACCAATGGAAGCCTCAGGAACAAGTGGACAAAAAGCGTCTGTAAATGGTGTCGTTAACTTTAGTATTTCTGATGGATGGTGGGCAGAAGGATATAACACTAAAAATGGTTGGTTAATTGGAACTAATGAACAATATCCATCATATGAAGCACAAGATAATGCCGATAGTGAAAGCATTTATCAAACATTAGAAAATAAAATAATACCAGCATATTATAATAAAGATGAAAATGGAATTTCAAAAGCTTGGATGGAATACATGAAAAATTCTATTATTTCTACAGGAGGAAAATATAGTACTTCTAGAATGGTAGTAGATTATACAAATAATTTATATATGCCACTTATGAATTTATACAATACATATTTTAACAATTTAGAAGAAGTAACATCATATTATGCATGGAAAAATGAATTATTTAGTAATTGGAAAGATATAAAAATATATCAACAAAGCAGTTTAGAAAATATTACACTAGATGCAGGAAACAATATAGAAGTAAGCTGTGCTGTAGAACTTCCAAACATTAACCGAGAAAATATCGAAGTAGAAGCATATTATGGAAAAATATTAGATAATGGTGTAGTAAAAAGTATGCAAATTATACCAATGAAATTTGTAGAAGAGGTAGAAAATAAACCAAATACATATATTTATAAAGCAAAAATTGAGCTAACAACAGGAGGAAATTATGGCTATACATTTAGAGTTATGCCAAAGCACAAAATGCTATTAGACAGTGCAAACTTAGACTTAGTAAAATGGATTACAAATGAATAATAAAATAGTGGGAATCTCAAAGATTTCCACTATTTTATATTATAGGAAATTACTCTGTTTTAAGTTGAACATGTAGGGACGAGCATTGCTCGTCCGTGTGGCAAAGCCACTTTTAATATTGACAAATCAACATAAAGTGGTATAATAGAAATGTTAACATGAGGTATGGTTTTAACTATATAAGATAAAGAAGTATGGTTTTATCTTGTATAGTAGAAAGGACAAAACATGAAGGACTACAAATTTGACTACAAAGTAACACCAGCTATTGTTGGTGAAAAAATTTGTGTTTTCGATGTTCAAATGTTGTACAAGCGATTTTTTCGGAAAAAGGTACTTTACTCTGGCCAAATGATCGTGGATCGTAACATGGAAACTTGGGGTTGCGGAGAATTTGTATTGCATACTGAAGTATACAAACATATGCAAAGAATACAAAATATAGCCACATCACAAGCAGATTTTATTTTCAAAGCGTATGATTGGGAAAATGAAAGCAAGCACAAAGAAAAACACAAGTACATGTACGAAGAGAACCAAAATAGAGCCTGAAAGGGCTCTATTTTGGTTTTTATATATAAGTAATTGATTTACATTGTTTTTGTGTATAATGCTTTTGTAGGGGGAGAAAATGAAACAATTTGGGGTAGATAAAAGTATTATAGAAGACATAGTAAATATTATAAGAAAATATGAAGAAGTTACAAGAGCTGTAATATTTGGTTCAAGAGCACGTGGAGATTATAAAAAAGCATCAGACATAGATATTACATTATTTGGAGATAAATTTACAAATACAATAAATACAAAGATATTTTTTGAAATAGATGAACTATACATGCCATATAAAGTTGATTTAATTAATTTTAATGCTTTAGGAAAAGAAAATAGAATTAGAGAAAATATATTAAAAGAAGGAGTTGAAATATATGCCAAATAATTTTATAAAATGTAAACTTTTTTGCTACAATACTATTGAATAATTAAATTTATATGTGTTATAATACTCACATAGTTAAAAAAAGAAGAAAGAGGGAATTAAATTGAAGAAAGATTTGAAAAAAACTAAAATTGTTGGAACAATTGGACCTGCTAGTGAACATATGCTAGAAGATTTATTTGAAGCAGGATTAAATGTATGTAGAGTTAACTATTCACATGGAAGTTGGGATGAACAATCTGAAAAAACAGAAGATATCATTCGTATTAGAAAAGAAAAAGACATACCAATAGCATTATTATTGGATATGAAGGGACCTGAAATAAGAACAGGAATGTTATATACAGGAAAAAATACAAAAATAGAATTAAAAGATGGACAAAAATTTACATTAGTAAACGAAGATATTACAGGAGACGAAGAAAAAGTTTCTGTAACATATAAAGAATTATATAAAGACGTTGTACCAGGAACAAAAATATTAATAGATGATGGTGCAATTGAATTAAAAGTTGCTGAAGTTGTAGGAAAAGATATTGTTTGTACAGTAGTTCACGGAAATGGATTAGGAAGTAGAAAAACAATGAATTTACCTGGAACAGTTATTAGATTACCAGGATTAGCAGAAAAAGATATAGCAGATTTAAAAACTGCTTGTGAACATGAATACGACTTTGTTGCAATATCTTTTGCTAGAAACTTAGATGATATACGTCAAGTAAGAAAAGTATTAGATGAAAACGGTGGAAAAGATATTCAAATAGTAACAAAAATTGAAAACGTAGAAGGATTATCAAATTTAGATGATATATTAAAAGAAGCAGATGCTCAAATGATAGCTCGTGGAGATATGGCTACAGAAACAGACTTTACAGAACCACCAATTGTACAAAAAAGAATAATTAAAACATCTAACAAACTATGCAAACCAGCAATAACTGCTACACAAATGTTAGAATCAATGACACATCAACCATTACCTACAAGAGCAGAAGCAAGCGACGTAGCAAATGCTATTTATGATAGAACAAGTGCTATAATGCTTTCTGGAGAATGTGCTCAAGGTGATTATCCATTAGAGTGTGTTCAAACAATGAGCAAAATCGCAGCTAGAGTAGAGCCAGAAATAGATTACTGGAAGAAATTTGTTGAAAACAAAAATATAGAATTAAATGATTTAGAATCAAATATTGTATATTCAACATGTGTTATGGCAAAAAATACAAAAGCAGATGCAATTGTATGTTACACAAATTCAGGAGATACAGCAAGAAAATTCTCAGGAATGGGAGCAGGATGCCCAATTTTAGCTGTAACAGATAACAGAAGAACATTTAACCAATTAGCATTAGCATGGAATGTTTTCCCTGTATATGTAGAAGCAGGGGCAACAATAGATGAGACTGTTGAAAAAGGTATTGAAAAATTAAAATCAAAAGGTATCTTAGAAAGTGGAGATTTAATTGTAATTTCAGGAGGAAACAAAGCTTTAAATAGTCTAAAAGAAAGTAAAATAGTAAGTGGAGTTGCAAGAATTTAAGGAAAGTAAATATTTATATTGACAAAAATAATAAATTTGTATTATAATGAATATACTAAGTCAATAGGGCTAATGTAAATTAGTACAGCAGGTGCAACTGCTACAATAACTCAAAAATTAGAGTAAGACATAGGGGCTTACGAGTCGATTTGAGCGACACTAAATCTCAAAAATTAGAGTAAGACATAGGGGCTTACGAGTCGATTTGAGCGACACTAAATCTCAAAAATTAGAGTAAGACATAGGGGCTTACGAGTCGATTTGAGCGACACTAAAATTGCACATTAAAAGAGGGGGATTGAACTACTACGGTAGAAGAATACCCTCTTTTTAGATTTTATTTGGGAGGTATACAATGAAAAAAGAAGTAGACTTAAGAAAAAGAGAAACAGAAGCTATTGTAAAAAAATGTGCTAAGACATATAAAGAACAATTATTAAATAAAAATGTAATGTTTATCACAATGCAAGCAAATAAAGAAATACAGACTTTTGAAGTAACATTTTTAAAAGAAAACTTTTTACATTTAACAGGAATAGAAGTAGACAAAAGCAAAATGTCAGCGAAAGATTTTTTTGATAGATGTATTAACAATAAATTATCTATTAAGGATTTTGAACTTAGAAAGGATAATACCTCAAATTTGAAATTAAAAATTTTGCCAACATTAGTAACAATAGATAGAACTGCTAATATGTTAGGCGATTTTGATGATACAAAAATGTTTTTACAAACTAAGAAAATTGCAGGAAATGTGTCAGCATGTATGGGTTTTCAATATTATAAAAATATTAATACATATATACCGAACACAGCACTAAAAGAAGACATACGAAATATAACAATAAATAGAAATAGAATAGTAACTATATTTAAGAAAAATACAAATCAAAAATTATATTATGAGGCTACTTATATTGCTAAAAATATCGATATGCATGAAATTTTAAACAATGAGATATTAAAAAATAAATTAGATTCAGAAAAAATATATTCAGAAAAGGATATCTATAAAAAAATTCTATCAAATTAAAGATTGTTTCACAACAATTTATATTAAATTCAAAAGTATAAAATAGGAAATTCAACACATATTTCAATATTTCTTATAAAGTTTTGTGATAATTCAATGCCATTATACTGTAAAAAATTCACAAAAAAGGTTACATAACTATTGAAATGTTTACCTTTTTTTGGTATAATGTTAACTAGAGGTGTGAAGTTGAAAAAGGCAATATCAATTATAACTGTGATAATATGGATGATTTCTATTTTTAGTTTTTCAAACCAACAAGGAGAATCATCTAGTTCTACAAGTAAAAAAGTATCTAAAATAATTGTTAATATTATAGATATAAAACATGAATATAATGAAGAAAAGAAGCAACAAATTATTTCTAATATAGAACCATACATAAGAAAACTAGCACATTTTAGTTTATATGCGATTGGTGGAGTTTTACTAATGAATGTTGTAAGATTATTTCTATTAAAAGAAAATATGCAAATTCTAACAAGCTCTAGTATAGGTATTTTATATGCAGCAATAGATGAAATACATCAATTAGTAATACCAGGAAGAAGTGGCAAAATTACAGATGTTTTAATAGATTCATTAGGAATATTAACAGGAATTATGGTATTTATGCTTTGTGATAAGGTAGTAAAAATCATAAAAGAAAAGATACAAAAAGGGGAGGTAAAATAAATTGAATACTGGATTATCAGAAATAGTAATCAAAAATACTTCACTTAAAGAAACAAAAACAACCTTACCAAAAGTAAGTGATATAAAAACTCCATATGAGTTCATAAAAAGAACATGTGATATAGGTCTATCTAGTATAGGGCTTATTGCGTTAGCACCAGTTTTTTTGATAATAGGAATTGCAATAAAAATAGACTCAAAAGGACCTGCTTTTTTTGTACATAAAAGAATTGGAAAAAATGGGAAAATAATTAATGTATACAAATTTAGAACAATGTATGAAAACTCAGAACAAATGATTACAAAATTTTCAAAAGAGCAAATGACAGAATATAGAGAAAATTATAAGTTAAAAAATGACCCGAGAGTAACAAAGATAGGAAAAATTTTAAGACAGACAAGCTTAGATGAACTACCACAAATACTAAACATACTAAAAGGAGAGCTATCAATTGTAGGACCAAGACCAGTAGTTTTAAGCGAACTTGAAAAATATGGAAAAGATAAGGACAAGTTCTTAAGTATTAAACCGGGGCTTACTGGATACTGGCAAGTAAATGGAAGAAGTCTAACTTCATACGAAGACCGAATGAAAATGGAATTGTATTATATAGAAAATAGAGGAATATGGCTAGATACAAAAGTGTTTTTTAAAACAATTTTATCTGTAATAAAAAGAGAAGGAGCCGTTTAGTATGAATATAGACATTATATGTCCATTATATTATGCGGAAAAATATATAGAAAATTTAGATGCTAATATAAAAAAGCAAAAAAATGTAGATATTAATAGTATAAGGTATGTTTTAACAAAAAGTGAAGATAAAACAGAAGAAATCCTAAAACATATACAAGCAGTATACAAAGTAATTGAACCGCAAGAATTTTCACATAGTTTAACAAGAGAAAAAGAAGCCTTTGAAAGTGAAGCCGATATTTTAGTATTTATTACACAAGATATAATTATTAAAGACGATATGTGGTTGTATTACTTAGTAAAAGACATAGAAAATAGAAAATGTGATGCAACATATAGTAGACAAATATGTAATAATAATGATACTATAGAAAAGTATACAAGAGAATTAAATTATCCAGATAAATCTTATTATAAAACCAAAGAAGATATACAAGTTATGCAAATAAAAACATTTTTCTTTTCTGACACAGCTTCTGCTATTAGAAGAGATGTTTTTATAAAGCTAAATGGGTATGATAAAAAAAAGCTACCAACAAATGAAGATATGTATTTAGCATATAAGTTAATAATGAATGGTTATACTATAAAATATTGTGCAGATTCAGAAGTGATACATTCACATGATTTTTCATTTAAAGAGCAATATAAAAGATATTATGACACAGGAAAGTTTTTCAAAGAAAATGAATATTTAAACCAATATAAAGTAAATGATAGCGGAATAGGCATGGCAAGATATATACTAAAAAGAGCATTACAAGATAAAAACGTGAAAGTATTAGTAAAATTTGTACCAAATATGATAGCAAGAATTATTGGAATGAAAATGGGAAAAAGGTAAAGAATGAGGTTAAAAATGAAAAAAATATATATGTTTATTTTATTAATAGTAATATTTTTTCCTAAAATTACAATTATTAATATTACAGGTACATATGTAGGTATTAGGATAGAAGATATATGTGTGGCTTTTTTTGTACTTGTGTATATTTTAAAATGTAAACTAAATAAGAAAAAAATGTTAAACCATAAATTAAAACATATATGCAAATTGTTTTGTATATATGTAGCTTTTAGTACAATATCAACAATATTAGGAATATTGTATGGTAATATTGAAATAAAACTTGCTATTATGTATGAAATAAGAAAAATAGAATACTTTTTATTTATATTTATAGGATATGAATTTATAAAGAGTGAAAATGATTGGAAAATGTTGATAAAAATTATTGACTTATCTTTAATTGTACATACAATTTTTATTTTATTACAAAATTTTGGAATAGTAGGTGCATTTTCTAATGGAGAATATATTCAAACAATTGAAAAAAGTAGATTGTGTTCTACTTTTAATGGCCCATATGAGTTTGCTGCGTATTTACTAATTTTATTGCCAATATATGTTTGTAGAATACTAGAAAACGCCAAAAATATAAAGAATGTAATAAAATCTATAATTATGATATTATTAGTATTTATTGGGATTTATTATTCTGAGTCAAGAATTTCACTATTTGCTGGAATATTTATGCTAATAATAATTCCTATTTTAGATAAAAGAGTGAGTATAAAGAAAATGATAAGTATTCTTTTAATTGGAACTTTAGCAATAATGATTATTTTTTTTACAATTATTAATATATTTTCTATAAATATTGTAGAAAATGAAAAATTTGAAAGATATAGAACTATAGACATTATGTCAATGTGGGAAGCTACTAAAATAGCATGGAATAATAAAGATTTTGAAAGATATATGGAATATGGATATTATATCGATACTATGAATGATACAGATTATAGCTATTTAACTAGAATAAATAAATGGATGGCATTAATAGATGGAAGTATGAAAAATCCTTTGCTAGGATTAGGTATTTCAATTGCAAAAGAAGCTTGTGATGGAAATTATATTAGGATAATAGCGGAAACAGGTATTATAGGTTTAATTTGTTGGGGAGATATAATAAGAAGAATACTAAAAGATTTTAAAGCAGATAATGACATAAATTGTATGATAAAGTATGGTATGTATTGTCTACTTATATCAGCAATTTTTATAGATATATTTGAATCATCAAAAATAATGATGTTTTATTGGTTTGTGCTAGGGTGTGCCTATTCAAAGGAAATGATGGAGGTAAAAATAAAGAATGAAAACAGTACAAGTTTTGATGTCAACATATAATGGAGAAAAGTATTTAAAAGAACAAATTGAAAGTATTTTAGCACAAAAAGAAGTAAATATTAACTTATTAGTTCGAGATGATGGTTCTACTGACAATACAATACAAATATTAGAAAATTACAAGAAAAATAAAAAATTAGAATGGTATACAGGTGAAAGGCTATTTTCTGGAAGAAGCTTTATGAATTTGCTTGAAAATTGTGGAGATTATGAGTATTATGCATTTTCTGATCAAGATGACATTTGGAAAGTGCAAAAGATAAATATAGCAATTAGCAAATTACAGGAAATAAGCAAGGACATACCAGCAGTATATTTTTGTAATAAAGAGGTAATAGATGCTAATGAAAATTATTTAAAATGTAAAGTAAAAAAATATAATAACTCTTTTGAAAGTGCTATGATAAGGAACATTGCTACAGGATGTACAATGGTAATGAATAAAAAATTAGTTGAAATAATAAATAGTTATACACCAAAGTATATTTTAATGCATGATGCATGGATTTATAGAGTATGTCTTGCTATAAATGGAGTTTGCATATATGATGAAAAAAAATACGTAAAATATAGGCAACATGATAGTAATGTTATAGGTGCAAATTATAATATAATAAAAAAGATAGCAAATAGATGGCAAAGTTTTTGGAAATGTGATCATTCAAGAGAAAAAACTGCCAAAGAGATATTAAATGGATATTCAGATATTATAATAAATAAGGAATATTTAGAGGAATTGCAACAGCTATCAGAATATAGAAAATTATATAAAAGTAAAGTTAAATTAATATTAAATAGAAAAATGAAAGCAGAAAAATATGAAACTATACTGTTTAAGTTAGCAATTATTATGAATAAAATATAGTATAAGATAATGTTTAAAATATTTTATAAATATAAACAAAGGAGTTAAAATTGGAAACAAAAAATATTAATATATATATAGCAACTCATAAAGAATTTAATGTACCAAATAAGGATGGATATGTACCAATACAAGTTGGAGCAAAGATGAATGAGCCTTTACCATACATAAAAGATGATACAGGAAATAATATATCAGAGAAAAACAAAAATTATTGTGAGCTAACAGCTCTTTATTGGATATGGAAAAATAAAAAAGAGGATATTGTTGGACTAACACATTATAGAAGATATTTATATAATAATATTTTTTCTATTAAAGAGAATAATTTACTATCTTGTAAGAAAATAGAGAAGATATTAAATAGATATGATATGATTTTACCAAAATCCTTGAAAATGAAAAATACAATTGAAGAACAGTATGTACATAGTCACATAGTAAATGATTTACGAAAATGTAAACCTATAATACACGAAATTTATCCAGAATATGAAGATGATTTCGAAAAAGTATTGAAAAGAAAGAAAATGTATGCGTATAATATGTTTATAACTAAAAGAGAATATTTTGAAGAGTACATGGAATGGTTATTTAATATATTATCAAGGTTAGAAAAGCAAATTGATATTAGTGGATATAGTGAATATAACCAAAGAGTGTATGGATTTTTAGCTGAAAGATTACTCAATGTATGGGTAGAAAAAAACAAATTAAAAATAAAAGAATGTGTAGTATATAATACACAATTAAGTATACGTGAACAAGTATTACAAAATATTTTATAGTACTAAGAAGAAATTTAATAAGAATATTGAAGAAATATTCTTTGTAGAGTAAAGGATAAAAATGAAAAAATCGATAACTAAAAACTATATGTACAACTTAATATATCAAATATTAACTTTAGCATTACCACTAATTACAACACCATATATCTCTAGAGTTTTAGGGGCTCAAAATATAGGAATATACAGTTATACTATATCAATATCTACATATTTTATATTATTTGGCTCTTTAGGAATATCATTATATGGGCAAAGAGAAATTGCATATCTTCAAGAGAAGAAAGAAGCATATAGTAAAATTTTTTGGGAAGTTGTAATACTAAGATTTATTACTATGAGTATTGCAATGCTTATATTTTATATTACATTTGTTAATTTTGGACAATATAAAATGTATTATGCAATTTTATTACTAGAACTAGTGGCAAATTGTTTAGATATAAGCTGGTTTTTTGGCGGGTTAGAAGAATTTAAGAAAACAGTTTCAAGAAATATAATAGTAAAGATTATAAGTATTATATGTATATTTACTTTTGTAAAAAGCTCTAATGACTTAAGCCTATACTTTTGGATTTACGTATCATCAGTGCTAATTGGAAACATATCTTTATGGCTATATCTGCCAAAGTATCTAAAAAAAGTACATATAAAGGAATTAAACATATTAAAGCATTTAAAAAGCACAATAGCACTATTTATACCTCAAATAGCTATACAAATATATACTGTTTTAGATAAAGTAATGATAGGAAGTATTATTATGGATAAATCTGAGGTTGGATATTATGAACAAAGCCAAAAAATAGTAAAAATGTTATTAGCAATAGTAACTTCATTAGGAACAGTTATGTCTCCAAGGATGGCAAACACGTTTATAAATGGTGATAGTGAAAAAATGAAACAATATATGAAAAAGTCATTCAATTTTGTATTCCTATTATCATTTCCAATGGTATTTGGATTAATTTTAGTATCTAGGCAATTTGTACCAATATTTTTTGGTAGTGGATATGAAAAAGTTGCAACACTAATAAATGTAATTAGCCCTATAATAATTGCAATAGGATTAAGTGGAGTAATAGGAACACAATACTTATTACCAACAAAGAAGCAGAAGGAATTTACTATTTCAGTTGCAATTGGAGCTATTACAAATTTTTTAATAAACCTATTATTAATAGGAAAATATGGTGGAGTAGGAGCATCAGTAGGTACAGTAATTGCTGAAATTTGTGTAACTATAGTTCAATTTATTTTAATTAGAAAAGAATTTGCAGTACACAACATTTTTAAAATGTCAATACAATATTTTGTATCTGCAGTAGTAATGTTTGGTATTTGTAGTATTATTGCAAACTTTATAAATAATAGTTTGTATTGCATTATTACACAAGTATTTGTAGGAATTTTAGTATATGTAAGTTGTTTACTAATTTTAAAAAATGAATTTATTTATACTATATTAGACAAAGTAAAACAGAAATTGCGAAAGGAAAGTAAACATGAAATATGATTATCTAATAGTAGGAGCAGGCTTATTTGGTTCAATATTTGCATATGAAGCGCAAAGAAAAGGAAAAAAATGTATTGTAATAGATAAAAGAGATCATATTGGTGGGAATATCTATACAAAAAACATAGAAGGAATAAATGTACATCAATATGGTGCACATATATTTCATACAAGTAATAATGAAGTATGGAGCTATATAAATCAATTTACAGAATTTAATAGGTATACCAATTCACCAATTGCAATATATAAAAATGAATTATACAATATGCCATTTAATATGAACACATTTAATAAGCTATGGGGTGTTATAACACCTAAAGAAGCTAAAGATAAAATAGAAGAGGAAAAGAAAACGGCTGGAATTACAGAACCTAAAAACTTAGAAGAACAAGCAATAAGTTTGGTAGGACAAACTATATATGAAAAATTGGTAAAAGGATATACTGAAAAACAATGGGGTAAAAAAGCAACAGAATTACCAAATTTTATTATTAAAAGATTACCAGTTCGTTTTACATATGATAACAACTATTTTAATGATATACATCAAGGTATACCAATTGGTGGATATACTCAAATAATTCAAAAAATGCTAGAAGGTATAGAAGTAAAATTAAATGCAGACTTTTTTGAAAATAGAGAGTATTTTGAAGATATAGCAGATAAAATTGTATTTACTGGTATGATAGATAAATATTATAACTATAAATATGGAGAGTTAGAATATAGAAGTTTAAGATTTGAAACAGAAATATTAAATGAAGACAACTTTCAAGGAAATGCAGTTGTTAATTATACAGAATTTGAAGTACCATATACAAGGATAATAGAACATAAACATTTTGAATTTGATGTAGAAAGTCCTAAAACTGTTATAACAAAAGAATATCCAGATAATTGGACTAGTGAAAAAGAACCATATTATCCAGTTAATGATGATAAAAATAATGAAATATATAAAAAGTATGAAGAATTAGCTAAAAGGGACTCAAAAGTTATTTTTGGAGGAAGATTAGGTAGATATAAGTATTATGATATGGATAAAGTAATAGAAGAGGTACTAAATTTAGTAAAAGAAGAATTTATATAGTATAAAGTAATAATCTTTAAAAACATCTTTCGTAAATGCGTAGCACAATAATTCGTTCCAAATATGTGAAGATTGTCACAAATATTCGTTCCGAAAATGTGAAAACAATTTGAATTTTATAAAAAAAGTGCTATACTATATATAGATACTTAAAAAAGAAGGTGATTTATTTGTATAGAGAAAAAATAGAAGATTTAAAAAAATGGAAGATGTCTAATAATAGAAAACCATTAATAATTAGAGGTGCTAGGCAAGTTGGGAAAACATGGCTTATGAAAGAATTTGGAAAAACTTGTTATGAAAAGTATGCTTATATAAATTTTGATGATAACAATCGTATGGAAAAACTTTTTGATGAAGATTTCGATTTAGATAAAATATTACAAGGTTTAAAATTAGAATCTGGTGTAAATATTGAGCCACAAAATACTTTAATTATTTTAGATGAAATCCAAGAAAATTCGAGAGCATTAAAAGCATTGAAGTATTTTTGTGAAAATGCAAATGAATATCATATAGTATCTGCAGGTTCTTTATTAGGAGTTGCTATTCATCAAGGTAGTTCATTTCCTGTTGGAAAAGTAAACTTTTTAGACTTATATCCTTTAAGCTTTTTTGAATTTATGGAAGCAATAGGCAAAAAAGATTTTGTAGAACTAATAAAAGCAAATGATGTAGATTTACTAGGTGTTTTTTCAAGTAAAATAAGAGAATATCTTAAACTGTATTATTATATAGGAGGAATGCCAGAAGTAGTAAATTCATACATAGAAAATGATAATTTACTAGAGATACGAGAAATACAAAAGAATTTATTAGATGCTTATGAAAGAGACTTTTCAAAACATGCTCCTAGTAATATAGTGCCAAGAATTAGACAGTTATGGAATAATATTCCAACACAACTTGCCAAAGAAAATAAAAAGTTTATATATGGATTAGTACGTGAAGGGGCTAGAGCAAGAGAATATGAAATTGCTTTATCTTGGCTTATAGATTGTGGTTTAGTATATCAAATAAATAGAGTAAATACTAGTAAAATTCCATTATCAGCATATCAAGATTTTAGCGCTTTTAAATTATATTTATTAGATGTAGGGTTATTATCTGCTATGTCAGGAGTTGATGCTAAAACTTTACTTGAAGGAAATGCAATATTTGAAGAGTTTAAGGGAAGCTTAACAGAACAATATGTTTTATGCCAATTAAAACAATGTACAAAACTAGATACTTTTTATTGGACTTCAGATATAGGTAAAGCAGAAGTGGATTTTATAGTTCAAATTGGTAAAAACAATGTTCCAATAGAAGTTAAATCAGAAGAAAATTTAAAAGCTAAAAGCTTAAAATCATTTGTAGAAAAATATAATACAAAAGTAAATGTTAGAACATCAATGTCAGATTATAGAAAAGAAGATTGGCTTATTAATATACCTTTGTATAGTATAGGGAATATTGAAAATATATTAGAACAAAAGGGACATTAACAAAATTTTGTCTTATATGTATTGAATAGTTATAGTATACATGAAATCTTTTATTTATAGCTTGACAAATACTATAAAAAAATAGATAATTATAGCAATGATATATAGAAATGAGGTAAACAAATGAAAGTTTTAATTACAGGTGCAAATGGTATGCTTGCAAAGGCAGTTATAAATGAATTAAAAGAAGAGGAGCTAATCTTAACAGATGTTGCAGATTTAGATATTACTGACATAGATGCTGTAAGAAAGTTTGTAGAGGAAAATAAGCCACAATATATTATAAATTGTGCAGCATATACTGCAGTAGATAAAGCAGAAGAGCAAGAAGAAATTGCAAGAAAGGTAAATGCTATTGGGCCAAAGAATTTAGCAATTGTAGCAAATGAAGAAAATGCTACTTTAATTCATATTAGTACAGATTATGTATTTGGTGGAGATAAAGACGTAGAAGAAGATTATTCCGAAATGGAAGAGAAAAGTCCAAATTCTGTTTATGGAATTACTAAACTAGAAGGAGAACAAGAAATTATTAGTAGTTGTTTTAAACACTATATTTTTCGTACAGCTTGGTTATATGGCGATGGAAATAATTTTGTAAGAACAATGTTAAAATTAGGAAAAGAAAAAGAATCTATTAATGTAGTAAATGATCAACATGGTAGCCCAACATATGCAGTAGATTTAGCAAGTATTATTCATCAGGCGATTGAAAAACAAATTCCATATGGAATATATCATGCGACAAATGAAGGTTATACAACTTGGTATGAATTTACAAAGCAAATTTTTGCAAAAGCAGGATATACATGTAAAGTAAATCCAGTAACAAGTGAAGAATTTGCAAGCAAGGCTAGTCGTCCTAAGAATTCAAAATTATCAAAGAAAAAATTGCTAGATGCGGGAGTAGAAGTACCAGATTATGAGGATGCACTTGATAGATATTTAAAAATAGAATTAAAATAGGAGAGATATATAATGAAAAATCGTAAAGGAATTATTTTAGCAGGAGGTAGTGCTACGAGGTTATATCCTCTAACACTTGCTATTTCAAAACAAATCATGCCAGTATATGACAAACCAATGATATATTACCCATTATCTGTTTTTATGGAAGCAGAAATTAGAGATATACTAATTATATCAACACCAAGAGATATAGTTACATTTAAAGAATTATTAGGAGATGGCTCTAAATGGGGAATGAAATTTACATATAAAGTACAAGAAAAACCAAGAGGACTTGCTGATAGCTTTATTTTAGCAGAAGAGTTTATTGGTGAAGATAATGTAGCAATGATTTTAGGAGATAATATGTTCTATGGAAACAATTTACCAAAACTATTAAAACATGCAAATGAAAGAGAAGATGAAGCTACTATATTTGGGTATTATGTAAAAGATCCTAAAGCATATGGAGTGGTAGAAATAGATAAAGAAGGAAATGCTATATCTATAGAAGAAAAGCCAGAAAAACCAAAATCTCATTATGCAGTACCAGGATTGTATTTCTATACAAATGATGTTATAGAAATTGCAAAAAAAGTAAAACCTTCAGCAAGGGGAGAGTTAGAAATAACATCAATTAATGAAGAATACATGAAACGTGGAAAACTAAAAGTAGAAAAATTAGGAAGAGCTATGACTTGGTTCGATACAGGAACACATGACTCATTATTAGAAACAGCAAGTTTTGTACAAACAGTTGAAAAAAGGCAAGGAATGCAAATTTGTTGCCCAGAAGAGATTGCATATAGAAAAAAGTGGATAACTAAAGAAGAACTTTCTAGCTTAGCAGATAAATTTATGAAAACCGAATATGGAAAATTTTTAAAGGACTTAGCAGATGGAAGAATAGGAGAAGAATAGAATGCATTTGTAGGGGCATCGCTTGTGGGAATACCAGTTAGACATGACACCACTGTGCCCAAATGAGATAATAATGGAAGGTGAATAATAATAAAATGGGAAAATTTAAGAAAACAGAAACTTCTATTGAGGGAGTATATATAATAGAGCCAACTGTATTTGGAGATAACAGAGGATATTTCATGGAAACATATAGCAAAAAGGACTTTGAAGAATTAGGCTTATATTATGATTTTGTACAAGATAATCAATCAAAATCTAAAAAAGGTGTTTTAAGAGGATTACATTTTCAAAAAGAAAATACTCAAAGTAAACTTGTAAGAGTACTTAAAGGAGAAGTATTTGATGTAGCAGTAGATTTAAGACCTAATAGCAATACTTATGGAAAATGGGAAGGAGTAATCCTTTCAGAAGAAAACAAAAAAATGTTTATGATACCAAGAGGGTTTGCACATGGTTTTTTAGTATTATCTGATGAAGCAGAATTTACATATAAATGTGATGATATGTACAATGGTGAGGCTGAAGGTGGACTAAAATGGGATGATCCAGATGTAGGTATTGTTTGGCCTTTAGGTAATATGAAAAAAGAGGATTTAATAACATCTGAGAAGGATGCAAAATGGCCATCACTAAAAGAACTAAAACAAATGGATTTATTTAAAAATATATAGGAGGAGTAGTATGAGTAAAAATATTTTAGTAACAGGAGCAGCAGGGTTTATAGGAGCAAATTTTGCAGAATTTTTTGTAAATAAACATCCAGAGTATAATGTAATAGTATTAGATAAATTGACATATGCAGGAAATTTAGAAAACTTAAAAAAAGTAGAAGATAAAATAACATTTCTTAAAGGAGATATTTGTGAATTTGAATTTGTAAAAGAACTATTCGAAAAATATCAAATTGATGGAGTAATCCACTTCGCAGCAGAATCACATGTAGATAACAGCATAAAAAATCCATTTATATTTACACATACAAATGTTATAGGAACACATACTTTATTAGAAGTAGCAAAACAAATATGGGGAGAAGGAAGTTTAAACAAATTTGTACATATTTCAACAGATGAAGTATATGGGACATTAGGAGAAGAAGGATATTTTACAGAAACTACACCAATAAATCCAAATAGTCCATATTCAGCATCAAAAGCAAGTTCAGACTTAATTGCAAGGGCATATTTCGAAACATTTAAAATGAATGTAAGCATTACAAACTGTTCTAATAACTATGGACCATATCAACATCATGAAAAACTAATTCCACATATGATTAAACTTGCAATGAATAACGAAAAACTACCAGTATATGGTAATGGAAAAAATATTCGTGATTGGTTATATGTAGAAGACCATTGTGAAGCAATAGATATGGTATTCCATAATGGAAGAGCCGGAGAAAGATACAATATTGGTGGGCACAACGAAAAAAGAAATATAGATATTGTAAAGCTAATTTTAAAACATCTAAATAAGAGTGAAGATTTAATAGAATTTGTAGAAGATAGAAAAGGACATGACTATCGCTATGCTATTGATCCTACAAAAATAAAAAATGAACTTGGATGGGAACCAAAAACTAAGTTTGAAGATGGAATTATAAAAACAATAGATTGGTATTTAAAAAATCCAGATTGGTTAAAATAGGAGATTAAATGGAAGACGAAATTAGTAAAAAGCCAAAAAGAAAAATAGGTAAATGGATTAAAATAGTACTTATTCTACTTATAAGCATTATTTTAGTTTTAGTATTATTTGTAACAAAATTTGTTAATGATAAGTTATCTAAAGTAAATTTTCAAGAACTAGATGAAGAAAATCTTAGTATTAATGAGAATTTGTACGATGAGTTAGAAGGCGTAACCGAAGAGGAATATAAAGAAGTAATAAACATACTACTTCTTGGTTCAGATTCTAGAGATATGTCTAACCAATATGTAGGAAATAGTGATGCAATAATGATTATATCTATTAATCCAAACTATAAAACTATTAAATTAATTAGCATTCCTCGTGATACAGCAACAAATATAGATGGCTTTGAATACAGATACAAAATTAATGCAGCATTTAGGGAAGGAAGAGAACAATTAGCCATAAAAACTATAAATGAAAATTTTGGGCTAAATTTAAAAGAATATGTTACCATAAATATTTCAGAAATGTATAGTATTATTAATGAATTAGGTGGAGTAGAAGTAGAAATAACAAAAGAAGAAATGAACTGGATTAATCAATATGTAGATATGTTTTACGAATTTTCAGGTAGTCCTGTTAAAAAAGTAACCCAATATGGTAAAGTTATATTAACAGGTGAACAAGCAGCAGCACATGTAAAAGAAAGAATGGCAGGTTTTTCTAATGAAATGGAAGAACATGGAGATTATGGCAGAACCAGAAGACAAAGAGATGTATTTATATCTATGTTAAATAAAATCATGTCAGAAGACCCATCAGAAATTTCTAGAATTATAGATTTAGTTTTATTACAAATAACTACTAATATAGATTTAGCAAAATATATGCCATTAATACCAGAATTTATAACCAACAAAGATGCATACTTAGGTAATATTGTTTCAGTAATGATACCAAAAGTAGAATATAGCAAGGAAATATTAGAAAGAGGAGCATATATTTATGTTACAGATGTGGAAAAAGCCAAAAGGGATTTTATAAAATATATGTATGAAATGTAAGATATAAAAAATTAATTAGACAAACTAATGTCATATAATTATATTATTTTACAGATAGTAAAATGAAATTTTAATGAATAAGCTAACCATTTTAAGTTTAGCTTATTTTTGACTTATAAAGCTTTCCCGAAAGTTTTCTTCTAAAACTTGAATTCGTAATTCGTGATCCATAAGTTGTGTTTGAATGCTTTTTAATTCTTTTTCAAATTCTTCATGCTTTTCATTGTTTATTTTCGCATTATCGCATAAAAATGCCAATTTTTCACCATGTTCAAATTCTATTTTTGCAACAATACGTTCAAGAGAATCTAAACGGCTGTCAGACTTTTGGAAATGTCCATCAACTTCTTCAAAACGTCCATCAATTTGATCTAAATGTTTATCAACTTCTTCTAAATGTTTATCAACTTCTTCTAAATGCTTATCAATTTGATTAAAGTGGTTATTGGTTTCTTCTTTAAATTGTAATAGTGTATTAAAAATAGTTTCTAATGTTATTTCTTGCATATTATTCCTCCTCTCATTAGTTTGTCTAATTAATGTATTTATTATAACATGTGCTATTGTCAAAAAGCAATACAAAAAAATAAAAAGATTTCGACAAAATTCGTCATAAAATTTATTTTACAAATATATTGCAAAATAAGGTAAAAATAGATATAATAGACGTAAAGTTAAAATGAATGGAGATATTATGGAAGAGATAGATTTAAAAGAACTATTTAATATTTTTTGGAGTAAAAAATTATTCATTATTATGGTAACACTAACATTTGCAGTTTTAGGGCTGTACTATGCAACAAAAATAGTAATACCAGACTATAAATCAACAGTAACACTTGTACTTACAAAAAGCAATAATACAGAAACTAGCACAATTACACAATCAGAAGTAACACTAAACCAGCAATTAGTAGCAACATATACAGAACTAATTAAAACCAACAATATACTAAGACAAGTAATAAACAACTTACAATATACAGATATTACAGAAGAAGACTTAAGGAAAAATGTAGAAGTACAACTAGTATCTACAACACAACTTATTGAAGTTTCAGTAAAAAATACAGACAATGTAAAAGCAAAAGAACTTACAAATGAAATAGTAAAAGTATTTATAGAAAAAACAAAAGAAATTTATAAACTAGAAAATATTCTTATGGTAGATGAAGCAAAAATAGAAGAAGAACCTTACAATGTTAATTATAAAAAAGAAATACTAATATTTGCAAGTATAGGATTTATTCTAGCAGCAGGAATAGTTTATATAAAAAGCTTATTTGATACCACAATAAAAAATAATGAAGAAGTAGAAAAAAAGTTAGGACTAGCAGTGCTAGCATCTATTCCACAATATAACTATGAGATGAAAAAGAAAGGGAAAAGTAATGGGAAAAGAATTAATAATTAATAAAGACCCAAAATCACCAATTGCGGAAATTTTTAGAACATTAAGGACAAATATACAATTTATGACATCAAACCAAGGACTAAAAACATTATTAGTTACAAGTAGTGTACCAGGAGAGGGAAAAAGTTGGGTATCAACTAACCTTGCAATAGCCTTTGCAGGAGAAAACAAAAAAGTATTACTTATTGATTCAGATATGCGAAAAGGAAGGATTAATACCATATTTGGTATGGAAAAAAGACCTCGGACTGTCAAATTATTTATCTGGAGTAAGTGAATTAGAAGACAAAAAAGATATATTTTCATATATAAGAGAAACAAATATAGAAGGTCTACACATAATGCCAGCAGGAGATATTCCACCAAATCCATCAGAATTACTAGTTTCAGAAGAAATGAATGAATTAATAGTAAAACTTAAAAATACATTTGATATGGTTATTTTTGATGGACCACCAGCACTTCTAGTAACAGACTCAGTTATTTTATCAAGACAAGTAGATACTACATTAATTGTTACATCATATAAAACTACTAAAATGGGAGATGTGGAAAAAGTTAAAAAAATGATTGAAAATGTAGGCGGAAATATTTCAGGAGTTGTAATAAATAAAGTACCAGTAAATGCTAAGAAATATGAACATACATATTATTATGAAAATAAAGAAAGAGGAAATGCAAATAATGATTGATATACATAGCCATATTATTCCTAAAATAGATGATGGCTCTTCTAGCTTTGAAGAGTCATATGAGATGTTTGGAAAAGCAGTAGAAGCTGGATTTACAGATATTATTGCAACATCTCATTATATAGAAGAATATTATGAAACAGATTCCATAAAAAGACATGCAGTAGTAGAAGCTATGAATAAAGTAATAAAAGAAAATAGTTTAGGAGTAAAGCTTCATACTGGAAGCGAAATTTATATTACACCAAACATAGTAAAATTAATAAAAGAAAAAAAGGCATCAACATTAGCAGATAGTAGATATGTACTATTTGAATTACCAATGAATAGTGTGGTAAATTATTTAAGAGATGTTATATTCGAAATAAAAGCAAATGGGCTAATTCCAGTTATTGCACATCCAGAAAGATATAGCTATGTACAAAAAGAACCTAATTTAGTAGTAGAACTAGTTAAAAATGGAGTACTATTTCAAGCAAACTTTGCAAGTATTAGTGGATATTATGGTGGAAAAGCAAAAAAAACACTTATAAAACTACTAAAGGCAAATGCAATTCACTTTTTAGGGTCTGATAGCCATAATAGTAAAAAATATGAGAATATAAGTGAAGATATAAAAAAAATAGAAAAAATAATACCACATAGTAAGTTAGAAGAGCTTACATTAATAAACCCAAAGAATATATTAGAAAGCAAAGAAATAAATATAGAAGAGGTAAAACCAATAAAAACATTGTTTTAATAGAAAGAAGGATAAGTAATGAGAAAATATTTTGGAACAGATGGAATTAGAAGAATTGCGAATACAGAATTAACACCAGGTCTTGTATATAAAGTAGCAAAAGCAGGAGCATGTGTATTATCAAAACATGCAGACCATACACCAACTATACTAATAGGAAGAGATACACGTATATCTGGAAGTTTAATTGAAAGTGCAATGACAGCAGGCTTTTTAAGTTATGGTGCAAATGTAAAATTATTAGGAGTTCTTCCAACACCAGCAGTAGCATATTTAACAAGAAAACTAAATGCAGATGCAAGTGTTGTTATTTCTGCATCTCATAATACATTTGAATTTAATGGGGTAAAATATTTTAGTAACAAAGGTATGAAAATTGATGATTCATTAGAAGAAGAAATTGAAGCTATTATGGATTCAGACAAAATTTCAGATATGAATGCATCACATAACAAAATTGGAATATCAGAAGTAAGAGAAGACTTAATAGATGAATATGCAGAGTTCTTTTTTGATACATTTAGTAGTACAATTGGAAATTGTAAAAAGAAAGATTTCATAGTTGGAATAGACACAGCAAATGGCGCAACATATAAAATAGCAGAAAAAATATTTTCTGGTTTAGGAATTCCACATATAATTATAAACAATCATCCAGATGGTATTAATATAAACGAAAACTGTGGTTCTACTCATTTGGAACAGATTAAAAAATTTGTAGTAGACCATAAATTAAACTTAGGAATTGCATATGATGGTGATGGAGATAGATGTTTATTAATTGATGAACTAGGAAATGAAATTGATGGAGACAAAGTATTAGCAATTGTTTCAAATTATATGAAAGAAAAAGGTACTTTGAAAAATGATACAGTAGTAGCTACCGTTATGAGTAATTTAGGATTAAAGAAATATTGTAATGAAAGCAACCTAAACCTTAAACAAACAAAAGTAGGAGACCGCTATGTACTAGAAGAAATGCTAAAAAATGGTTATAATTTAGGAGGAGAGCAATCTGGACACATTATTTTCTTAGATTATAACCCAACAGGAGATGGAATTTTAACATCATTAATGGTAATACAAATTTTATTAGAAAAAGGTGTTTTAGCATCTGAACTTTGTAGCATAATTAATATATATCCACAAGTATTAATTAATGCAAAAGTATCACAAGATAAAAAACAAGACTATGAAAAAGATGAAGTGGTTAAACAAAAAATAGAAGAACTAGAAAAAGAATTTGCAGATAATGGTAGAGTTTTAATAAGACCTTCTGGTACAGAACCTTTAATAAGAGTTATGATTGAAGGGGAAGACGAAGAATATATTACAAAAAAGGCAGAAGAATTAGCGAATTTAATTGAAGAAAAATTAAAATAATGGGAGTAGGTGAAGAGGATGGATAAATACTATATTACCACACCAATTTATTATCCAAGTGGGAGATATCATATAGGAACAGCATATACAACAGTTGTAGCAGATACAGTAAAAAAATACAAAACTTTAAGGGGATATGACACATATCTTCTTACTGGTGCAGATGAACATGGACAAAAAATAGAAACAGTAGCGAAAAAAAATAATATGACACCACAAGAGCATGTAGACCATATGGCAGATGTTGCAAAAGAATTATGGACAAAAATGAAAATAGAAAATGATGATTTTATTCGTACAACAGAAGAAAGACATATAAAACCAGTACAACAAATTTTTGAAAGGTTTTTAGAAAATGGAGACATATACAAAGGCACATATGAAGGAATGTATTGTGTGCCTTGCGAAACATATTTTACAAAAACACAGCTAGTAGATGGAAAATGTCCAGATTGTGGAAGAGACGTTGTGCTTATGAAAGAAGAAACATATTTCTTTAACATGAAAAAATATGCTGACCGTTTAATAAAGCTATATGAAGAAAGTGATTTCATTACACCAGAATTTCGTAAAACAGAAATGATTAATAACTTTATAAAACCTGGGCTAGAAGACTTATGCGTAACCCGTACTAATTTTGATTGGGGAATTAAAGTAAATAGTGATCCTAAACATGTAGTATATGTATGGCTAGATGCTTTAACAAACTATATAACAGCACTTGGGTATTTATCAGAAGATGATAGCAAATTTAAAAAATATTGGCCAGCAGATTTACAAATTGTTGGAAAAGATATTGCAAGATTTCACTTAATTTATTGGCCAATTTTCTTAATGGCACTAGATTTACCACTTCCTAAAAAAATATTAGTTCATAACTGGATTACAATGAAAGATGGAAAGATGAGTAAATCTAAAGGAAATGTTGTATATCCAGAGTTATTAATAGATCGTTATGGTTTAGATGCTACAAGATATTTTTTGCTTCGTGAAATGCCAGTAGCACAAGATGGGATTTTTTCACCAGAAAGTTTTGTAGAGCGTTTTAATTTTGATTTATGTAATGATTTAGGAAATTTATTAAATAGAACTGTATCAATGGTAAATAAATATTTTGGTGGAGTAGTTCCAAAATATGTAGGACAAGTAAATGATGTAGATAAAGAATTAGAAGAATATACTTTAAAACAAATAAAACTTGTAGAAGAGCATATTGAGAAGTTTGAGTTTGCAAATTCTTTACAAGAGCTTTGGAACATTATCGCAAGAACAAATAAATATATTGATGAAACAATGCCTTGGAGCTTAGAAAAAGAGGGAGAAACTTTAAAATTACAATCATGTATGAATCACTTAATTGAGAATCTAAGAAAAATAGGAATTATGTTATTACCATTTATGGAAGAAACAGCAAAAAACATATTAAAACAAATCGGATTAGACAATAGTGAGAATACATGGGAAAGTATATATGATGTAGATAAAATTCCAGAGAATACTACTGTAATAAAAAAAGGTGAACCATTATTTATGAGATTAAATGTAGAAGAAGAAATAGAATATATAAAAAAAGGAATGAAATAAAATGGGAAAATTATTTGTAATAGAAGGAACAGATGGAAGTGGAAAACAAACACAATTTAGAAAACTACAAGAAAGGCTATCAGAAGAAAACATAGAATATCGTGTAGTGAGTTTTCCAAACTATGATAATGCATCATCAAGTTTAGTAAAAATGTATTTATCAGGAGAATTTGGAGAAAATGCAAAAGACGTTAGCCCATACATTGCATCTACTTTTTATGCAGCAGATCGTTATGCAACATATAAACGCTATTATGAAGATTATTATAAAAATGATGGAATAATTCTTGCAGACCGTTACACAACAGCAAATATGGTGCATCAAGCAGGAAAAATACAAGATAAAGAGGAAAGAGATAAGTTTTTAAAATGGTTATGGGATTTTGAGTTTAATCTATATGGATTACCAGTACCTACAAAAACATTTTTTATAAATATGCCACCAAATTATGCTCTAAAATTAATAGAAAACCGTGAAAACAAGTTTACACATGCAGCACAAAAGGACATTCATGAAAGAGATAAATCACATATAGTAGATAGCTATGAAACAGCATGTAGTTTAGTTAAAGACTATGATTGGTATGAAGTAAAATGTGTAAATGATGATGGTTCAATTAGAACGGTTGATGATATACATAATGAAATATATGAAGAAGTAAAGAAATATTTATAGGAGCGAAATATGAAAAAATATGGTTTTTTTGGAGGTAGTTTTAACCCTGTAACAAATGCTCATTTAAATATTGCAAAATTAGTACAACAAAAATATAATTTAGATAAGGTTGTATTTGTTCCTATGGGTGATAATTATCCAAAATTAGAACTAGCAAAAGAAGAACATAGATATGAAATGCTAAAAATAGCAACTAGAAAAGAACAACATTTAGAAGTATCAGATATTGAACTTAATCTACCAAATTCGTTAACAATGTTACAAGCATTTGAGAAAATACAAAAACAATATACTGGTATAAAGCCATATTTCATAATAGGAGCAGACAATTTAAATAAATTAGTGAGTTTAGATGATTTGGAAATATTAGCTAAAAATTACGAATTTATTGTAATAGGACGTAGTATTAACATACAGGAAAAAATCAGTTTAAATCCAATTTTAGAACGTTTTAAGGCACATTTTAACATACTAGAGGACAACCCATATGAGAATATGAGTGCAACTAGTGTAAGAAATGCTCTGAAAAGTGGAAGTAATAGTGATATATCAAACATAATTCCACGTGAAGTGGAAGAGTATATAAGAAAGTATAAAATATATTAGAAAAAAGAAGATAAAATAAATAATATAAACATTGTTTATTTTATCTTCTCTTTTTCTATAGTTTGTTGTCTCCAGGAATGAAGTAATCAACAACACCATAAACAAGAGCACCAATTATGGCTGCAATCCAAGATATAGTATATCCTGCAACAAAATATTGGGTTACATATAGAACAACTGCTGAGAGAACAAAACCTACAAATCCTTTTCCAAAAGGACTAGCATGTAATCCAGTAAATCTTACAATTAAATAATCAATTACAGTAAGAACAACAGCTGCAAGTGCTAAAGCCCATATATTATTTATGGTAAATCCAGGTGTAAAAAATGCAGTAATTGCAAGAACAACAGCAGCAGCTACAAATCTCCATATGATTTGACCAATTGTGCTCGTTCCAGTAGAACTTTGGACATTACTTTTTTCGTTATCCATTTTAAGAAACCTCCTATCTTTAAAAAGATAAAGTAAATAATAGAAATTTCTATTATTAATTTTTTACGTCCAGTGTATGAAATTATTATGAACAAAAATAAAAAAATTATTCAAAATTGATTTGTATAATTTTTTAAAAAAAGTAAAAAATATAAATAAATATATAAAAGAATTAGTAATATAAAATTAAAAACGAGTTCGACCTGTTAGCTAAGGGCGTCACATTTCTTTTTCTGGGAGTATAGTGTGTATCATTTTTATTAAAACCAATTATACTAAAACGCCGTGGAGAACGGAATTTTTAATATAATAGGAAATTACTCTATTTTAAGTTAAAAATGTAGGGGCGAGCATTGCTCGTCCGTATGGTGAAGCTACTTTTGTTTTTTTATATTACTACTTATTAAATAAAGAGGAGAAAAGTATGTTGATTACATTTGTAAGAGCAGTAGTTTTATACATAATCGTTTTAATAGTTATGCGTTTAATGGGAAAAAGGGAAATAGGGCAACTACAACCATTTGAACTTGCAATATCTATTATGATTGCAGACCTTGCATCAATTCCGATGACAGAGACAGGAGTGCCAATTACAAAAGGAATAATTCCAATATTAGGATTGTTAGTTATGCATTTATTAATTTCTGTTTTAAATATGAAAAGTGTAAGAGCAAGAGAAATAGTTTGTGGAAAGCCAAGAATTTTGATTTATCGTGGAAAAATTGATGAAAAAGCGTTAATAAAAGAACGTTTTACAATTAATGAATTAGAGGAGAGATTACGTATAAATAGTGTATCGAGTATAGGAGATGTAGAGTATGCTATATTAGAAACTAGTGGAAATATTACTGTAATTCAAAAGCCAAATAAGAGAAATACTATACCAGAAGATTTTGGTATAATGCCAGATTATGAAGGAATACCATATGATTTAGTGGTTGATGGAAAAATTATGGAAGAAAATTTACGAAAAATAGGGAAAAACTATATTTGGTTAGAAAAACAAGTTGAAAAGTTTGGTTATAAACCAGAAGAAGCGCTAATTGTAACATTTGATGGGAAAGGACAAATTTTCTGCCAAAAGAAAGGGGAAGAAGATGTATAAGGAAGTAGTAATTAGTACAATAATTGTTATTGCCATTATTGTACTAAATGTAGTTACACAAAACTATACAAAAAGTACTGTTTCACAAATAAAAGAACATCTAGATAATACAAAACAGGAATTAGTTAAAGACGAGCCAAACTATGATATGGCATTACAAAAAGCAAAAGAAACATATGAAAAATGGGAAGAATTGGATGAAATAATTGTATTATATACCGAACATAGTGAAATAGAAAAAGTATCAACAGCAATTATATCTATGCAAAGTTTTATTGAAATGGAAGATGATTCTCAAGCAGTAGATAGTATTGATCGTTGTAATTATATATTAGAAAATATTGAATCTAAAGAAAGACTTAGTATAGATAATATATTTTAAAGAAAGTGGCTTTGCCACACGGACGAGCAATGCTCGCCCATACATCTTTAACTTAAAATAGAGTAATTTTCTATTATAAAATAAAAGGGCACATTGGTGCCAGTCCTACGAAGTATTTCCAGCAAACAGTGCCCCTACATTTTAATATAAAAAATAGATTATTTTACTAAATCATCCATACCGTAATATCCAGGTTTTTGGTTTGCAAGAAAAATTGCAGCTTTTAAAGCTCCTTCTGCAAATACATTTCTAGAATATGAAGTATGTTTTATTTCAAAAGTTTCATGTTCTCCATAAAATTGTACACTATGTTCTCCAACAATATTTCCTCCACGTATAGAAGAAAAGCCAATTTCTTTCGGGTTTCTTTTTTCATGTAGATCATGTCTGTTAAAATTATATTCAAATTTTTCATCCATTACTTCATTAATTGCATCAGCAAGTAAAATTGCTGTACCACTTGGAGCATCTACTTTTCTATTATGATGAGTTTCTATAATTTCAATATCTATTCCTTGTAATTTTTTTGCTACTTCTGAAACAATCTTTTTCATAAGATTAATATCAAATGACATATTAGAAGACCTAAAAATTGGAATTAGAGTAGAACTTACTTTAATTTCTTCTAATTGTTCTTTTGAAAAGCCAGTTGTTGCAATTACAACAGGAACTTTATTTCTTACTGCATAATTTAAAATATTAAAAGTAGAAACAGGAATACTAAAATCTACAATAACATCTGGTTTTTCTTTGATATCTTCTATTTTAGAATAAACAGGAAAAGTATTTTTTCCTTCATCATAAACATCAAATCCACTACTTAATAATAACTCAGGGAAACGATCTATTTCATTTACAAGAACTTGACCCATACGACCATTACAACCATTAATTAGAACCTTTATCATTTCTTTTCAAATCCTTTCTATAGTACAATTATAATTACCTTAAAATAACTAACATACTTAAAAATACATATGCATAACGATATAATTTTTGCATACCTTTTTTTGATTTATATGCTTTTATAGATTCTTGTACAGCACAATATTTGTCTACAAATGTAATAACATAACTTTCAGCATATTTTGGAAAACTAAGAGTAACAGGCCACATGTGTTTTAATATAATATCTATTTCCTTTTCATTTAAAGGAAATAGTTTTGAAGCATTTTGTAGTGCCGTTTTTGGATGAGTAAAAGCATGAAGACCAGTTCTACCATTTTCTCTTTTTCTCCAATCATACAAAAATAAATCGTGTAACATACCAGCACGAGCTACTGAAACATAATCTAAGTGATATTTTTTACAAATTAGATAACTATAAAATGCAACATTTTTACAATGTTCAAAACATGAAGTATCATAATGTTGCTTATAGCTTTTCATCTTTTGTACAGTTTCATTAGATATTAAATCTTCTATAATTAAATCAAATTCTTCTATATTTGATTTTGTACTTTCTTCTAGCAATAGCATAAAATGAATTCAACTCCTATAAATAGTCTTATGTATTTTAAATTTCATTTTTATTATAGCATATAAAGTAATCATTTTGTTTGTTTTAAGAAAAACTTAATCAAAATGTAATATTTAGCTATATTAAACCATAATTTTTCATTTCTTTTTCTAATATTGCCATATTTTCTTCTGATAAAGGAGTTAAAGGAAGTCTTGGATTACCCATATGAAATCCTAACTTATTTAATGCAGCTTTTACAGGAATAGGGTTTACTTCACAAAATAGAGCTTTAATTAGTGCAACAGCTTCTAGTTGTGATTTTTTAGCATTTTCAAAGTGTCCATCTAAATAATCATGAACCATTTTGCTTGTGATTTTAGGTGCAACATTAGAAAGAACAGAAATAACACCTTTTCCACCTACAGAAAGTATAGGTAATATTTGATCATCATTTCCACTATAAATTGTTAAATTATCACCACATAATGATGAAATTTCGGCAACTTGAGATAAATTTCCACTAGCTTCTTTTATTGCAACAATATTTGGAATTTTAGAAAGTTCTAAACAAGTTTTAGGTAAAATGTTAACACCAGTTCTAGATGGAACATTATACATAATAATTGGTAGGTTAGTGTTATTTGCAATAGCAGTATAATGTTCTATAAGTCCTGATTGTGTAGCTTTATTATAGTATGGAGTAACTACTAAGGCTCCATCTGCACCAATAGATTCTGCATATTTCGTAAGTTCTATCGCAGAAGAAGTACAGTTACTTCCAGTTCCAATAATTACAGGAACACGTTTAGCAATCTTTTTAACAGCAAACGAAAAAGTTTCCTTTCTTTCAGCATCTGTCATTGTAGAAGACTCACCAGTTGTTCCACAAACTACTAAAGAATCAATGCCTTGTTCAATTTGAAAATCAATTAATCTACCGAATTCTTCATAATTAACACCTAATTCGGTAAAAGGTGTAGCGATTGCAGTGGCACAACCTTCAAATAAAATTTTTTTCATAAAAATACGCCCCTTAAAAGCATATGTAGTCCAAAACATATAATTATATGTTTTGTGTTTTCTTAATTATATGTTAAGAATTAAAAAAATGGAAGTTATTTTAGAAAAAAAACATACAAATTGACTTATGTACACGGAAGTAGTATAACACCAAAGTAAAACTATATAAGGAGTGTTCAAAATGGCATATAATAAAGAGTATAAACAAAAAATATTAGAACAAATGAAAACTAAAAAAATAGATGAAATAGCAAAAGAAACAGGGATATCTAAAGCTACATTATTTAGGGCTTTATTTTGTTGAATTCTATCTAATTCAGACTTTATTTCATTAATAAAAGGAGCAAGTAAAATTTCTTTTTCAGTATATTGTTCCTAAGATATAGAGATACAAAAAAAGCATCCGTTTACTACAATGCTTTTTGGTGGACAGGGAAGGATTCGAACCTTCGTACTCGTATGAGAACAGATTTACAGTCTGCCGCCTTTAGCCACTCGGCCACCT